>JAQXTJ010000156.1 GCA_029219425.1 Bacteroidales bacterium
CGACAACAATAGTGTGAAAGTCCATTCGACACAATTAGGTAACGCGCCCTAAGCACCATATTGTAACGGCAAATCTGATCGAAAACTGCTTGTGTAATCTTCACCGAAGGAGCTTTATACTCCACAATCACCATTGGGCGTCCGTAACGGTCGGCTACAAGGGTGTCGCATCGTCGGCTTATGCCATTCTGTGTGAGCGACATCTCGTTGCTCATAAGTCCGGCAGGGAAACCACAGTCGGCAATGAGATGCTCCACAAAATTCTGCCTCACCCATTCCTCGGGTGTAAGAGCCACAAAGCGACGGCGTAAGCGGTCGAATATCACACGATTACCCTGTGGCGTGAGCTTAATGCTGAAGTTGCGCGGAGGCAAGTTGAGTCTTATTATTGAATTAATCGTTTGCATTTGCGTGAAATAATTCGTAAATTTACAAAATATTTTTGTAACCACACACAAAAAAGCAAAAGCGATGGCAACAGCAACAAAAAAAGAAGCAGTGACATATTCGCAACTCGCCACGGAGATAAGCCGGCGCGCGTTTCGCCCAATCTATTTGCTGATGGGGGAGGAGTCGTTCTACATCGATGATCTGGAGCAGAAAATCGTGGCAAGAGCAATAAGCGAGGATGAACGCGACTTCAACCTCACGGTGTGCTATGGAGTGGATGTTGATGCCCGCGAAGTGATAAATATGTGCAAGCGCTATCCTGTGATGGCCGAGCGGCAAGTGGTGGTGGTGCGTGAGGCGCAGAACATCAAGGATCCCGACCTGTTCAAATTCTATGCCGAGAAACCTCAGCACAGCACAATACTCGTGCTATGCAACAAGAATGGCAACATGAAAGCACCGGAATTCATCAAGTTGCTCAAGAATGGCGATGCCGGAGTAGTATTTGAGTCGGCTAAACTCAAGGACGCACTAGTCACCAAGGTGATTTCCGACTATGCCTCCGACCATCGCTGCAACATCGACTCTAAGTCTGCGGCCATGATGGCCGACTATGTGGGAACCGATGTGTCGCACCTTGTGAACGAAATGGACAAGCTGATAATGCTGGTAGGGGAGGGCGGACGAATAACACCCGAAGTGATTGAACGCAACATAGGCATCAGCAAAGACTTCAACAACTTTGAGCTGGAAGACGCCATAAAATACCGCAAGGTGGATAAAGCATTCCGCATAATTGACTACTTCACAAAGAATCCCAAAAAGAACCCCTCGGTAGTTACCGTGAGCCTACTGTTCAACTACTTCTCAACTCTTCTGCTTGCCCTCACAGCCAAGGACAAGAGCGAACGAGGAATAATGGCTCAAATCGAAGCAAAATCGGCCTACCGAGTGAAGATGGTGATGGAGGGCGCAAAAAGCTACAACACGGCACAGTGCGTTAACATAATAAGCTACATTCGCGAGTTCGACCGCAAGTCAAAAGGAATGGATAGCCGTCAGGAAGAATACGCACTGCTGCGCGAACTAATCTCCAAAATACTTTATTCCTGACAACCAGTTTTCTCTGAAATCTCTCGCAAAACAGACAACGCACACTACATCAACGCAAGAGTCACAAAAGAATCTAATCAATCACTTTTCCCCTCAATTCCATTCTTAAATTTCATCACCAAAAAGTTACATAATTGATATTATGTTAAATAATATAGCAAAAGAAGGAGAAAAGAGCACCCTACCAAAGATAGAGGGAACGTCTGAGATGAATCACCATATAAACACAATAGTGGGGCTAAACAAGACAGAAATGCTAATGTGAATGCTCTGGAACAAACGACACAAAACTGTTGTCGGAATATAGAACCATTACATTTACGATGTGCTTGGTTCCGCTTTTATCAGCAGAACTGAGCGAACTTGCATTGTTGAGTACAAAATTCTCTAATGCTTTGCTAATGGGTGAAGAAATAGAATCAGTAGCACCCAGTTCGGCTGGCGACTCCCGCTCATCAAACAATATGCGTGTTTCTTCCTGGCGCGTGAAATTTTCGTCTGTCGAATCGTTGGCTGAATTGCTGGTGTTTATTGCATTCTCATCGAGTTGAGCGTTTAGAGGAGAATCAGAGATAGATTGATTACCAAGAATCATAGGTTCTTCACCAAACAAAAGCCACATGATGGATAATTCAGGATATGCTGTATGAATTTTGGATATTACTTCATCGCTCACTTTTTTATTGCGTCCATTAAGAAGCTGAGAAACTGTGGGTCGAGGTATCTCACATCGATCGGCAAATTGCGAGTTGGCAATATTTCGAGAATCCAAGAAGAATTTTATGCGTGAAACAATATCCATATTATTTACATATTTGAATTTTACTTTGCAAATATAGCGTTTATTTTTGAAAATCACAAATTTTTCATTACTTTACATTTGCAAATTATTGCAATTGCGTTTTGCAAACAACTCTATTTGTCCTCGGGTTTGGTTTTGTAAACACCTTATTGGGTGTATTATGCTATCGCTTTAATATATATTATATATAGTACTATAAATCAAGTTGTTGCGTCTTTCAAAAATGGTACAAACCATCAAAATCATCCTATTTTACAAAATATTTAATTAATACTTTAGTATTTATTTATAATATGCTTATTATCCGTATGTTATAGGAGTTTATAATAAATGTAAAGCCCTAAAAAATTGCAATTACAAACAATTTGTATAATGATATCATAATTCCTCTTTCGTTAACTATCCAAATATAATTCTTAAATATCTCAGCAAGCTTATTTGCAAAGTCAACAGCCTTCTCTCCCCTACCCTACCTTTCGACAAATCTCAAATGACAACAATTGACAATCTTGAATGGTAAAACTACCAAAGACGAAAAACGAATCACATAATTACCCCAGAATTGGTCACAATCAAATATTTGCCCATCAATCATCCAATAGCTGGCTCAAATTCAATTCTCACGAGGTTGAACTTTGTGCCCTACCAACCTTAATCATCTGATTCACATAGGCATACAATATATTTTCACTCAAAAATAGCTATTTGCAATCTTTACTCAAAAAATTTCGAACAATAAAAAACGCCGGAGCAGAATGCAGCTCCGGCGTAATGCGTCGTAAAAAGCGCCAATGTTGACATATTGGCAAAAAGCAACAAAGAGAGGACTCCCCCTCCTATCCTTTTTTCAGTTCATCTTTAAGAAATCTGCCAGTTATTGAATCTGGATTCTCTGACACCTGCTCTGGAGTACCTACAGCCATAAGCCTGCCACCCGCGGCACCGCCTTCGGGACCCATGTCGATAATATAGTCGGCACACTTTATCACGTCCATATTGTGCTCAATCACTATCATAGTATTGCCTTTCTCCACAAGTCGGTTCAGCACATCAAGCAGCACCTTTATGTCCTCGAAGTGCAGTCCGGTGGTAGGCTCATCGAGAATGAACACCGTGTTGCCGGTGCTCTTGCGGGCAAGCTCGGTGGCGAGCTTCACGCGCTGGCTCTCGCCTCCCGAGAGTGTGCTCGAAGGCTGCCCCAGCTTTATGTAGCCCAGTCCCACCTCCTGCAGCACCTTTATCTTCTTGAGAATTGCAGGAATTGAGTCAAAAAACTCCACGGCTTGATTTATCGTCATGTCGAGAATGTCGGCAATCGACTTACCCTTGAATCTCACCTCGAGTGTCTCGCGGTTGTAGCGCTTTCCGCCACAGGTTTCACAAGGCACCAGCACATCGGGCAGGAAGTTCATCTCCACCGTGTTGTAGCCATTGCCCTTGCACGCCTCGCAGCGACCTCCAGCCACATTGAATGAGAAGCGGCCTGGCTTATAGCCACGAATCTTGGCCTCGGGCAAGCCAACAAAGAGGTTGCGGATGTCGGCAAAAACGCCTGTATAGGTAGCTGGATTGGAGCGTGGAGAGCGACCCAGCGGCGACTGGTCAACTGTCACCACCTTATCCACATTCTCAATTCCAAGTATCTCGCCAAAGGGCAGAGGCTCTTGCAGCGAACGGAAAAAATGGCGACTCAGTATGGGCTGAAGCGTGCCATTCACAAGCGACGACTTTCCACTGCCCGACACCCCCGTCACGCACACCATCATTCCCAGCGGGAAGCTCACGTCAACACCTTTAAGGTTGTTGCCGCGGCAGCCTCGCAGAGTCAGCATTTTGCCATTGCCCTGACGGCGATGCGCAGGCACGGCAATCTCGAGCGCTCCATTCAGGTAGCGAGCTGTGAGGGTGTCGCTATTCAGCATCTCGGCAGGTGTGCCGGCAAACACCACGTTGCCACCCTTGCGACCCGCCTTGGGGCCAATATCCACAATGTAGTCAGCCTCCAGCATCATGTCACGGTCGTGCTCCACCACCACCACTGTGTTGCCCGAATCCCGAAGTTTCTTTAGCGATTCAATGAGTCGCACGTTGTCGCGCTGGTGCAGGCCAATGCTCGGCTCATCGAGAATGTAGAGCACATTCACAAGCTGTGAGCCAATCTGTGTGGCAAGGCGTATGCGCTGGCTCTCACCACCCGAGAGCGTTGCCGAGCTGCGGTTGAGCGACACATAGTCGAGTCCCACGTCGATGAGGAAGTTTAACCGGCTGAGTATTTCCTTCACAATCTCGGCGGCGATAGTCCACTGCTTGTCGGTCATCACGCTTCGAATGTTGCTCACAAAGTCGCGCAGCTCCAGAATATCCATCTGCGCCAGCTCGGCTATATTCTTGCCACCAATGCGATAGTGCAGGGCTTCCTTGTTGAGCCTTGCGCCGCCACACTCAGGGCACACGGTGCGTGAGAAGAATTGTCCGGCCCACTTCTGTGCCTCGGCAGTGGCATCATCGGTCTGCTGCAACTCTATGTATTTCACCAGCCCGTCGAAGGTGGTGAAGTAGTTCGACGTACTCATCGTTGCGGTCTCAATATCGAGCCGCTCATCTGTGCCGTTCATTATCTCATCTATAGCCTCCTCTGGCACGTCCTTCAGCGGAGTCTTCAGTGTTGCGCCATATTTCTTGCAGATGGCGGCAATTTGCCAGAAGATGAGCGAATTTTTATATTTGCCAATCGGGGCAATGCCGCCGTCGTGAATCGACAGTTCCATATTGGGCAGCACCTTGTCGCGGTCAATCAGGTTCACATATCCCAGTCCCTTGCACTTGCGGCACGAGCCTTGGGGCGAATTGAATGAGAAATTGTGAGGTGCCGGCTCGGCATACGACAGGCCGGTGGCCGGGTCCATGAGCTTGCGGCTGTAGTGACCAATGGTGTCGCCTGCATCTTTGTCGAGCACCATCAGCTCGCCGTCGCCCTGCTTGAAGGTGAGGTCAACCGAGTCGGCAAGACGCTCGCGCGATTTTCCATCGGGCTTCATTTTGTCCACCACCAGCTCAATGCTGTGGTTCTTGTATCGGTCGAGCTTCATGCCGTATGCAATTTCTCTAATCTCGCCATCGACCCTCACGGTGATATAGCCCTTCTTGCGCAGTTGCTCAAACAGCTCCTTGTAGTGTCCCTTGCGGTTCTTCACCAGCGGAGCAAGCAGGTAGATGCGGTGTCCGGCATATTTTTCCAGAATGAGATGCACAATTTTCTCGGCGGTGAAGTGCACCATCTTCTCACCCGACAGATAGGAATAGGCATCGGCTGCGCGGGCATAAAGCAGGCGCAGGTAGTCATACACCTCAGTGGTAGTTCCCACTGTGCTCCGCGGGTTCTTGTTCACCGTCTTCTGGTCGATTGAAATCACAGGGCAAAGGCCGGTAATCTTGTCCACATCCGGACGTTCGAGCACACCGAGCATATTGCGGGCATAAGCCGAGAATGTTTCCACATAGCGGCGTTGACCCTCGGCAAAGATTGTGTCGAATGCGAGCGACGACTTCCCACTGCCGCTCAGTCCGGTCACCACCGTGAGCCTGTTGTGGGGAATCTCCACGTCTATATTCTTCAAGTTGTGCACACGCGCGCCAAGCACGCTCACGCATTCCACATCCTTTCCGTCGATTTGCATCATTCTGAGATTAATGTTTTTTTATATTTAATGTATTACATAAATAAAAGCCCAAAGCCCATAGCTCACTTCACCCACTTCTTGTTCCACACCGTGTGTTTGCGCTTGCTGCGGTAGAGTTCGGTGGTGATGGGAATCTTCACTGTGTAGGTTTTCTTTGCCTTGTTGGTTAGCGATGAGGCACGAATCCAGGGATTAAGTTCCCGCAGCTGTGCGTAGCTTATTCCCCGGTCGCGGGCCCATTGGCTCCAGCTCGCCACGCTGCCACTCACTGCCTCCTCCTTACAGGCGATTGGTTGATAAAGTTGCTTCGCCGTGAGACAGTAGCCATAGGCTCTCGGATTCTCCAGCACCATCTTCATGGCAAGGAAACGAAACACATAGCGCGAAGTCTCCTCATTCAAATAGAGGTCGAATGAGTTATCCACAAGCTGCTTTTCGAGTGCGCCCGATATACGGCCCATTCCAGCGTTGTAGCTTGCCGCCACCGTAGCCCAGTGTCCATATTTCTTGTATCCGGCTTTCAGGTATTTGCAGGCGGCCAACGTTGATTTCTCCGGATGATACCGTTCATCCACCTCGTCGTTCACCTCCAGCCCATATTGCTTTGCGGTGGCTGCAAGAAATTGCCACAGCCCGGCAGCATTGGCGCGAGAGTAGGCACGCACATTCAGGCTGCTCTCTATCGCCGCAAGGTAGATGAAATCCACAGGCACTCCATTTTGCTCCAGTATGGGGGCTATCATGGGGAAGTAGCGGTTGGCTCGCTTCAGCACCAGCGATGTGTTGCTGTGGCCATACACTATACTTGTCAACTCGCGGTCGAGCCGCTCGGCCATGTCTATTCGGTCGAGATTCACCGTTTCGCCGGCAAGAGAAGCCTTCATGGGTATCTCGGGATTAACCATTTCGGTGAACACACCTTCATTGTAGTTCTCACTGTCGGCAGCGACTGCTGCGCACGAGCACGCAATCACCACCGATATGCAGCAAGCAATCAGTTTTATTCTCTTGGTTGTTATCATGTCCTTCTTTTTTCGTTACGTTGATTTGAGTATTATTCCCCAGCACCCGAAGAACCACTATTGGTGCCTCTGTTGCTGTAGTTGATAATGTTGATGTCACCTTTCAGGTTATATTTCTGTCCATCGGCTCCACGCGCCTGAATCACATAGTAGTAGGTTCCCGGTTTCACATATTTTCCTTTGTATTTCCCGTCCCAGCCCTGCGAAGGATCGGTGAGTTCACACATTTTCACACCCCATTTGTTAAAGATGTGACACTGAAACTCCACAATCGACTTGTAGCTCACCCGCCACTCATCGTTCACGCCCTCGGTAGAGGTCGGGGAGAACACATTGGGGCACTCCAGAGCCGAGGTGCCGATTGTCACGGTGTAGGTCGCACCCTCGGCCTCGCAGTCGCCATCGGCATTGTTGCCAAGAAATCTCAGGTAGAAAGTGCCGGCCTCGGTGAAGGTGCTTGTCATCTCATCCTCATTCTTGCGCAGCAAGATGTCGGCAAATTCGGCATCGCGTGCCATTTGCCACTCCTTGTGCACCACAGCGTCGGTGGGATAGGCGGTGAATGTCACCGTCACTGGAGCTGAGCCACCCAGCGACTCACTCTCCACCTTCTTCTCGTTGGCATTGTCGCGCTCCTCCTGCACAGCCGTGCTCTCCACTGCCACTGCCTTGGTTGTCAGGGTGGCGCTCTCCACCGAAGTCTCCTCGCCCCAGTAGCGCAAGAGCTTGTCGCCAGTCAGGGTGAAATGTGTGTCGCAATAGGGGGCTGCTACCGAGATTGTCGGCTTCAGCACATCGTAGCTCTCCTCCACTTGCTTCTCGTCCCAGCGCAGTTCATTGGCGTTCCATTCCAGAGTGTTGTAGGTGAGCCTCATTTCGCGGTCGAGTTTCTTGGGCACGCCGGTGATTGTATGGTAACCTATGTCGGCCCCGCTTCCTGCCACATCGAGCATCACTGTGCCACAGTCCTGTTCGGCACTTAATGTGATGCCATCAAGGCTCAGGTAGTAGTCCATGTAGTTCACCACCCACAAGTACGTGCGGTTGGTTCCTTCCTCTATTATATAGCCACAGTTGGGAATCACGTCAATTGTAGTCACAGCGCCATCACGCCTCACCGTGGTTATTTCCTCGGCATATCCTCCGCCCTGTGCGCCATACTTCAGCCACACCACATTGGCCCCGGCACTTGCGGCAGTGTAGCTCATAGTCACACCGTCGCAACGGTTGAGCACATAGATGTGGTTGAGTCCGGTGCTTGCTGCAGGAGTCTCGGCATACACAGGCAGCGTGTTGCCGGCAAAGCTAACCTGTGCCGCCACCTTGCCACCAGGGCCGATAGCAGCGGCAAGCAGAGCAATAAATATCGTTTTTTTCATCCGTAGCATTGTTTAATACGTCATCCTAAATGGCAAAGTTACATTTTTTCGCCGAGTTATCATCACATTTCTCTATATCTTTTTCCAAAAGTTTTCAAGAATCAATGTTTTTCCGTAACTTTGCACCATAAAATAACAAAACGACTTAACACATCACTCAAGTATAACTTTATTATGATAACATTCTTCAAAAAAGGAGCTACCACAATCTATGCGGTCGAAGCCGACCACATTCTCTCCGACTCCGAAATCGAGAAATTCACTTGGCTGCTCGATGGTGCCAAGCCTCTCAAGAAGAAGGTGCTCACCGGCACTTTCGTAGGCCCTCGCCGCGAAATGATAACTCCGTGGAGTACGAATGCCGTTGAAATCACTCAGAATATGGGTATTTCGGGCATTCTTCGTATTGAGGAGTTTGCTGTAGCCCCGGTCGAGAACCCTGCTTTCGACAAAATGCTTCAGCGCATCTACCACACCCTCGATGGCGACACATTCAAGATCACCAAGACTCCAGAGGAGATTGTTCATATTGATAATATTGAGGAGTACAACGTGAGCGAAGGTCTTGCCCTCAATCCCGAGGAGATTGAGTACCTCAAGCAGCTTGCAGTGAAGCTGGGCCGTCCGCTCACCGATAGCGAAGTTTTCGGATTCTCGCAAGTCAACAGCGAGCACTGCCGCCACAAGATCTTCAATGGCAAGTTTATTATAGACGGTGAGGAGAAGCCAATGTCGCTCTTCAAGATGATTAAGAAGACGTCGCAGGAGAACCCCAATTCTCTTGTGTCGGCCTATAAGGATAATGTGGCATTCGTAGAGGGCCCGCGCATAGAGCAGTTTGCACCGCGAAACCCCGAGAAACCCGATTTCTTCGAGGTGAAGGAAATCGACACCGTAATATCACTCAAGGCCGAGACACACAACTTCCCCACCACTGTAGAGCCTTTCAACGGTGCTGCCACAGGCTCGGGTGGCGAGATTCGCGACCGCCTCGGCGGTGGTCGCGCCAGCCTCCCGCTTGCCGGAACAGCAGTCTATATGACTTCCTATCCCCGCACCGCCGCCGAGCGCAAAAGGGAGCTTTGCACAATGCCTCCACGCCCATGGCTCTATCAGACTCCAGAGGAGATTCTCATAAAGGCATCCAATGGCGCATCCGACTTCGGAAACAAGTTTGGCCAGCCTCTCATCTGCGGTTCTCTGCTCACATTCGAGCACGAGGAAAACGAAAGCCAGTTTGCCTACGACAAGGTAATCATGCTCGCAGGAGGAGTGGGCTTTGCAAATAAGCGCGATGCCATAAAGGGCACTCCCAAGCCTCATCAAGAGGTAGTGCTCATGGGTGGCGACAACTACCGCATCGGCATGGGTGGCGGAGCTGTGTCGTCGGTCAACACTGGCCAGTACGACAACTCCATTGAGCTCAATGCCGTGCAGCGAGCCAACCCCGAGATGCAGAAGCGCGTGTCGAATGTAATCCGTGCCCTATCCGAATCCGACTCCAACCCCATCGTTTCCATCCACGACCACGGCGCAGGGGGTCACCTCAATGCCCTCTCAGAGCTTGTCGAAGAAACAGGTGGAAAAATCAATATCTCTGCCCTACCTGTTGGCGACCCTACACTCTCGCTCAAGGAAATCATTGGCAATGAGTCGCAGGAGCGCATGGGCATGGTGGTTGAGAAAAAGGATATTGAGCACATACGTCAGATTGCCGAGCGCGAGCGTGCCCCGTTCTATGTGGTGGGCGAAACCACTGGCGACGACCGCTTCGTATTCGAGGACAAAAATGGCGTGCGCCCCATCGACCTGGGCATGAAGGATATGTTTGGCAGCTCGCCTGTCACAGTGATGACCGACGTCACGGCTCCGCACCACTTTGCCGACGTGAAGTATTCGGCCGAAAACCTCAACGACTATGTGGAAACCGTGCTCCAGCTCGAAGGCGTTGCCTGCAAGGATTGGCTCACCAATAAGGTGGATCGCTCAATCACCGGCAAGATTGCACGCCAGCAGTGTCAGGGCGAAATTCAGCTCCCACTAAGCGACTGCGGAGTGGTAGCCCTCGACTTCACTGGCACCAAGGGTATCGCCACCTCCATCGGCCATGCCCCGCAGGCTGCACTTATCAACCCCGAGGCCGGCTCCGTACTCTCTATTGCCGAGGCTCTAACCAATATTGTGGGTGCCAACCTCAAGAACCATCTAAAGAGTGTATCGCTCAGCGCCAACTGGATGTGGCCCTGCCGCAACACCGGTGAGGACGCTGCCCTCTACTCGGCTGTGAAGGCATGCAGCGACTTTGCTTGTGCTCTGGGCATCAACATTCCCACCGGCAAAGACAGCCTCTCCATGACCCAGAAATATGGCGACAAGAAGGTGCTCGCTCCGGGCACTGTGATTATCTCGGCTGCCGGCGAGGTGGCAGATGTGAAGAAAACAGTGTCGCCCGTGATGCAGAACCGCAACAGCCGCTTCTTCTATATCGACTTCTCTGCCGATGCAATGAACCTCGGCGGATCGGCTTTCGCACAGTCGCTCGGCACACTCGGTGCCACTTCGCCCACAGTGAAGTCGGCCGAGTATTTCGGCCGCGCATTCAATGCCGTGCAGGATCTCGTGGCCAAGAATATGCTCCTTGCCGCTCACGACGTGTCGGCAGGAGGTCTTGTCACTGCCCTGCTCGAGATGGCTTTTGCCAATGCCAAGGGCGGTATCGAAATTAGCACCGACAGCTTCACCGAAACCGACCTCATCAAGATTCTATTTGCCGAGAATCCCGCCCTCGTCATTCAGGTTGCCGACAAGAAAATCGACCGCGTGCTCGCTGCTCTCAACAAGGCAGAAATTAGCTGTGTGGAACTTGGCTCTCCCTCTGCCGAGCGCAGCCTCACCATCAATCACGATGGCAACGAATATATGCTCTTCATCGACCACCTGCGCGATGTGTGGATGGAGTCTTCTTATCTCCTCGACACCAAGCAGAGCGGCGAGAAGTGCGCAAAGCTCCGATTCCTCAACTACAAGAAGCAGCCCATTCGCTACATTCTCCCCAAGGGATTCACCGGAAAGGCTGCCGACCAGGGTATCACAGGCTTCAGCCACAAGCCTTCGGGAATCAAGGCTGCCATCATCCGCGAGAAGGGCGTGAATGGCGACCGCGAAATGGCCTACTCGCTCTATTATGCCGGCTTCGATGTGAAGGACGTGCACATGACCGACCTAATCTCTGGTCGCGAAACACTCGACGACGTGAATATGATTGTGTTCTGCGGCGGATTCTCCAATTCCGACGTTCTTGGCTCGGCTAAGGGCTGGGCAGGCGGATTCCTCTGGAATGAGAAAGCAAAAGCAGCCCTCGACCGTTTCTACAGCCGTCCCGACACTCTGAGCCTCGGCATCTGCAACGGCTGCCAGGTGATGATTGAGCTCAATCTCATCAATCCCGAGCACGGCAAGCGCACCAAGATGATGCACAACGACAGCCACAAGTTTGAGTCGCAGTTCCTCGGCCTCACGATTCCCAAGAACAACTCAGTGATGTTTGGCTCGCTCTCAGGCTCCCGCCTCGGCATCTGGGTGGCTCACGGTGAAGGTAAGTTCTATTTGCCCGAGTCGGCCGAAAACTACAATGTGGTAGCCAATTACTCATATAAGAGCTACCCGGCCAATCCCAATGGATCACCTCGCGCCGTGGCTGGTATTGCCTCGGCCGATGGCCGCCATCTGGCAATGATGCCCCACTTGGAGCGTGCCATCTTCCCATGGCAGTGCGGTTTCTATCCCGAGTCGCACCGCGCCGATGAGGTGACTCCTTGGATAGAAGCATTTGTGAACGCACGCAAGTGGATTGAGAAAAACAAGAAATAATCCCACCCACTCCCTCACAGCATTGCTCACCAATGAATGGCGTGCAATGCTGTGAGAAAAAAATATTTCTATGCTTTTTAGCAGAAATATTCCCGATTTTGTATAATTTTGCACTAAATTTCAATAGTATATTATTTAAGGTAATTATGGATCAGAATAAAACAATCAAGACAGCTCTTATCTCTGTTTTCCACAAAGATGGATTAGACAAGATTCTTAAAATACTCAACGACAATGGAGTGCGATTCCTCTCCACGGGTGGCACCCAGTCGTTCATCAAGGAGCAAGGCTATGAGTGTGATGCCGTGGAAGACCTCACCGGATATCCCTCCATCCTTGGCGGCCGTGTGAAGACTCTGCACCCCAAAGTGTTTGGCGGAATCCTCAACCGTCGCGACAATGAGGGCGACCGCGAGCAGATTGCACAATATGAAATTCCCGAAATCGACCTCGTTATCGTAGATCTCTACCCATTCGAGGACACCGTTGCATCTGGCGCTGCCGAGGCCGATATTATCGAGAAAATCGACATAGGCGGAATATCGCTCATCCGCGCTGCCGCAAAGAACTTTCAGGATGTGGTTATCGTGGCCTCTAAGGCTCAGTATGAGCCTCTTTATGAGCGTCTCGTGGCCAACGGAGGCGCAATCACCTCGCTCGAGGACCGCCGCTGGTTTGCAAAGGAGGCTTTCGCCGTGTCGAGTGCCTACGACTCCCACATCTTCAACTACTTCGATGGCGACCAGCCCTCAGCACTTCGCCTGCCCATCAATGGAGCAAAGGTGATGCGCTATGGCGAGAACCCTCACCAGAAAGGCTACTTCTTCGGCAACTTCGACGAGATGTTCACCCAGCTCCACGGCAAGGAGATTTCTTATAACAACCTCCTCGACATCGACGCTGCCGTGAACCTCATTGGCGACTTCACCGAGACTACTTTTGCCATCCTCAAGCACAACAACGCCTGCGGCATCGCCTCTCGCGACACAGTGCTCGACGCCTGGAAGGCAGCCCTCGAGGGCGACCCGGTGTCGGCTTTCGGCGGAGTGCTTATCACCAACCGCGAAATCGACGCTGCCACTGCCGAGGAAATGAACAAAATATTCTTCGAGGTGTGCATAGCACCGGCCTACACCGATGAGGCACTTGCTATTCTCGAGCAGAAGAAGAACCGCATCATACTCGTCATCAAGCCTTTCGAGCGTCCTGCCCTCCAGTGCCGCACCACACTCAATGGCGCACTCGTGCAGGAGCGCGACACTCACACCGAGACTCCCGACGAGCTCAAGCAAGTAACCGAGAAGGCCGTGGATAAGGCTCAAGTGGAGGATCTTCTCTTCGCCAATAAGATTGTGAAGCACAGCAAGAGCAACGCAATTGTCCTCGCAAAGAACAAGCAGCTCTGCGCAAGCGGCATTGGCCAGACGTCGCGCGTCGATGCACTGAAGCAGGCAGTGGAGAAGGCCCACAGCTTCAACTTCGACCTCAACGGCGCCGTGATGGCCTCCGATGCGTTCTTCCCATTTGCCGACTGTGTGGAAATTGCCCATCAGGCCGGTATCACTGCTGTGATTCAACCCGGTGGCTCTATCCGCGACAACGACTCCATTGAATATTGCAACAAGAATGGCGTGGCTATGGTCACTACCGGCATTCGCCACTTCAAGCACTAATTTTCTATTCCTTTTTTAATTACAATTTGCCAACTAAGCACAATATGGGACTTTTCTCATTAACTAAAGAAATATCAATCGACCTTGGCACAGCCAACACCCTCATCATTCACAACGACAAGATTGTGATTAATGAGCCTTCAATCGTTGCGCTCGACACTAAGACCAACAAATTGATTGCCGTGGGTGAACGCGCTCGCCAGATGCAGGGTAAGGAGCACGAAGGCATTCGCACCGTGCGTCCGCTCCGCAAGGGTGTGATTGCCGACTTCAATGCCGCCGAACTTATGATTCGCGGCTTTGTGAAGAAACTCAGTTCCAAGAGCAACTGGTTCTCGCCATCACTGCGCATGGTGGTGGGCATCCCCTCGGGTTCCACCGAAGTGGAGATTCGTGCTGTGCGCGACTCATCGGAACACGCTCAGGGACGCGACGTGTATATGATTTATGAGCCTATGGCTGCTGCCCTTGGCATCGGACTCGATGTGGAGGCGCCACAAGGCAACATGGTGGTGGACATTGGTGGCGGTACCAGCGAAATCGCCGTAATCTCGCTCGGTGGCATTGTGTGCAACAAGAGCATCCAGATTGCCGGCGACGACTTCACCGAGGACATTCAGGAACACATGCGCCGCGCTCACAACGTAAAGGTGGGAGAGCGTATGGCCGAGCTCATAAAAATCAATGTGGGTTCTGCCCTCACCGAACTTGAGAATCCGCCCGAAGACTTCATCGTGCACGGCCCCAACCAGATGACGGCCCTGCCTATGGAGATTCCTGTGTCGTATCAGGAAATAAGCCACTGCATCGAGAAGTCGATATCCAAGATTGAGGCTGCCGTGCTCGCTGCTCTTGAGCAGACTCCTCCCGAGCTTTATGCCGACATCGTGAAGAATGGTATCTACCTCACCGGAGGCGGTGCCCTGCTACGCGGCCTCGACAAGCGCCTCACCGACAAGATTGGAATCAAGTTCCACATCGCCGAGGACCCACTCCTCGCCGTTGCCAAAGGCACTGGTGTTGCGCTCAAGAACATCAACCGATTCTCGTTCCTCATTCGATAAGCCCCTCATTCTCAAGGCCTACCGATAGTTATATTACCGAAAAAGGGTGTGTGGCATAACCGTGGTTATGGCACACACTCATTCGGCTATATATATATACACGCCTACGTGCGCACTCACAAGCGACTGTTTCACAAGCTGTTCTCTTATTCACCATTTCACACCACTCTCATTGAAAAATCTAATAAATTTCATAATAAAGTATTTTTCGTGGTTTGTCTTCATTTTCTATGTGGCAATCAGCTGCATGCTGCTGTTTCAGAGGAATCCCTATCAGCACCATGTGTACCTCACCTCGGCCAATAGGATTTGCTCGGCTACGTTTGGAGCATTCAACAACGTGACTTCCTACTTCCACCTCCACGAAATCAATGAAGACCTGCACAACCGCAATGCCATGCTCGAAATGGAGGTAATCAACCTGCGCAACGAGCTCGAGAGCGTGAAGCTGATGCTCCCCGACACCACTGCAATTGCAGGCACCGAGCACGACTTCGAGTTCATCCTCGCCCATGTGATAAGCAACAGCATCTCACAGCCACAGAACTTCATCACCATCAACCGAGGAAGCACCGACGGAATTGCTCCCGAGATGGGCGTGGTTGATCAGAATGGCGTGGTGGGCATAGTGAATGTGGTGGGACCACACTCGGCGCGTGTCATCTCGCTGCTCAACCCCATGTTCCGCCTCTCGTGCAAGGTGAAAGGCAGCAATTTCTTCGGCAGCCTCGTGTGGGACGGCAAGGATGCCGGCCACGCACTGCTCGAGGAAATGCCTCGCCATGTGAAATTCGAGAAAGGCGACACAATCGTCACCAGCGGCTACTCCTCGGTGTTCCCCGAAGGTCTTATTGTGGGTACTATTGTTGAACAAATCAAGGATAAAAACGATAATTTCTTCTCGTTGAGAATTGAGCTCTCCACCGATTTCTCCCAGCTCAGCACCGTGCGTGCCATCAAGAACAACCGCCAGGCCGAAATCATGGCTCTCGATGAGGAAAATGCAAAAGGAAAGGAGGCCAGGAAATGATTAAGACCATACTTCAGTTCATCGTCCTCTTTGTGGCACTCACGCTGCTACAGGTGGTATGCAACCACATCTGCATCTTCGGCGTGGCCATCCCAGTTGTGTATATCTACTTCCTCATCCGCCTCCCAATCAACCTATCGGTGAATTGGGCGATGACTCTCGCCTTCATCCTGGGCCTCACTATCGACGTGTTCAGCAACACACAGGGAATGAACGCCCTGGCTTGCGTCGTAGCCACCGCCCTGCGCCGCCCGGTGTTCTCGCTCTATTTCGCCCGCGAGGACGACCTCCCCAATCCCATTCCATCAATCCACACCCTTGGCATCGGAATCTACATTAAGTATCTACTTTCCATGGTGCTTATATATTGCTTCTTCATCTTTGCCATACAGGCGTTCACGCTGCACAATGTGCAGCTCACCATTATGCGCATCGTGGCAAGCACCACACTGAGCACTCTGCTAATTTTTGGTATTGACAGTTTAGACACTAAGCGTGAGAAAAGACTATAATCTCGAACGACGAAAATACGTGATCGGCGGCTTCATCATTGTGATTGTGGCTATCTACATCATAAAGCTGTTCGAACTACAAGTTTGTGACGACAAATACAAGATGAATGCCGACACAAATGCCTTCCTGCGCAAGACCCTCTACCCATCACGAGGACTCATGTACGACCGCAACGGAGAGCTGGTGGTGTTCAACCAGCCGGCCTACGATGTGGTGATGATTCCACGCGACGTGCAGCCATTCGACACCGCCGACTTCTGCAACACCCTGCAAATTTCGCGCGAGACATTCGACAAGCGAATGGCCGACATCAAGAACCCACGCAGAAACCCCAACTACTCGCTCTATAGCCAGCAGGTGTTCATGACTCACCTCACGGCCAAGGATTATGGCCGACTCCAGGAAAAGCTCTACCGATTCCCGGGGTTCTTCATTCAGAAGCGCATTCTCAGGCAGTACAACCACACTGCCGCCGCAAATGTGGTGGGAAACATCCGTGAGGTCAATGCCCGCGAAATCGAGAAAGACGACTACTACCGCCCCGGCGACTACACCGGCGACCTCGGTGTGGAAAAGAGCTACGAAGCCTACCTGCGCGGACAGAAAGGCGTGGAAATCCTCATTCGCGACGCCCTGGGGAAAATCAAGGGAAAGTACGACGGCGGAAAGCAGGATATTGCCCCTGTCTCGGGAAAGGACCTCAAGCTCAGCATC
>JAQXTJ010000157.1 GCA_029219425.1 Bacteroidales bacterium
GGGGGGGGTAAATTTTTAGATGCCCATTGTTGCGAGAAGCAGTTCACCATTGATTTCCCGGTGAACAAGGCCGATATCGACACTGCATTCCGCAACAATGGTAAAACTCTCAGCCAGCTTTCGGCATTCATCGACAGCGTGAACTCCTCGTACAACGACGACGCTGCCGGCTGTCGCCTCGTGCTGCGCGGAACGGCCTCGCCCGAGGGCGACTACAGGCACAACCGCCGCCTTGCCGAGCGCCGCATCGCAGCCCTCGAGGGCTTTGTGCGCACGCGCCTCAGGCTGCCGCGCGTGGAGGTGATACGCAACACCAATTTCATACCCTGGGACAAGCTGCTCCTCGAGGTGCGCGCCTCAGGCATGACGCAGCGCGACCGCGTGGCGCAGATTGTTGAGAATGAGCCTGCTGTGGGCAGCGAGGCCACCATCGCCGCGCTCAAGGCAATCGACGGCTCACGCACCTGGAACATCATGCGGCGGCGCCACTTCGCACCGCTGCGCCAGGCCACCGCACACTTCAGCATCACGGTGCTGCCCAGCTCCTCAACCCCCGGTGAGCCTGCCGACACCCACACCACCGCTGACTCACTCTCCGCCGACTCACTCTCCGCCGCCGTCATCCCGGCAGCTGCCGACACCATCCGTCGCCCTGCCCCGGCACAGCCAGCCCCATGGAGACGCCGCCTCACGGTGAAGACCAACGCCGTGGGACTCGCACTGCTCATCGCCAACCTCGGCGCAGAGATCGACCTTGCCCCCCACCTGTCGCTGTCGGTGCCCGTGTACTACTCGGCGTGGAACTACTTCACCTACAAGGTGAAATTCCGCACCTTCAGCGTCAATCCCGAGCTGCGCGCGTGGCTCAGCCGCGACAACGGCGGACTCTTCGTGGCCGCACACGCCGGCCTCGCCTTCTACAACTTCGCCGCCGGCGGCTACCTGCGCCGACAGAGCCACTCACGCAACACCCCGGCACTGGGCGGAGGCCTCAACGTGGGCTACCGCCTGCCCATGCGCGGCAGCAGCCGCTGGAGCGTGGAGCTGTCGGTGGGATGCGGCGCCTACCGCCTGCACTACGACAAGTACATAAACCGCCACAACGGATTCCTCACCGGCTCGGAGCGCAAGACGTGGTGGGGCATCGACAACGCCGCCATATCCATCGGCTATTCGTTCAACCTAAGCCGCCGCCCACGCCCATGAAGCCACGCCTGCCACATATAGCCCTCACGCTGGCAGTGGCCGCCATGGCCCTGCTGCTCAGCGCCTGCGACGTGCACGAGGTGCCGTCGGCCCCGGCCACGTCGCACAACGTGGTGCGCCTCACCTTCAGCACCATGCTCGCCGAGAACAACGTGAGCCTCATCCCCGGCCGCGACGACGCCGGCGGGCCGCGCCTCATGCGCCTGCTCGTGTACGCCTATCCGCGCCTTGCCGACGGCACCGTGGTGCGACACCCGGCCTACCAGGCCAGCGTGACGCGCGAGGTTAGCCCGGGCGACTACGACTGCACTCTGGAGCTCGACTTGCCACAGGGCGACCACACCATCGCCGTGTGGGCCGACTTCGTGGCCGAGCGCAACCGCAGCCTCTACTACGACCCCTACAACTTCGAGGAAATCACCCTCTATGAGCCGCATGTGGCCAACACCGACCTGCGCGACGCCTTCCGCGGCATGGAGGACTGCACGGTGGTGGCACGCGCTGTGGTTGCCGACCCCGACACAATCGACGTGGCAATGGAGCGGCCTCTGGCCAAGTTTGAGTTCATCACCACCGACCTGCGGGAGTTTATCGACGAGGAGGAGAGCCGCAACGAGGCACGGGCCGACGACGGCGACGCCCGTGGCGACGGCGAGCCAAAGGACTCCGAGCCAAAGGACGGCGACACCAAGGACTCGGGCGTGAAATCGATCGACCTCACGCGCTACAACATCCGCTTCTACTACGCCGGCTTCATGCCGTGCGTTTACAATATGTTCACCGACAAGCCCATCGACTCGCGCACCGGAGTGTCGTTCGACTCAAAGATCACGCCCACCGAATCGGGCGAGGCCTCACTCGGCTTCGACTATGTGATGGTCAACGGCGTGGAGTCGTTCGTCTCGGTAATCGTTGCGGTTTACGACACCGAAGGCCGGCTCATGGTCACCAGCGAGGCGGTGAAGGTGCCCACCAAGCGCAACTGGCACACCATCGTCCGCGGAAAGTTCCTCACACAGACCGCCAACAGCGGCGTGGGCATCGACCCCGGTTTCGACGGCGAGTGGAACATCGAGATAAAGCACAAGCGGCTATGAGCCGCCTAATTACACGAAACAAAACACCAAAACAACAATACAATAATACTTAATTACAAATCTATTAAACAAACTGACGTATGAAAAAGATTTTTTCTATTTTCGCAGCATCATTGATGCTTTTCGCAGCCTCTTGCTCAAGCGAGAAGCTCGACGAGCCTAATGGCGACGGCAACGTGACCTTCAGTGTGCAATTGCCATCGGGACTTAATTCGCGTGCTATTGGCGACGGAACTACTGCCACAAAACTCTATGTGGCAGCCTACGAGGCAGGAACAAAAACTCCTCTTGCAGTGGCTAATGGTGAACAGTCGATTGCCGACATGAACAACCGTACTGCTACTGTTACACTCCAGCTCGTAACCGGCAAGACCTACGACCTCGTGTTCTGGGCTCAAGCCGACGGCGCTCCTTACACTTTCACTCCCAACGGCCGCACCGTTGATATGAACTACAGTGGTGCTACAGCCAACGCTGAGAAACGCGACGCATTCTTCTACATCTGGAACGACTTCCGCGTGACCGGCCCGATGGATGAGACCGTGACACTGAAGCGCCCCTTCGCCCAGCTCAACTTCGCCACAAGCGACTGGGATGCAGCCCAGGCCAGCGGCCTCAATGTTGCCACCACTTCGGTTGAGGTGAAGCAACTGCTCCCTACTCTCGACCTCATGACAGGAAATGCCAAGGGCGATGCTGTCAACGTGACTTTCACCGACGCTGCCCTGCCCGGTGAGGGCATCACAATTGGCGGAAATGCCTATAAGTATCTTGCCCTCAACTATCTGCTCATGGACGCAACCCGCACCACAGTCGATGTGAAGCTCACCGCCAAGGAGAGCGCAAGCGACCTCCGCGAGCTCACCGTCAGCAGCGTGCCCGTGCAGCGCAACTACCGCACCAACATCTACGGTGCCCTGCTCACCAGCACCACTAACTTCAACGTGACAATCAACCCCGAATTTGCGACACCCGACATCGAATCGCATCTCACATGGGACATTGCCACCATCAACAGCATCACAAGTGCCGGCGGCGACGTGACATTTGCCCAGAATATCTCCACCGAAGCTACCGAGAACACCACTCCCACCGCTAAGACCGCAATAAATCAAGTGGGCGGCGTAATCGACGGCAATGGCTATGAGCTTGCCGTGAGCGGAGCATGGGGCACATGGGACTGCGCCATCCACACCAAGGGCGGAACAATCAAGAACCTGACTATCAGCGGCGCATTCCGTGGCATCTTCACATGGGGACTCACCGAGGACCTCGTGGTGGACAATGTGGTGATTAATCCGGGAGCTTACACATTCAATGCCGACTCATCGGGTGGCCGCAGCGTCACTTTCACCAACAGCACACTCAATGGATGGACGAGCTACACCTCAGGTTTCAGCTCATTCTCTTTCATCAACTGCAAATTTGGCAGCAACGGCTACTATGCCTATCTGCGACCATACTCTCCCACCACTCTCACCAATTGCACATTCTCCGTTGGCTATGAACTGGATGCAAGATGCACCGATGGCATAGTGCTCAAGAACTGCAAAGTGGGCGAAACTCTAATCACCGCTGATAATATAACATCACTTTTAGGCAGTGATGCAGCAAGTGTAACTATTCAGAATGATTAATGAAATCAAATACTAAGAATAATAGCGGGGGCGCGAGCCTGGCGCCCCTGCTATTCTAAATCTCTCCCCAAAATACATACCCCTAAGTTTGCTTTAGGATATAAATAATTAAATAACAATAAATTAACAACTCGGGCGGGGTAAAAATGAGCCTAAAAGCTGAAATTTACACTCCCATAAAACAACAAATCATGAGAAAATTATTTTCGATTTTCGCAGCATCAATGATGCTATTCGCGGCTTCTTGTTCTACCGAGAAGTTTGACGAACCGAAGGGCGACGGTAATGTTACCTTCACCGTACAGCTCCCCGGCGGACTCCAGTCCCGCGCTTTGGGCGACGGAACTACCGCTACAAAACTCTATGTGGCAGCCTACGAGGCTAACCAAACCGCTCCTCTTGCAGTGGCTAATGGTGCACAGTCGATTGCTGACATGAGCAACCTCACTGCTACTGTTTCGCTCCAGCTCGTAACCGGCAAGACCTACGACCTCGTGTTCTGGGCTCAAGCCGCCGATGCTCCTTACGCTTTCAATCCCACCGGCCGCACTGTGGATATGAACTACAGTGGTGCTGCTGCCAATGCCGAGAACCGCGATGCGTTCTTCCACATTGAGAATGGTCTCACCGTGACCGGTCCGATGGAAAAGGACATCACCCTCAAGCGCCCCTTCGCCCAGCTCAACTTTGTCACTGCCGACTATCAGGCTGCAAAGGACGGAGGCATCGAGGCTACCAAAACTTCGGTAAAGGTGAAGAACTTGAAGCCGACTCTCAGCTTAGTTGATGGCACTGCCCAAGGTGATGCTGCCGAGGTGACTTTCACCACTGCTGCTCGTCCCACCGAGACAATGACCATAGGCAACGGTAGCTATGACTATCTCGCTATGAATTATCTGCTCGTTGATGACACTCGCGACGTAGTGGAGTGCGAAATGACTGCCTACGATGCAGCCGATGCCAACGACACTCGCGTGCTTGCTGTCAGCAGCGTGCCCGTGCAGCGCAACTACCGCACCAACATCTACGGCGCACTGCTCACCAGCACCACCAACTTCAACGTGACAATCAACCCCGCTTTCGATGGTGAACATAATGGCGAATCTCCTGATTTCTTTGCTATCGGTGCAAACGGAAATTATTACTCAACAATCTCTGAAGCAATTGCCGCCCTTGACGTAAATGGCACTGCCGAGCAGAATGTAATTACACTTGGTGCAGGCGAGTTCTCATTGCCATCAAGCATCGACCGCAACCTCACAATTGAGGCAGCCGTACAGTCTCGTTCAACCGTCTATGTTAATGCAAAACTGAAATTTACCGGCTCAATAACGGCATCTGGAAAGGATCTCGTATTTAAGGGCGTCAATGTGGAGTGGCCTGTAGGCTCTTATAACGGCATCCTGCATAATAAATCTGTAACTTTCACAGATTGCTCGTTTAAGGGAACATATTTCTGCTATGGAAATACTGAGACATTCGAGGGCTGTACTTTTGAAGGTCCAACAGATGCCTATAGTATTTGGACTTATGGTGCAAAGAATGTAAACGTGAATAATTGTGTATTTAATTCTGCTGGCAAGGCTATTCTTGTGTATAATGAAAGTTCTTCTGTTACAAACAATATCACTATCAGTGACACCGAATTCACAGCGTCACAAGACCTTGGCAAAGCTGCTGTCGAAATTCATTCAGAACGGGGAACAAGCGGCACTCTTACTATCACTAACTCTACCGCTACAGGCTTCAACACTGCCGGACTCTGGCAAGAGCTAAACAATGGCACAAAGGTGGCAACCCACAACTTCGCCACCACAGTCGATGGCAAGGCCTACTACCTCAATGGCGTGCAGGCTGCCGACAGCGAAGGCTTCTACGGAATCGACTCGCCGGTTGGTCTTCAGCAGGCAGCACGCTTCGTGTTCCCCGGCCGCAAATATAAAGTCCTCGCCGACCTCGACATGAACGGCATAAACTATCCCTACGTGAACGTGAATGGCGGCGACGTATTCGTCCTCAACGGCAACGGCAAGACTATCAAAAACCTCAACATGGCCGACAAGGAAGTTGCAGCCCTCATCAGCCGCGTTGCTGCCACAGGCATTGAAATCAGCAACCTCACCATTGCCAACAGCACCTTCACAGGCAACAACGTTGAGGCCGTCACAGCCGTCAGCGGCCTTCAGGGCTGCGCCGGAGCATTCATCGGCTGGGTTGAGTGCCACACCATGGCAACCACAGGCACCCTCACCAACTGCGTTTCGAAGAACAACACCATTGGCAAAGCCAAATATGCCGGAGGTCTTGTAGGCTATCAGAGCGCAGGAGCCATCACCATGACAGACTGCAAGGCTATCGACTGCACACTTAGCACCAACTATGCGGAATCGGGCAAGTACAAGGGACACCTTGGCGGACTCATCGGCTTATTCTCAAGTGGCACAATCACTAATGCCACCGCCACAGGCCTCACCATCACCGGCGCAACATACGAAGGACAGGAAGCCAATAAGCACATGCGCTTTGGCGCACTCATAGGCACGGGCTATGCAGCAGGCTCAGTAGCTGGCGCAACAGTGAGCGGCACAATCAATGGCACGGCAATCACAGCCGAGAGCCAGCTCATTGGCAACGTGAACGGTGTAACATTCAGCAGTATCACATTCCAATAAAAAGCTATTGTGGTAAACAAAACGCACAAATGCACAATAATGTAGAGACAACATTAAGACTACCACATTTATACATCAATTGCAAGGAGGCTCGTCGCGACGACGAGCCTCTTTTTTTTTCTTTCTCCCTGTCATTTCAGCCCGGTTACGCCAAATGCTCTGCAAGCCGGAGATGGCTTATATCCCAATCATCAGCTAAATGCGAAAAAAGGTGGGACGCGCTATGTGTGTGTGTGCCACGCGCGTCCCACTTTCCGTCATTTTGCAGGGATGTTGCCTGCTATGTGCGCCAGAACCAGCGGCGAGCGGTGAAGAGCGATGCCGCCGCCATGGCAAGGGCAGTGACTATCACACCGCGCATAAGCCCCTCTAATGGGGTGCTGCACAGGCTTCCAAGCCACGGGCCGAGTCCGGCAAGGTTGATGAGCGGCAGCACAAGGAGCTGCGGCGCAACGTAGGCCACCATGGGATTCTGTCCCGGCATCTCGAGCACGCGGGTCCAGCCACAGGTGCGGTAGAGGTCGCACACCACGCTCAGCGCTATCAGTGCAAAGCACGCCAGCCCCGAGGTCACGAAGTAGTAGCTGAAGGTGGAGGAATCCTTGCGAATGCCACCCTCAAATGCCTCGAAGAAGAGTCCCAGCATGAGCAGGTAGGCACCAGCCATGAGCAGACGGCGCCAGTATTTCTCCTCGGTGCCGCGCACCCGGCGCACCACCACCCACAACACAGCAAGCAGTGTGGCAGTGAGCAGGAGGTTGAGCACCAGCTCGCGCGTGTAGAGTCCATAGAGGTTGCACACTATCAGCGCAAGGCTCAGCAGTGCGGCGGCAGTGGCAATGCCCACCGGCGTGGTGCCGGTGCCGGGAGTGAGCTGTTGCCGCTCAAGCAGCCACTTCTTCATCCACTCGCCGGCAATGGTGCCGGGAAGCACAATGAAGAGGTATTTCAGAAACATGAAGCGGTAGAGCCACGGTGCGGGCGAGGCCTGCATGAGCCACGCCTGCCACGAGCCTTCGGTGCTGCTGCCCAGCAATATCGCCATCACAAACGGCAGCAGCGCCAGCCTTGCCAGCGGCCGCCGCCATGTGGCAATATAGGCCACCGAGCCAAAGAAGGCCATGTTGGCAAGCACCAGGATGATGATGTTGCTGTAGCCGAGGCCGAAGGTGCGGTCGCCGGCATAGTCCACCGTGAGGAGGAACACCAGCGCCGCAGCATAGCCGCCAAGCTCTATCGCCCACTTCACCCACTGCGGCCATGCCGCCTTGATGCGCATGAACATGGGCAGAAGCAGCGCAAAGCCCACCAGTGCCAGGCACCACGAGCGCACATCTTGCGGCTGCGAGAGCGAGTGGGGATAGGCGTGCTGAATGAAGATGGCGAAGAACGCCAGCCGCAGACAGCGCAGCAGGCTCTGCCACACCAGCCGCCACTTGCTCTCCCCTCGCTCGAGCTTGCCGCCGAGCGAGAATGGAAACGCAGCTCCCATGGCAAAGAGAAAGAACGGGAACACCAGGTCCACCCAGGTGATTCCCACCCACGAGGGGTCGAACACGCCGCCCGATCGCGGCCCCACCTGCGCGTGATACATCCACGCCGGCAGCACCCCCGAGGCTATCTGCCCCGAGAGCACCATAGTGAGAATCGCGTAGCCGCGCAGCGCGTCGAGTGAATAAGCTCTAAGTGGTTTCATAGCAGCCTTCATGGGTTATCTGGTTTGAGTCAGCTCGGTCTCACCCTCACGCACGGCATCGGTGAGAGCCTGCCACCAGCCGCGGTTGATGATGTGCACGATGTCGAATATCATCAGTCCGTCGCTCTCGCGCAGGTTCATCTTCACGGCTTTCTTAAATTGGTTCACGTCCTTCTTGTAGTCCTCCACATAGATTCCGCCGCAGAATTTCTTCTTGCCCAGCAGGCGGCGGGTGTATTTGCAGCCACCCTCCACACACAGGTGCTCGCCGCGCGAAATCTCGCTGTCGGTCTCATTCTTGTAGGTGCCATTCGACTTGCGGTATTCCTCAAGCGTCACGTTCCAGTAGTAGTTGCCGTTAGTGTAGAGGTCGAGCAAGTCGCCGTATGCATATTTGCGGTAGCGCGGAGTGGCCCAGTCGAAGTCCTTGCTGGGGTCGTAGCTGCTGCTTGCCCAGTTGGCGCCCACCTCATAGTAGGATGGATACCACGCGCCTGTGTAGGCAGCGAAGACAGCATCGGGGCGTGCCTTCTTCAGTGCCTTGCGCGTGTCCTTGAAGAAGCCGTAAATCACGCTTGCTCGCCACTCAATCCACTGCTTGAACCACTTGCCCTCCTTGCGGGTGTAGCTGCCATCGTCCTTCTTCACCCACTCCAGCACGTCCTCGGGGAAGCGGTCGAGCTTCTTGCCGATGTATTTCTCAAACGCCCGGCGCGAGAAGTCGCTGAAGTCGCTCTGGAGTCCGTCGAAGCGGGTGCGGTCGATCATCACGCCATCCACGGCATACTTCGTGACGCACTCCACCAGGATAGAGCGCTCATATTCCTGCACTGCCGGCAGAGCGGGATTGGTGAACATAGTGGCCTTGCCCTCAATCTCTGTGATAGGCACAAGCCCCTTGCCCGGCACATAATTAATCGACTGCCAGTCGCGGTGCACATCGTAGGTGATGCCCTGCTTGAACAAGCCATGTCCCTCGCAGAACACGTTGAAGGATGCCAGCACCTTCATGCCGCGGCGGTGTGCCGCATCGATGAAGAGCTGCAAGTAGTCGTAGTCGTCGGGGCGAGTCACGCCCTTCCATGTGGTGAGGCGCGGTGCCACCGCACTTGGATAAGCCACCGAGCTGGCAGTGCCCTTCACATCCACTATGAGATGGTTGAAGCCTGCCTCGCGGCACTTTTCCACATAATATTCAATCGAGTCGGCACTGCTGAAGCGTGCCCAGTTGGCCGAAATGTCGAACCACATAAGTTTCGGTCTATCCTGCACGCCGGCAGCCTTCTTTGGGGCAGCCTGAGCCGCCGCAAAGCACGCCACCAGTGCCAGGGCCGATAAAAGTAACTTTTTCATTGATAATCTTTTTTTTATTGAGCTGTGAGCTTTGAGCCACAACTATAAACTATAAACTATAAACGATAAGACCCTCCACTACTTATGGTAGGTGCTGAAGAACTCGGGGAACTTCTTCACTCCCTCGTAGAACCAGAACGACTCTCCCGCTATGCCATTGCGGCGGTTGGTCTCAATCATCTTCTTCAGGAAATCCTCGGTGGGATTGTAGGTGCCATTCTGTATCAGCATTCCGGGATAGAACTTGCTGCGGTCCTTGGCCTGGAGATACTTGAGCTGCTGTTCGAGCGTGGAGTTGTAGGCGTCGATGTCGTAGCGATACACCTGCGGAATCACCATGTCGGTGTAGCCCTTCTCGAGCCACGACGGCCAGTCCTGGAGATACTCCGTCTTGGCCCAGGGATGAATGCTCGGGGCATTCGAAACCATGATGCCCGGCTTCACTGCCTTCACAGCCTTGTAGAAGCGTCCCATAAACTCGGTGAGCTTTGCGGCACGCCAATCCACCCACTCGGTGTTCTTGTAGTCGGCAGGAGGCTCGGCGCCATTGTGCTCATCGCGGTAGAGCTGCCTGGTGTAGTCGTCATATCCGCCGGTGGTGGGCATTGCCGGTAGGCGGTCGTCGCCCTGAATGCCATCCACATCGTAGTTGGTGGCAATCTCCACGGCAAGCGAGGTGATGAAGTCCTGCACCTCGGGCAGCATGGCGTTCATCCACTCAAATCCATTCTTGGTGAGCAGCTTGCCCTGTGCGTCGAGAGCCTTCCACCCGGGCTTGGCGGCGATAATCTCGCCGCCGTTGCGGTTGTTCGAAGCAGCAAAGCCATATTCCATCCAGGCGTGCACCTTTATGTTCTTCTTGTGTGCCTCCTCAATCATCTCACTCAGAGGGTCGCGGCCGGCAAACTTCTCGGAAATCTCAATGCCTATAAGGTCCTTCATTATCTTGCTGGGATAAATGGTGCGGCCATTGTTCCACACCACCACGAAGATGTTGTTGATGCGGCTGTTGGCACAGGTTTCCACAGTTTTCACTATCTCCTCGCGCGAAGTGAGTGCGTTGCTCGCCACATTGGTCACCCAAGTGCCTGCAAAGGGCAGAACCTGCTCCACGGGGTCGGGCGGAGGAGTGCCTTTCTCGTCATTATCACTCGAGCAGCTGCACGACAGCATGCCCACGGCAGCCACGCAGGCCGCCAACACAAAAAGTCCTAATTTCTCCATCATTCAAGAAAAAACAAATCCGTCAGAATCCGGCTCCGCTTATGGTGATGGTCTCACCGCCACGGTCGCTCTCGGCATCGGTTGCAGTAATATTGAAATATTTCGTCTCGGGGCAACGCATATCGGTGAAACGGCCCTTGTGGATTGGACACTTCACCACCTTGCCCTCATATTGGCGCAGCAAGTAGCTGTCCTGCCATTTTGCGCCGCTGACGCGCGTCTTGGTGGCCTGCACGGGCTTGCCCTCATTTGCCACCTGGTCTATGGCGTTCACGCGCTTAAACACGCCACGGTAGCCGGGCTTGTAGCCGGCACACTCATAGTCGGTCTCATAGCGCTTTCCTGCGCCATCCACGGTGAAGTGCACCTTGCCTTCCTCCAGCACCTCAACTGTGATGGTCACAATGTCGCCCGGATACCAGTAGTAGCGGTCCTCGGCAGGCGCATTGGCATAGTCGGCTTTTTGTCCGCTGCCATGCGAAGTGCGGCGCATGAAGGGGCGGAATGCCTTGCGCTCCTTGCTCACCACGCCATTCTCCTTCACCACCTCCCATGTGAGGCCTATGTCGGTCTCCTGGCCGCCCATAGTGCCGCCCATATACACCGAGGGATTGTCGAGATACTGCCCCGGCTTGGAGGGATTGGCGCGGTCGGCGTCGAAGTCGATGGTGGGAAGCACCACCGTACCCGTGATTCCAAGCCACAGGTCGTTGCTCGATACCACCTTGCGGTAGTAGGCTCCGGCGAAGCACTGCTGCGAAACCGGCGGGCGCACCTCGTCCTTGAAGAATGTGCTCACAGGGTCGTCGGCCGATGGGTCGTCCTTCTTGCCACCATCATCGTCGCTGCTCGAGCATGCCACTGCCGTGGCCGAGAGGGCTGCGAGCAGAAGCACGATGCTGAATATTTTCTTTAATAATGTCGTCATAGTGCGTTAATTTGCTTTTATCTAAGTTAGTAAAAAAATTCCGGGGCGGGCATCACGCCGGCCCCGGAATACCCAAACATTAATCTAAACAACAAACGTTCTATTATTTGTCGAACTTATACATGTACAATCCAAGGTTGGTGCATGCAAATGCCACATGGATCTTGCCGTCGATGATTGCCATGTCGGCGTCCATTGTGGCATTGCCGTTGGCACCCTGAGTCTTCATCACCTGCTCGAAGATAGGAGTAGCGTAAGCCTCCTTAGAGCCGTCGGTGATGTCGCACACGCGCATGATGCCCTTGTTGTTGCTGTGGGCGGTGTAGGCGAGGTAGGTGCGGCCGTTGTGCTTGATTACCTTGCCGTCGGTGGCATAGAAGCCCGGCACGCGGAACATCTCCTGAAGGTTGGCATCGAGGCGAACCACGCCGGCGTTATCCACCGAGTTGTTGGTCACCATTCCTATGTAGCCATCGATGCCCTGTGGCATCGGAACAAGGCTCCAGTAGTAGCTTGCGCCCGCGTAGGGGAACATAACCTTGGTCGGAGTCGGGTTGAGTACGCCACCCTTCACGGTCCATACAAATGCCTCCTGCTTCTGGGCAATGGTCATCGTGATGGTTGCATCGCCGTCGAGAGCGCCTTCGATGCAGATACCACCCGAGCGCGGGTTGTAGTCAACGCCGAGGCTTGCCTTCGAGAAGGAGATGTACTCAGTGGCCTGTCCGGTCACGCTGTCCCACTTGTAGATCCACTGCTCACCGGCGCCCATTCCGAGCGAGAGGCCAAGGATAGCGCCCTTGCTGTCGGTGGCAAACTTGCGGTGTCCGTAGCCGGTCACATTCACGCCGGTAGCGTCGAGCTGACCCACCTTGTTGCCGCTGAAGTCGAAGTAAATCGGGGTCTTGGCGCTTGAGGTGTAGTTGCCGGCAAGCACATAGTTGCCGCTGAAGCCTACGGCGCAGAGGTCGTTGGCACCCATGCCGAGAGCGTCGTATTGCAGAGCGATTGCCGGGGCAAACGAGAGCTGCGGCACGCCAATCACAAACTCGGTGGCCACGCCGTTGGTGCCGGTCACTGTCACCTTGTTGTCGCCGGTCATGAGGTTGAGACCCTTGCCGGTGAATGCCTCATCCACCTTGTTGCCATAGCCTGTGCTCAGCTCCACATCCACGTTGGTGAAGTCGATGAGCGAAGGAATGTAAGGCACCACCTTGCCATTCTTCACCACCACCGAGTCGCTCTTCACGCCATTCACGGTGATTGCGCTGATCGATGCCGGGCCCACCTCCTCGGTGGTTATCATCAGCTCATAGTTGTAGATGGTCTCCTCGTCAACGCCCTTTATGGCAAACTTCACGGGGTTGGTGTAGTCGCGCACCTGGCCGTTGGTGAAGTCGATGAGTGTGCCATTGGTGTATTCCATGGTCACTTCGAGCTTGGTGAGGTCGGTGCCCTTGGGCACTTGCACGATAATGCCGCTTGCATTCTCGTGGATGTCGCTTGCAGGCACGGTGAGGCCCTTGATTACGAAGTTGGTGAGCTTAGGAGCCGAGATGATGCGCAGCTTGGTCTGCACGGTCTCGCCGTTGAAGCCGGCAAGAGTGAGGTCCATGGGCTTGCGGCAGTCAAATTTTGCCTGCTCGGGGAAGTTCACAAGGTTGCCATTGGCAACGAGCACTTGCAGCGACACTTGCGAGAGGTCGCGGCCGGCGGGAACGGTTACGCGCGTTTCGGCGGCATCGCCACCGGTGGCCGGCAAGAAGAGTTCGCCATCCACTTTCACGCCTACGATCTGGGCTTTGTCGAATGCACGCGAGTCGTCGTCGTCGCTGCACGAGCAAAGGCCGAATGTGAGGAATGCAACCACTGCGAGCATTCCAAGTATGAATCTATTTTTCATAATTTGCTATTTGTTTTTAGTGATGTCACACTCAAGAGTTATTCTCCATATCCGAGGTTCTGCTCAAGCCACGGACACTTGTTGCGCTCGGTCTGCGGGATAGGCCACAGATAGAACTTGTCGTCCCACGAGCGGCTCTTGTCGCGCGAGCGGAGCTTGTCGGCAAATGCTGCGTAGCTGGCAATGTCGTTGATGTCGCGGTCAGAGCCGGGTGTGCCGAAGCTGGGCACCATGTCGGGCGTTGCCTGCTCATATCCGTCGGGGTAGATACCCTTGGCTGCGTCCACGCCTGTGGCCTTGGGATAGCCATAGGTGGGCTCGGCATTCTGGATGGCTGCCACGCGCCAGCGGCGCATGTCGAAGAGCATGAGCGACTCCTTGGCAAGCTCCACCTTGCGCTCGCGGCGCACAATCTGGCGCATCTTCAGCTGGTTGCCCTCGCGGGTGGGATCCACGGTGAGGATGCCGGGCATTCCCACACGGGCACGCACGCGGTCGATGGCAGCCACCACGGTGGCGTCGATTTCATTAAGCTCTATCTTTGCCTCGGCGTATGTGAGGAGCACCTCGGCAAAGCGCATGATGAGAATATTGTAGGTGGGCACGGCCGAGCTCTCGTCGTCGTAGTGGTTATACTTCTTCCAGGCGAAGCCCACGCCCGAGAATGCGTAGCCATATTGTGCCACCGAGCCTGCATAGTCCTTGTTGTCCACGAGCTTCTCATTGCCCTTCTCGTCCCACGATGTGGTCTTGGGGTTGTAGAGCTCCATGAGGAACTTCATCTTCATGGCACCGGTGTTGCCTATGATGGTGTCGTGGTGAGTGTAGATTGTCTCCTTCAGGCGCGGGTCGCGGCTCACGAAGGGCTTGGCGGGATTGTAGCCCGAGCCTGCCTCATCGATGCGCTTGCCATTGGCCATCTCGTAGGTGTCCACGAGCTGCTGGGTGGGGAAGCGTCCGCTCTGGCCTATCATGCGGCACTGCTCACCGAGCGACTGGTAGTGCGAGCTCTTGTCGCCAAAGTCGGAGAACATCATGTAGAGCATAGTCTCCTTCTGCGCATCGGCGGTGAGCTGTCCGGCACGGGTGAAGAGGTCGGCATAGTTGCTGCACAGGTCGCGGCCGCTCTCATTGATTACGCGGTTGGCTGCCTGTGCTGCAAGTGTGAAGTATTTCTTTGCAGCCTCTTCGTCCTTCACGCCGTCGCGGCCAAAGCCAAATTTGCACCACGAGCCGGCATAGAGCGCGATGCGGGCCTTCAGGCCAAGAGCAACCGACTTGTCAACGCGGCCAAACTCCGATGCCTGCCAGGGCAGGATGGCTGCGACTTCGTCGAGGTCGGCGATGATGTTATCCACCACGGTGCGCCACGGTGTGCGCTCCACGCTCTTGAGCTGCTCATCGGTCACAGGCTTGTCGAAGTAGGGAATGTCGCCATAGAACGACACCAGCTGAATGTAGAAGTGCGCACGAAGCGTCTTGATCTCGGCAAGCAAGATGTGGGAGTTGTCGTTGAGCTGATTGTAGAATTTCTCGGCACCGTCGAGCACGGCGTTGCAGCGTGCTACTGAGGTGTAGAGTGTGGCCCAGATAAACTCGTTGGTATAGTTGGTGCGCAGGTCGAGGTTGCCCACACCAATCGAGCTGTTGTCGGCACGCTCAATTCCGAAGGGGGTGTAGCAGTCCCACAGCACGCTGGGCGGAATGTTGCTGTAGCTGCTGTGATTCATCTTCAGGCGCTGGTAGCAGCCTGTGGCTCCCTGCTTTATGGCTCCCTCATTATTGTAGAAGTCGGAGTTGAGATACTCGCTCATAGGCTCTTTGTCGAGGTAGTCGGAGCATCCCGTGGCCAGTGTCAGGATGAAGGCGCCGGCGAGAACGCGGGGATTGAATATTTTTTTCAGAAAGTTTTTCATAATGCGTTTTCGTTTTTTAGAATTTCAAATCAATACCAAACGTGAATGTCTGCATAATAGGATAGAACTCTCCTCCCACCGAGCCTCCATAGGATACCTCGGGGTCGTAGCCCTTATAGAAGTCGCTGATGGTGAACACGTTCTGTGCGCTGGCATACACGCGAAGGTTGTCGATGTGCAGCTTGCGCACCACGTTCTTGGGCAGTGTGTAGCCAAGCACCACGTTCTTCAGGCGCAGATAGGCGGCATTGCGCACCCACTTGTCCGATTTCACATAGTTGTCGGCTGCATTGGCCTCGGGCACAAGGATAGGATACTCGGCGTTGGGGTTCTCGGGTGTCCAAGAGTCGAGCTGGTGGCGGAAGAGGTTGGCGCCGTTGGCAAAAGGCTTCAGACCCACGCCGCTCATGAATTTCTTGCACTTGCCCACGCCCTGGAAGAACATGGTGAGGTCGAATCCCTTCCACTCGCCATTGAGGGTGAGTCCGTATTCGAAGTGTGGGTAGGGGTCGCCGAGATACACCTGGTCGCGGCTGTCGATGAGCATCGGGTCGACGCCCTCGCCCTCAAACACCTTCTTGTATTTCACAAATCCCGGGCGTGCTGCGTTGCTGAGCTTCGGCGAGTTGGCAACGTCGTCCCAGTCGCTGTAGTATCCGTCGGTGAGATAACCCCATATTCCATTCAATGGATAGCCCTCCACCATGGTCTTGTCCTGAGAGTTGAGCCCGTTGAGGTTGGTAATCTCGTTGCGGTTGTCGTTGAGCGTGAAGGTAACGCCATAGCTGAAGTCGCCAATCTTGTTGCGGTGCGTGATGGCGATTTCCCAGCCTCGGTTGCGCATATCGCCGGCATTGGTGTAAGCAGGTGACATTCCAGCGTAGTAAGGCAACGGGAACTTCATGAGCATGTCATACACATTCTTGATGTAGAAGTCGCCGGTGAAGCTCAGCATGCCGTTCCAGAAGCTGAGATCCACACCCACGTCGAATTGCTTCGATTTCTCCCAGCTGATGTTGCTGTTGGAGAGCGAAGTCTGTGCCACGCCCGACGAGAGGTCCTTCGCGTCGCCGAAGTAGTAGCCATATCCCGGGCTGATTACGGCGGCGTAGGGGTAGTTACCGATGTTCTGGTTACCCAGAAGACCGTAGCTCAGGCGCAGCTTGAGGAAGTCGAGCACGTCGCGCGTCTTCTCCATGAAGCTTTCCTCCGAGACCACCCAGCCTGCCGATACCGATGGGAAGAATCCCCAGCGGTTGTCCTTGGTGAAGCGCGACGAGCCATCGTAGCGTCCGTTCACCTCAAGCAGATAGCGCTGTGCATAGTTGTAGTTCAAGCGGGCGTACCACGACATCATTGCCCACGAGTTGGCGCCGCCGCCCGAGGTGGCTGTTGCGCCGTCGCCGTTGTCGAGGTAGTAGCGGCCAAGGTCGAAGCCCTTCTTCGAGCCGTAGAACGAAGTGTACTCGCTGTCCTCGGCCTGGAATCCGGCGAGAATCTTGCCATAGTGCTCACCCATGGTGCGCTCGTAGGCTGCCTGCACGCGGTAGTAGTTGCGCACGGTCTCGGCCCACGACTCGGTGAGGCCGTCCTCACTCGGGTAGATACCCATCACCTGTCCGCCAAGCGAGGTGGTGTAGGGGGTGATGAGAGTGCGGTTGCGCGACTGCACCTGGCGGCGCGAGTACTGGCCCAGCACCTCAAGTCCGGCAAGCGGAGTGAGGGTGAGGGTTCCGTTGGCCACCACTTCCGATGAGCGGTTGCGCTTCTCACCGCTGGCATTGGCCATGGCGGTGGGGTTCAGTCCGTTCTTGCCGTAGCCCCAGTTGCCATCCAGCTCCTGTGCAGCCGAGAGGGTGGGAAGCATGTAGAGGCACTGGTTGATAATTGATTTGGGAGTTCCCATTCCGGGATTTAGAGTGTTCGACTGGCGAAGAGAAGTCTCGAGCGAGAATTTAGCCCAAGGCAGGATTTTTGCATCGGCATTTAAGCGAAGATTAGTGCGGTCGTATTCATCATTGGGAATAAGACCCTTTTGGCTGAGGTAGTTGCCCGAAGCGAAGAATGAGATTTTGTCGCTTCCGCCGCTCACTGTCACGTTGTGGTTGTGCATGAGGGCGTTGTCTTTCATGGTTGCGTCTTTCCAGTTGGTATCATAGCGGTTCCAGTTATCGGGGCGCAGGGTCTTCTGCTGCTCGATAAGTGCGAGCTGCTGTGCCCGCTGTGCGTCGCTCACGGTGATGCCGGCGTTGTCCCAGGCATTGAGCTCGGCTTGCAGGTACTCCCATGCCGAGACGGCCTCGGGCATGTTGGTGGGTCGCTGCAGGGTTACATATCCGCTGTAAGTGGTTGAAATTTTACCCTCTTTTCCGCGCTTGGTGGTGATAAGAATCACACCATTCGATGCGCGCGAACCATAGATTGAGGCCGAGGCAGCGTCCTTCAGCACCGAGATTGACTCCACCGAGTTGGGATCCACCTGGTTGATGTCGGTTTCAATACCATCCACGAGCACCAGCGGGTTCTGGTCGGAGTTGATAGAGCCTTGGCCGCGCACGCGGATAGTACCGCCGTCGGCACCGGGCTGTCCCGAAGTCTGCTGGATGGTCACACCGGGCATAGAGCCTTGCAGCGCGGTTGAGAGCGATGCCACATTGCGCTTGGTGATTTCCTTTGCCGACACCTGCGACACGGCACCGGTCAGCGTGGCTTTCTTCTGCTTGGCATAGCCCACCACCACTGCCTCATCGAGCATGATGGCGTCGGCATTCATCGTAACGTCGATAGTTTCCTTATCCACAACAATCGACTGTGAGCGGTAGCCCACATAGGAGAACGCCAGCTTGGCGCCCTTTTTCACTTTCACCTGATAATGGCCGTCGATGTCGGTAATGACGCCATTCGTGGTGCCTTCAACGAGGATTGTAACTCCGGGCAAAGCTCCTGCCTCGTCCGAAACCGTTCCTCTCACGGTCAGCAGGTTTTGTGCGTTTAGGCACACTGCGCTGACCATCAAGATCATCAAGAAGAGAATCTTTTTCATAAGCATTGATTATTAATGATTTTAATAAGTGTTTCCAAGAATTTAGTATCTGGCTCAAAGCCCACCCTTTATATCCACAGCCTTGGCGTGGAAAGGATCGAGAAGGCGGTCGAGCAGCACGGCCCAGCCTCCGCGGGTGATGGGTGCGGCGGCATTCCACTCGCCACAGCCGGCCTCGGCCCATGCAGCCCGGGCGGCGGCAGTCACCTCATCGGCACTCTTGCCCGAGATTGCAGCAATCACCTCCACGGCCTGAGCCACGGTGATGGCGGCGCTGCGGTCGGCAGCCTCATTGGTCCACTCGGGATAATAGGAGGTGAGCGGATCGAGCTCACCGGCAAGCAGCAGCGTGTCGGCACGCAGCCACGTCTGGTTGCTCCACTCCACATTGCGTCCCACTCCGTGCAGCAGGCCGGTGGCGCCTATGCGCTGGTAGCTTGCGAAGCGCGGGTCGGCCTTCTCCACATCGAGATAAGGCAGCAAGTAGCCTCCTGCGGCAAGAATGGCATCCTGCACATCGCGCACAGGCACTTCGGCAATCCTCTTCCCCTGCTTCACCGAGAGAGCGGCAAGCGCCCCGGCAGCCTGCCCTATCTGCATCACCACAGGCTGGAGGCGTGTGGTGCCGTTCACGATGTTCGACACCGAAATCGACTTCTCGGCCACGATTAGTCCCTCCACATCCTGCGGAATGAGCGTGCCAAGCGGCAGTCCGTAGGAAGGAACAGGGTGGAAATAGAGATTGGGCAACTTCTCCTCGCCGGTGTAGCGAGTGTGGTGATGGTCCACAGGATAGTCGCCCACGGCGATAGCGGTGCGGTAGAGTGCGTCGGGCTGGTCGTAGGGGTGCGTGAGGTGGTTAAGGTCGAAGCGCACAAGGCCGTGAATGCGGCGCGACTCACGGTGGTAGGGAATGAGCGGCATCTTGTCGGCAGTGGGGAACTCATCATCGGCAAGTCCCAGAGTGTTCATTCCAAGCTCATGCTGCATAAAGTAGAGGTAGCACAGCGTGTGGTGCTTGGCCTTCTCAAGTGCGGCATTGCGCTCCTCGGGAGTCATCTCCACAAGGTTCACATAGTAGTCGTTGCCCTCAATGGGCCAGTTGAGCATATACTTGTCGTTTGGCAGCTTGCCGTAGGTGAGCATCATCTCCTGGCTCCACACGCGGTCGGGCTCGCGCGGATTGATGCAGAGTGGGTTCTGGCAGCAGCAGGCAAACATGCGAGGGTCGTAGCCCTCTGGTTCCGGAATGGTCACGTCGCGGCCATAGTCCTTCACTATAGCCACAAAGGTGAGGTCCTGCACAATGTTGTTGGCGCTGTCGGGAGCCACATCCTCGTGAGTCGCCGAGCGGCTCTCCATACCCACGTCATATTTCACCCCGAGCATCTTCGCCACATCGCCAAGCTCGGTGGCGTCGATCACCACGCGGGCTTTCACGCTGCGCTCGCTGCCGTCGGCGCCGGCCACGGTGGCAAGCCACTCATCGCCATTGCGCTCAAGGCTCACAAGGCGTGTCTCGCGCCACACGGTGAGAAGCTCCTCGGCATCGGTCATCTCACCGAGAATGGCATTGCCCACATGAGGCTCAAAGAGCACGTTGCTCACCCAGCCGGTCTTCAGGGAGTCGAGCCCGCCATAGTGCTTGGCAAGACGGTCGCGAAACTCTCCCCACAAGCCTGCGGGCAAGCGGTAGTTGCCGTCGATGGCGCTCACTCCTGCCGAGGTGAGCATTCCGCCCAGCCACGGTGTCTCCTCCACCACAAGTGCAGTGCTGCCCATGCGCGATGCCTGAAGGCCGGCAGTGACGCCACTTGCGCCTCCACCCACCACAAGCACATCCACCTGTGCATCAGTACCACGAGAACATGATAGAGCCATCACCAACGACAACAAAACAGAAAAAACAATCGTTAATTTTTTCATTGTTGGTCAAGTATTTAGTTATTGTTAGTTAGTAGTTACTGGTATAAGTTTTTTTAATTCCACAGCGCAAAGTTAAATATTTTTTCTTATACTCCAAAATATACTAAAGATTTTTATTAACTATTTTTCTTTTTCCCACTTTTTCAGTCACAAATCGCCTCTACATCAAGTAATAAAAAGCCTCTGAATCCTGTCAAAATCAGCACAACTGCGGATGAAAACGATGAAGCCGCATCGCAATGCCCGATTTTTTTCACATTCAATGATATATTTTGGTTACTATTCCCTCTCTGTATTCATAGAAAGAACAAACAACAGGAAAACGCAATGAACACTTCAAAGACCGAAAAAGACTGGCTGCGCCGCATCAGCGCAGGCAAGCAACCCGAGAGCAAGAATCCTGCTCCCACGGGCGAAGAGCAGGATTCATCCCACATCAGCCCCTCTGCACCCTCGAAAAAAGGCAATGGCTTTGCCGACATTGCCGGCATGAACGACCTCAAGCAACGCGTCACAGAAGGGTTCATCAATGTGCTCCGCAACAGCGACATCGCAGCAGCCTACGGAATAACTCCTCCTTCTATGCTTTTCTACGGCCCTGCCGGCTGTGGCAAGACGTTTTTCGCCGAGAAAATGGCAGAGGAACTGGGCATCAACTTCATGAAGGTGGCTCCCGACGACATCGCAAGCACATGGGTGCACGGCACACAGCAAAAGATTGGCGAAGTGTTCCGCAAGGCGGAGCGGCAGGGGCCCACGCTGCTGTTCTTCGACGAGTTCGACGCAATGGTGTCGCACCGAAGTGGCGACGTCAACTTCCGCCACTACGACAGCGAGGTGAATGAATTCCTCTGTATGCTCAATAACGCCCAGGAACGCGGCGTGTATGTGCTCGCCGCAACCAACCACCCCGAGCGAATCGACAGGGCCGTGCTCCGCACTGGTCGCATCGATGAGATGGTGTATGTGGATATGCCCGATTCCGAGTCGCGAAAGAGCCTCTTCGAGCTGGCTCTCTCCAAGCTGCCATCCGAGGAGGGCATCGACTTCGACCGCCTCGCCTCACTCACCGCAGGCTACAATTGCAGCGACATAGCCTACATCGTGAAGTCGGCGGCACGCACCGCCTTCAATGAGGCAGTGGCCGAAAAGCTCTCTGTGCCCAAAGCCGTCTCTCAGAAGCTGCTTGAGAAAATCATCTCCTCCAAGAGCCCATCGGTCACCGGCAAGGACCTGCGCGAATATGAGCGAGTGCGCAGCGAAATGTCGCCAAAGGATGCCGTAACTCACCACAGCCGACTGGGCTTCAGGGGCTGACGGCCTCCATCGCAGCTATTATTATAAAAATATCAACTTAATTCACTCACATTTTTATGAAAGAAAAAATCTTATCTACATTAGAGGAATTGGGCTTCAAGCCCGAACCTGCCGAAGAACTCGGCTATTTCTTCAGCTTCGAAGGTCTGAACTATCTTTTCTTCAACAACAACGATGATGAGGATTTTCTAAGCATCGCCTTGCCGGGAGTCATCGAAAAGGACGACGTGGGCCAAGAGGTCCTGACGCTCCTCTCCGAGCGCATCAATTCCACCATTAAATACGTAAAGGCTTATTGCCCCAACGATTCAATATGGATTTTCTATGAGCGTGAACTCTTAGGCAATGAAAACCTCGATGAACTGCTCCCGCGCATGATTGTGTGCCTTGAAAACGCCTACATCTTTACCCGTTCAACAATGAACGAGCTCACCGGCGGCAACAACGGCGACGACGGCGACGAAAACAACGACTAACCAATTATCACAACCACCTCTATTATGAACAAATCCGAAATGGCAATTCAGGTCGTCAAGGAACTCGGCTACAAGCCAATAATCGACAATGATGGCGATGTGTTCTTCCGCGTCCAGCTGAAAGGATTCTACATCCTCGGCACTCGCAACGACAACGACCTCATCTCAGTGCATTTCCCTCAATTCTGGGACATTGAGGAAGGCGAGGATGTGAAATACCTCGCAGCCTGCAACAAGCTCACCCGCGAATTAAAGCTGGTGAAAACATTCATCGACGACTCACTCAAGAGTGTCTCTGCCAGTTGCGAGTTCTATTGCACCGATATGGAGTCGATGCGAAACAACATCGAGCACTCCATTAAAATACTCTGCATAATCCGCTCCATATTCCGCAGAACCCTCAACGAACTAAGCTAAAAATACGAGATATCAGATATCAGATACGAGATATTAGATACGGGCAATGCGCCCACAGGCAGAAAAACGACTGCGGTGCCAAATACTTTCATAATATAGCATAGTAACATCTCATATCTCATATCTAATATCTAATATCTAATATCTAATCTCCGTTTCTCCTCTCTCCGTTATCTAAAAAATTTGGTAATTTCACGTCCTTGTGCTATCTTTGCATCGCAATGCAGAGGCATGCACACTGTTGCCACCTCGCACGCACAAATTGACAAACCGTAACAGAAACAATAATAAACCATACCCAAAACCACATAACATGGAACAAAAAGAATATCTCAAGGACTCCGTGTCGAAAGTAATCGGAGTGATTGGCGGCGTGAGCTGGGCTTCGAGCGACACATACTATCGCCGTATGAACGAAATTATGCGCGACCGCTTCGGCTCGCTCTATTCTGCCAACTTCCTTATGTACTCCATTCCTTTCCACTCCTTTGCCGAGCAAGAGCGTCAGGCCGCTCAGGGCGACTGGACGATGATGACCGATATGATGGTCGATGCTGCCGAGCGACTGAAAGCCGGCGGCGCCGACTTCATCGTGATTGCATCCAACACCCTTAACTCCCTTGCCGGAGTGATTGAGGAGCAATTAGGTATTCCCGTACTCAACATAATTGACGCCGTTGGCCAAGAAATCGTAAAAAAAGGCCTGCGCAAAGTGATTCTGCTCGGAACTAAGCACACTATGGAAGCCGGTTTCTACCAGAAAAAACTCGAAGAAAAATATGGCCTTGAGGTGCTCGTGCCTACACTTGAGGAACGCGACTACATCAACAACGTGATATTCGACGAGCTTTGCAACGACATCATCGTCAACCACTCACGCGAAGGCTACAAGCGCATCATCAACCGACTTGTGCGTGAGGGCGGCGAGGGCGTCATCCTGGGATGCACCGAGATTCCTTTGCTCATATCACAGAAGGACCTCGAAATACCCACATTCGACTCCGCCGAAATCCACTCCGTAGCAGCCATCGACTACGCCACCGAAGGCGCCAACAGCATCCGCAATCTCTACTAAACTTCCCATCCCATCCCTTCCCTCCACTACACACAGGGAATAACCTCATCTCACTCACTGGCAAGAAAAAACTTCGGTTTTTTCTTGCCAGTGTGCATTCATTGCACTAATTTTGCAACAACCATTAAAACAACACTTTTTTCACACGATAGTTTCTCCTGCCGGCAGATAGCCGGTGGGCAAATGGCTTTTATAGCCATTGCATTAACCAGACTTTTTTATTTTTCAACTATCAAAACCAACTTACAAAACAACACTCATGAGAAAAAGTGCAATTCTATCTCTGCTCATCGCCATAGCCGGCATTTTCTGCGCTTCGGCCAAGGTGAGCAATGTTGCCTACAGCGACAACCAGGTGCGTTTCACTGTGATTTCCGATGCAACAGTGCGCCTGGAGTATTCCCCCGACGGGCAATTCACCGACAACAAGTCGTTCATGGCAGTGAACCGCGAGTACGACCCCGTCGATTTCAAAGTGAAGCAAGGCTCGTGGATCGAAATCACCACTCCCGTGCTGAAGCTCCGCTACAAGAAAGGCTCGGGCGAGTTTACCGAAAAAAACCTCATCATCACCTCGGCATCGAAGAAAAAAGGCACTTTCCAGTTCACCTGGAAGCCCGGAATGAAGCAGACAGCCAACCTCAAGGGCACTTTCCGCACTCTCGACGGATATGACGGCGACGTGCGCACCTTCGACACCCCCGAGGGCAAGAAAGGCGAGCACATGGAGATTGAGGACGGCGTGATAGCACGCGACGGCTGGACCCTAATCGACGACTCCAAGAGCCTGCTCTTCGACGGCGATCCCAAGTGGGAGTGGGTTACTGAGCGCAAAAATAATAATGGACAGGACTGGTACTTCCTTGCCTATGGCACCGACTATAAGCGTGCTCTGAAGGACTACACCCGCTTTGCCGGAAAGATGCCACTGCCGCCGCGCTACGCCTTCGGCTACTGGTGGTCGCGCTACTGGCTCTACTCCGACAAGGAGCTGCGCAACCTCGCCCGCGACCTGCGCAACTATGGCTTCCCACTCGATGTGCTCGTAATCGACATGGACTGGCACTACACCGAGCAGGACCGCGGCGGATGGACCGGATGGACCTGGAACAAAGAACTCTTCCCCAACTATCGCCGCCTGCTCAAAGACCTCAACGACGACAACCTGAAAATCACCCTCAACCTGCACCCGGCCGACGGCGTCGATTGGTATGAGGAAAAATATCCCGAGGTGGCACGCGCAATGGGCGTTGACCCCGCATCGAAACAGCGCATCGAGTGGCTCGGCAGCGACAAGAAGTTCATGACCACGATGTTCGACAAAATCCTCAACCCCATGATGGCCGACGGCGTGGATTTCTGGTGGCTCGACTGGCAGCAGCACATCTACGACCGCAAGCTCACCACGCTGAAGAACACCTGGTGGACCAGCCGCTGCTTCTTCACCAACATGCAGCAGTACACCGACAAGCGCCCCATGATTTATCACCGATGGAGCGGACTGGGCAACCACCGCTACCAGGTGGGATTCTCGGGCGACGCCTGCATCACATGGGAATCGCTCGACTTTCAGCCCTACTTCAACCACACCGCCTCCAATGTGCTCTATGGCTACTGGAGCCACGACCTTGGCGGCCACATGGGCGGAATCGACCGCGTTGACCCTGAGATGTACACCCGCTGGATGCAGTTTGGCGCAATGAGCCCCATCATGCGCACCCACTCCACCAAGAATGTGAAGCTCAAGAAAGAGCCTTGGGTGTTCGACTACGACATCACCCTCGTGCTGCGCAACACCGTGCGCCAGCGCTACACCATGGCCCCCTACATCTACACCATGGCACGCCGTGCCTACGACGACGCACTCGCCCTGTGCCGCCCCATGTATTACGACTATCCCACGGCGCAGGAGGCCTACGACTTCCACAATGAATATATGTTTGGCGACCAGATGCTCGTTTCGCCCATCACCGCACCCATGCAGGGCCGCTACTCGGTGCAAAAGACCTGGCTGCCCGAGGGAGAGTGGTTTGAGCTTGCCACCGGCACGCTGCTCAAGGGAGGCAGCACCGTGGAGCGCAGCTATGCCATCGACGAGTACCCCATCTTCGTGAAGGCAGGCTCAGTGCTCCCATTCTACACCGACAAGGTACAGAACCTCCAGGGCAACGACGAGGACGTGGTGGTGGCAGTGTTCCCGGGAGCCGAGGGCGGCAGCTTCTCGCTCTATGAGGACAATGGCGACGACCAGCAGTATGCCACCGAGTATGCCACCACGGCACTCACAAGCCGCGTGGAGGGCAACGACCTCACAGTCACCATTGGAGCACGCCGTGGCAGCTACAAGAATATGCCAGCCGAGCGCCGCTTCAGCGTGAAAGTGTATAACCGCTTCCTACCCATCGCCGCCACCGTGAATGGCAAGCCCGCCAAGTGCACCTATTGCGGCGACGACTTCGCCGTGATAGTGGAAGTGCCCGTCACCGACTGCTCGGTGGAGAAAGTGGTGAGACTCACCTTTGCCGACACAGCAGTGAGCCTCGACGGCATGAAGGGACGCGCTCACCGCGTGGCAAAGGAGATGGAAGCAATGAAATACCGCGATGCCGGAGTGGTGTTCCGCCAGCCATTCGGAATCCTCGGCAGCGTGAGCGAGGCCCTCAACTACGCCAAGCTCGCCGACCAGCCCATGGTGGTGAGCGACTTCATGGCAAGCTACAACCGCCTCCCCGACCTCCTCAAAGCCCAGAATCAGTCCGAGGAGCAGGCATCGGCCTTCCTCAAAGCCATCTGCTGGCAGCCCTAATCCCCCCAAAGGCACAACAAAACAGGAAGGTGTATCAAAATTGGAAAATAACCACTTATGTAGGGACGCACCCCGGTGCGTCCGTCCACAGTCGCTTTGACTATCACTTAATTATGAGGCGGGGACGCGGACGCACCGGGGTGCGGCCCCACATCAAAATATTATCAAACCGAATTTTGACACACCCTCACGGTCTCTTTGGTTGTCGCTTAATCATGAGGCTGTAGCGCGGACGCACCGGGGTGCGTCCCCACATTAAAATATCATCAAACATAATTATGCTACACCCTCTGGGCTATTGCTTTGTGGTCACTTTCACTGTGATGAGGCGGCGGCGCAGATGGTCGATGAGAGTGGCGGCGAGGTAGATTGCCACGGTGAACAGGATATAGTTCAGGGTGAACTCAAAGAGACTGCCGTCCTCCCACAAGCAGCGCGCAGTGGGCCGCACATAGTCCACCCAAACGTAAGGATTCTTGTGCAGCAGATAGGCGGCAAATGCACCCGAAGCAAGCCAATTGACCACCTGTGAGCTGAATTGCAGCGTGGCAAACGCCACAAACAGTGCCACCGATGCCACCACCACCAGCGGCTGGTTGTAGGCAAAGGTGAAGTTGCCGCGGGCATACACCCCAATCACCGCCGTGAGCAGCGATGCCACAAGATAGGTGACCACAGCCACACGGCGTAGCAGCGCATTGCCCCGCAGCGGCACATATTCGCCAAGGTAACGGCCTATGAGATACATCATTATGAGTTGCATTATAGTGTAGCCGGTGGCATTGAAGCGACCGCCACAAAGCCATCCGCCATACACATTGAAAAACACAAAAGCGGCAAGCACGGCAGCAAACTGTCGCTGAGTGAGCCCCTTAACCCCGGCATTGAGCAGCGGGCTGAGAAGGAACAATCCCAAGTAGGCCGGCACATACCACAAATCGGTGTGCGTGAACACAAGCCACGACTTGCCCCACTCCATCCACTCCCAGACTCCGCCCTGCGCCACGCGCAGCAGCATCGCCACAGTGCATATTCCCACACCATAGAACAGGCATTGCCCGGCAAAGCGCACGAAGCCGCGCACGCTCGCGCGAATGCCAAAATATCCCGAAATAAGCGTGAAGCAGTTCACGCCAATAATGGTGAGAGCCTCCACGATGAGCCTCCACCAGTCGCGCACAGACACCGCAGCCACATCGCCGGCCGGCACAGGCAGGTCGAGCGACGCACCATCAAGATGCACCCCAATCACCGCCATCATAGCCACAATGCGCAGTGCCTCAATATTCGATTCCCGCTGTTTCATAGCCAATCATCATATTTTTTTCACCCCCGCAGGAGTCCTGAGAGAAAGCACAAAAAAAAGGATTCAACCATCGCTCGCGATTGGCTAAATCCCTTTGTGAGTGGAGCATAGCGGACTCGAACCGCTTACCTCAACACTGCCAGTGTTGCGCTCTACCAGATGAGCTAATACCCCATTGTTGCTTTTTGCGTTGCAAAATTAGCACAATTTTCCCACTCAAGCAAATTTTTCGCCCACTTTTTTCTTTCTCCCCATCATTTTTTCTCCTTTTGGGAACTTGCACCCTACTTCTTTGTGGCAGATGCTTTCCGTGGGTCATCAATCACCCAGCCGGTGATGGTGTGCTTGTCGGTGCTGAAGTTCATGCCAACCTTGATGATGGGGCGCTTTTCGAGGGCAAAGCGGTCGCCATAGCGCTTCAGGTCGATTTGCTTGCGGGCCC
>JAQXTJ010000158.1 GCA_029219425.1 Bacteroidales bacterium
CGGAGTCGCTGTCGGCGTGGCAGGCGAATTTGGCAGGTGTTGCCCGATGCGGGGCATTGTCGGAGGCAGAGTGCTCGACGGCCTTTGTGGGTTGTGGGCGCATGGAGATGTCGGCGAGGTGCTTGCCGTCGGCAAATCGGCACATATCCACATCGTGGTCGATTCCATCCACATGCCCTTGGTCGGTGTATTGCCAGAGGGTGTATTTCGAGCCGTCGGCGAGCGAGGGCGCATCCTCGGAGTAGCGTGCGATGAAAAGTGGATAGTCGGTGAAGTGGGATGTGAGGTATTTGTTGTAGAATGATGTCATGGTGTAGATCATGGGGCGGCACTTGTAGTGCTTTCGCACCATGTTGAGAAACACCCGGAGGCTATCTACAATCTGCTGCGGCGACCATGAGCCACGTTGCTCAATGTCGATGAGCGGCACCAGGTCCTGTTCCTCGGCCTTCACCTCGCGTGTGAAATTATCGAATTGCGACTGGAGCGACGATGTGGTGCGCAGGAAGTGGTAGCTGCCCACCTTTAAGCCGTGGCGGCGTGCGTTCTCAATGTTGAAGCGGAAGTGGGGAGAGGTGTAGGTGGCGCCTTCGGTTGCCTTCACATACACGAAGCGGATGCGCTTGTCGCGGCACACGCGGTCCCAGTCGATGTCCTTCTGATAGCTCGACACGTCGATTCCGTCGTAGTCGGTGCTGAGGCGGCTGCTTTGCAGCCTGGGCTGCGCCGGTTGACGCCTTGCCTGAGCTGCCTGACGCCTTGCCCGGCTTGATTTGGCCTTGGAAGAAGCCTTCGGTTTCTTCTTTTTAGCAGTCTTTTTCTTCGATGATGATGAGGCTGGCTTCTTTTTCTTCGATGATGATGTTGTTGCCGCCGATTTCTTGGATTTTTTCTTTTGCACCTGTTCGGTGGCAGCCTTTTTCTTGCTTTTTTTCGAAGCAGAGTGCACAGGGGCAGCCATTGCCAGCACCAGCAGCATGGCAACGACGCGCATCATGATGGATATATTGAATTTGCAATTCACAATCATTTCACACCTCTTGAGTTTACGATTGCAAATTTACTTAAAATCCCTCAAAATGCCCACACATTTCACCTTTTTTAGTGTTTCGGCGGGAACGGAGTGCGGCGCAATGCTGAGAATGTGACAGGTATTTATTCGAATGTTCCTGCAATGAAGGGTCTGTGCGGCCGAGGTGCGAGGCCGGAATGGAAAAATGGGGGAAAAAGGGGTGGGGATTTTGTGGTGTGGAGGTTTTTTTGTAGCTTTACAGCCAAAAAGAGAAACTGTGGCCGCCATAGCAGAGTGGCGGCTGCCGTTCCGGTGTGGACAAAACAATGAATTTTTCTCGAAATAACGACATGGAAAAGAAGAGCAATGAGAGTATTGTGAGTGGCATCATGGCGATGCTCAAGACGAAGACCGCGCTTGGCGTGCTGCTGAGTGTGGTGGCAATAGCGGTGATTTCGCTGGCCTATTTCTATCCCGATGCGCTGCAGGGCAATGTGCTGCGGCAAAACGACACCTTGCAGGGCATAGCCATAGGCCATGAGTGCCAGCAATATGCCGCCGAGACGGGCGATGTGAGCCGCTGGACCAACTCGCTGTTCTCGGGTATGCCCACGTTCCAGATTTCGCCCACCTACGAGAATACGGGGCTGATTTCGTGGATTAACAAGGTGTATGGCCTTGGGCTTCCGTCGCCTGCCAACTTGCTCTTCATGATGATGATAGGCTTCTTCATCCTGCTCATGGCGTGCCGCACGCGGTGGTATGTGGCTCTGCTTGGTGCGATAGCATGGGGCTTCTCCACCTACTACATTATCCTCATCGGGGCGGGACACATCTGGAAATTCCTCGCCCTCACTTATGTGCCGCCCACAATTGCCGGCGTGATACTGTGCTACCGTGGCCGCTACCTGCTGGGCGGCGCCATTGCGGCACTCTTTGCGATGATGCAGCTTGCCGCCAACCATGTGCAGATGAGCTACTACTTTGGCTTTGTGATTGCCTTTATCGCCCTTGCTTATCTCGAGAAGGCAGTGCGTGGCAAGGCATTGAAGCAGTGGGCTATAGCCACCGCATCGCTGCTCGCCGCCGCCATACTTGCCGTGGCAGCCAATTCGCCCAACCTCTACAACACCTACAAATACAGCAAGGAAACCATGCGTGGCGGACACTCGGAGATTGCCGCCGGCAGCACAAAGACCTCGGATGGCGGACTCGACAAGGACTACATCACCGCATGGAGCTACGGCAAGGCCGAGACGTTCACCTTGCTTGTGCCCAATGTGAAGGGCGGTGCCACCATATTGCCCGCAAAGGGGCAGAACAACCTGCTGTCGCTTGCGCAGACCAAGAAAGCCGCCGACATGTATGCCGCAGGGCAGATTTCGCCCGAGGACTACCAGTATCTCGCGCAGTTTCCGCAATACTTCGGCGACCAGCCCATGACCAATGGGCCGGTGTATGTGGGCGCACTGATACTCATGCTTTTCCTCATAGGCTGCGTGATAGTGAAAGGACACCTGAAGTGGGCATTGCTCGGTGTGACGCTCCTCACCGTGATGCTCTCGTGGGGACACAACATGATGTGGCTCACCGACCTGTTCATCGACTACTTCCCGCTCTACAACAAATTCCGCACGGTGTCGAGCATTCTTGTGGTGGCCGAGTTCACCATCCCTTTGCTGGCTATGCTCGCGCTCAACCGCCTGCTCACCGAACCCGAGGTGCTGCGGCGCAACATGAAGCTCATTTTCACCGTCCTTGGCGCAGGGGCGGCTGTGTGCCTCGCAATAGCCCTCTATCCCGGAATGTTCCGCACCTTCTCCGACCAGGAGATGCAGCAATACATCAACAGTGGCGTGGCGCAGCAAGTGCCGTCGCTCTTTGCCGCCGTGGATGAGGTGCGCCAGTCGCTCATAAGCGCCGACGCATGGCGCAGCCTGCTGGTTATAGCCGCCGGCACGGTGGTGATATTCCTCTATGCCGCCGAGAAGATAAAGACAGCAACCACTGCCACCATGATGGTGGTGATTACGCTCTTCGACCTCTACACCGTGAACAAGCGCTACCTGAGCAGCGACTCCTTTATGACCGACATGACCATCGACGACCCCACATTCACCGCGCGCCCTGTGGATAACGACATCATGCGCGACACCACAATGAACTATCGCGTGCTCGACCAGCAGCACTTCATGGAGGCGATGCCGAGCTACTTCCACAAGGCTGTGGGAGGCTACCATGCCGCCAAGCTCACGCGCTATCAGGACCTTATCGACCATCAGATTGCCCGTGGCAACATGGAGGTGCTCAATATGCTCAACACGCGCTACATAATAGTGAACGACACCGAGGCGCACCTTAATCCCGGCGCGCTGGGCAATGCCTGGTTTATCGACGGGCTGAGCTATGTGGATTCTCCCAAGGAGGAGATGGCGTTTCTCTCCGACTTCGACGCAGCCCGTGAGGCCGTGGCCGACTCGCGGTTTCAGACAATACTTGGCACAGCAACGCCCAAGGCCGAGGGCGACACCATCTTCGAGACCACCTACTCGCCCAAGGCTCTCACCTACCATGCCGAGAGTAGGCAGGGTGGCATAGCAGTGTTCTCGGAGGTGTACTTCCCATGGGGCTGGAAAGCCACCATCGACGGCAAGGAGGCCGAGATAGGCCGCGTGAACTATGTGCTCCGTGCCATGCGCATCCCTGCCGGAAGCCACACCATAAGCATGACGTTTGACCCCGACTCGGTCACCACTACCGAGACTATGGCCTACGCCGCAATATCCATAATCTACTTAGCCCTCATCGCTGCAATAGCCCTTGCCGTGCTGCGCGCCGGCCACCGTGAGGTGGGAAAGGAAATCGACACCGATGAGGAGGACAGAAAGGAGGCGTAGCTCACCATGGGACGCCTAAGCCGCTATCGCACTGCGCTCACGCGCTACCGCCATGGCAAAGGCTTTGGCATACACTCGCCATTTGCCTTCGGCTTTGTGCTGAAGGTGCTGCGCGAGCGGAATCCCTATTACTCCTACGAGCACCTTGAGGCACTGCGCGCGATGGCGATAAGCCGCACGCGCCACCACTTTAGGCATCCGCGCATCATATCGCTGAAGAATGCAAAGCTGATATTCCGCGTAGCCAATTTCTTCAATCCCATGGATATATTGCAGGTGGGCACGAGCTATGGAGTATCCACCGCAAGCGTGCTGGCAGTGGCAGGCAAATCACGCCTCATTCTGTGTGAGCCACATCTGGGACGCTATCGGGTGGCCGAGGAGATGATAGCAGGCTATGGCGGGAGAGTGAGGCTCATCCCGGGCCTTGGAGATGCCATTGAGAACTATCGCAGATCGCTCTCAGGCGTGGGCGAGCCAGCCGACCTGACACACGAAACGCCCGCCGAGCAGGCAGCCCGCCGCACCATGCAGCCATTTATACTGATAAACAATGTGGAATCGGCCGCCGACATTGATACAATCTTGCCCTTTCTTGAGGCAATGGCGCACAGCGATGCCACGGTGATAATGCGCAATCTGAACCGCAATCCGCTCATGGCGCAGATGTGGAAAACATTTGCCGAGAGAAGTGGACACGGAATGTCGTTCACCAATGAGAGGATAGGCGTGTTTGTGGCCAACCGGAAGTTGCCTCGGCAGGACTATCTGGTGTGGTTCTAAGAACAGGTTGCAATGGTATAGCAGGACTAACAACCCCTCACTAACAACCCCTCACTAATAACTCCTCACTAATAACTCCTCACTCCTCACTCCTAACTCCTAACTATTAGAGTGTCGTGCTTCGGCAGCAAGCATTATCAGTTCCTCCTTCACAGGCGTGGGGAGAGTGATGCCGCGTAGCTGAATGGAGCGGGCCCAGGGCGCTATTTCCTCGGGGCGCAGAGTGTAGAGCACATCGCGGAACTGCTCGATTTGCGCGTCGGAGTAATCATCGGCGGCAAGTCCCCGGTATTCATCGAGTTCCTCATCCTCAAAATACTCAATATCCTTGCTCATTGCCGCCAGCAGTGAATCCTTCTCACAGGTGATGTGCTGTCCGCAGCACACTTCGCTGTCGGGGTCGTCGGCCTCGGCAGGCGGCGTGGTGGGCGTGGTGGAGTCGCCTGTGGCATCGGGCCGGCGCGGCATGAGGCGCTGTAGCAAATAGAGCAGCAAGCCCGTGGCTGCCGTCACGGCGAGGATAATCAAGGCGCCGGTCATTGCTGCACCTCCTTTCCGCGCTCACAAGGCGTGAGGGAGAATCCGGCGGCGGCAAGGTGCTTCCAGAAGTCGGGATAGGACTTGCTCACCACCTCAATGTCGTCGATAACAAGGCCGGGAAACATCACTGCTGCCGGGGCGAATGCCATTGCCATGCGGTGGTCGTCGAAGGTGGAGATGTGGGGATGCTCCTCGGGGGTGCAACGCTCGCCATCCCACGATAGGGAGAAATCCTCGCCTGCGGCGACCACGAAGCCAAGTCGGCGCAACTGGGAGCAGAGGGCCTCGATGCGGTCGGTTTCCTTTATGCGCAGCGTCTGGAGTCCTGAGATGTGGAAGTGGCGGCCGAGGAGGCAGGCGGCTACTACGATAGTCTGGGCAAGGTCGGGAGTGGAGCTGAGGTTGAGGCTGAGTGTGGAGCACTCGGAGCATTCGGATTGCTCGCAGAGGCTCGCCGACGTTCCCCGAGGGGCGGTTGGGGAGAGGCGGGAGAAGATTGAGGAGATGGCCGAGTCTCCCTGAGTGCTGTGGAGATGGAGGCCGAGAAGAGTGATTTGCGACTCGGGGAGCAGGGCCTGGAGTGTGAACCAGTAGCTGGCAGCGCTCCAGTCGCTTTCCACGGAGAAGTTGGCCTTACGGTAGTGAGCGTCGGCCGGGAGAGAGATTGTGCTTCCTTGCATTGTGCAATCCACGCCCATGAGGCGCATGAGCGAGAGTGTCATGTGGATATAGGGCAGTGAGATGATTTGGCCGGTGAGTGAGATGGTGCGGCAGCCTATGAGCGGCGCCACCATGAGCAGAGCCGAGATATATTGCGAGCTTACGTTTCCGGCAATCTCAATTCGCTCTGCGTGCAGGCGCCGGCCTGAGATGCGCAGCGGAGGGAAGCCCTCTTCGCCGGCATATTCGATGATTGCGCCACAGCGGCGCAGGGCATCGACGAGGAGCGCGATGGGACGGTGGCGCATTCGCTCGGAGCCGTCGAGAGTCACTTCGCAACCCTCGCGAGAGGCGAAGAAAGCTGTGAGGAAACGCATTGCAGTGCCTGCGGCGCCAATGTTGATGGTGACGGGCCCGCTGTCGAGGCATGTGCCGAGGGCACTGCGCATGGCGCTGGTGTCGTCGCACTCGGCAACGTTGTGCAGCTCACCGCCTCCAAGGGCGTTGAGGATGAGCATTCGGTTGCTGATGCTCTTTGATGCAGGCAGAGGCACCTCCATCACAATTCGTCGGGGTGGGAAAATCCTGTAGTCCATTGTTGAAATATTTAGTCTGCTCACTCTTGGTGTGGCGGCTTGCGCAATGAGCGCTCCCAGTGCAGATGCAATCGCAAAATTACAATGAATTGCCGAAATCACCAAGCCTTGCCGGCAAATTTCGCTTTGAAGAGTGGGGGATGTGCAAAGTGCGGAAAAGTATAAAAGCATAAAAAAGTTGCATTATTTGGAAAATATGCTTAACTTAGAGGCACTTTTCGGTGTTGACCGGTGAAAAGTGGTGCTGTGGCTATCGTGCTGCATGGTGCCGGCTTGATAGTCTTGGAAAGGAATGGCTTCGTTTACAGGAGTTTGCATCTGAGGAATGAGGCACTCTTTTCTGCATCACCATGGTGCGGTTGCCGATATCTGACATGCCTTTCAGGCCAGATTCATGACCAATAATAGAGTATATGATGATCAAAGATTTAATCATATTATCACATAGCTACAGTGTCATAGCGAGAGCCACATTGTGCGGTATGCCGAGCTATGGCAGAGGATGCTGTATTCTGCCATTATAGCTTTCCGGCCAATGAAAGAACAATGATGCTACAACAGAATTATTAAAGAAAGCAGCTAATGATGAGAATGAAGCTGAAACTGAAGAATTTATTCATAGCAATGGAGGAAATCCGCCTTGGAATACCCCTGGTTTTCGGCATGGACGTGACTCATGGATATGAGGGATGGTGTCTCCCATTCCGTCTGCACTGTTGTGCGGCTGGGGTATGGAGACGACAGGACGGCAGGCGCGCAGATTGCCGCCCTTGAGGCCATCGCCTATGGAATGGAACGGCAAGAAGATATAGATTAAGATTAAGATAACAGCCTTAATCTTGGGGGATGTGGGATTTTCCCAAACGCATAGCACCCGCATCCCTTTGGTGTAAGCCAGATTGGTTAATTAGGCAGCGAGGAGCGATACCCGGTGAGGGTGTCGCTCCTATTTGAATTGCCCGATTAAGAACGCCTGCACTGGCGCTCTGTGGCTTAATACTGAGGTTGCCGGTGGCATCTGTGCAACTGTGTGGCGCAGCCCGGGGGGAGTAGGGTTGTTGTGGTTGCTCTCTTGTTGCTTTTCGTGCTTGGGCTTACTGATGAGAGCGGCGGAAGGCCACCGGCGACATCCCGGTGGCTTTCTTGAAGAACTTGCCCAGGCTCGACTGGTCGCAGAAATTGAAGTCGTAGGCAATGCGCTGCACCGAGTTGCCCGATATGAGCAGCTCGCGCTTTATGCGGGCCACTATAAACTTGGAGATAATGTCCTTGGCGGTGCGGTTGGCGGTTTTGCGGGCAATTTCGTTGAGGTATTTGGGGGTGATGCTCAGCTTGTCGGCATAGAAAGCCACGTCGTGCTGCTGGCAGCAGTGCTGATTGAGCAGTTTTATGAAATTGAGGAAATAGGAGTCGGCCGAGGTGAATACAGCCGACTGTAGGGCGTCGTTGCGCGAGGCCGCGCTCACATCGGCCACAGCAATGAAGAGGTTGCGAATGAGCCCCATCACAAAGTCGCTGTGGTGGCTCAGGTTGGGCAGGTTGAAGTAGTCGGCAAGAGCATTGAGCAGATTGAGCAGCATGGAGATGGTGGTGGAGTCGGTGAGCTGGTTGAAAGGATGCACGAAAATGTTGTGCATGGTGTCCATATTCAGCCCCATCGAAGCCGAGAGGCCGATGTCCTTGCTGTAGGTGAGGCGAATACATGAGAAATCGTTGGTGCGCGAAGTCACTTTCACGAGAGAATCGTCGGGGATTGAGATATAGCTGTCGGGGCGCAGGGTGTATTCCATCATGTTCACTTCGAGTGTTGCCAATCCGTGAGTGCAATAGATGAAAGAGCTGCCTTCGATAGCGGTGAATGTGTCTTTTTCCAGATCGCCCATGCTCGAGCGGCTTATTGAGTATCCTTTTTCCTTCAGTGCTTCTTTGTAAGTCATTTTATTGTGAATTTCGTGTAAGGACAACAAAATTAGCAATAATACGCTCTATCAACAAATTTTGGTGTGAAATGGAACAACGAAAGGGCAGAATATACCACTATTTAACACAATTTTAGAGCCATTGCCGACCCAAGAGGCAAGGACGGAAAAAACTACGGATGCACTGTGGTGGGCGCATCCGTAGTTTTCGATTATTTTGATATTAATATTTGGGTCGCAGGAGCCGGAGCTTATTTCACCTCCCATGTCTCGCCCGAGAGGACGAGGTCGCGCAGCGACTTCAGCCCCTTCTTTGCGCGCACCTCGGCTACCTGGTTGGCAACCTCCCGGTCGTAGGAGAGAGCCTCCACGTCGCGAATCACGCCAATTGCAAGCGGCAGTTCGTGGCCGTCCATCATGGCGAGCTGCTGGTGCAGGAAGTTGTGCTGGCAGTGTGCGTCGTGCACGAGCACGTCGTCGATTGTGTAGCCATCCTCACCAAGTGTAACGGCCTTCAGTCCGAAGCCGTCTTGCACGATACCCTTGTCCATATTGGCGCCAAAGAGCATCTTCTCGCCGTGCACCAGGTGAATGGTGCGCTCGGCGCGTGTGGCGCGGTCGGTGATATAGTTGTGGATACCGTTGTTGAAAATCACGCAGTTCTGGAGAATCTCCACCACCGAGCATCCTTTGTGCTTGGCGGCGGCCACCATCACCTCCTGCGAGATTTTCAGCTCCACGTCGATGCTGCGGGCAAAGAACGTGCCACGGGCACCGAATACGAGCTCTGCGGGGATAAATGGATCCTCGGTGGTGCCGTAGGGCGACGACTTGCTCACGAAACCGCGGTCGCTTGTGGGCGAATACTGGCCCTTGGTGAGACCATAGATTTTGTTGTTGAGCATGAGCACGTTGAGATCGACGTTGCGGCGCACCTCATGGATGAAGTGGTTGCCGCCAATGGCGAGGCCGTCGCCGTCGCCACACACCTGCCATACGGTCATTGCGGGGTTGGCCACCTTGAAGCCGGTAGCCACGGCGCCGCCACGGCCATGAATGGTGTGGAAGCCGTAGGAGTTCATGTAGTAGGGGAGTCGGGAACTACATCAGATGCCCGAAATCACGGCCG
>JAQXTJ010000159.1 GCA_029219425.1 Bacteroidales bacterium
GTATGCCTCGCGCAATGTCGCGCATAAGCTCTCCCATGCGGTTGGCAATGTCGCCCGACACTCCCGTATCCACCTCATCGAAGATAATCGTAGGCAACTTCATGCTGCGGGCTATTATCGACTTCACGCAAAGCATGAGCCTCGAAATCTCACCGCCCGACGCCGACGATGCAACAGGCATCAGAGCCTGCTGCTTGTTGAAGGAGAACAGAAACTCCACAGCATCCACTCCCGAGGCACACAGCGGCACACGTCCAAACTTTATCTCAAATTGCAGGTTCTTCATGCCAAGCGGCATCGCCTCGTGCAGCAGCTCGCGGCAGAAGATGCCGGCTGCCTCCTCGCGCATCGCGTGCATCTGCCCGGCAAGCCCCATCACCACCTCGTGCTGCTCCTTCACCATAGCCTCCAGGGCGGCTATCTCCTCATCGCTGTCGTCTATTTCGGTGAGCTGCGCCTCATAGCTGCGCTGAAGCGCCAGAAGCTCGTCCACGCTGCCCACCTTGTGCTTTGTCTCGAGTGCATAAATCGCATTGAGCCGTTCCTGCACACGCGCCAGCTCCTCGGGATTATCCACCAAGTTGCCCTGCATCGCCGCTATGGTGCGGTCAATGTCCTTCAGGTCAATCAGTATTGCCTCCATGCGGTCGGCTATCTCACCGGCATCGGCATATAGCTCGGCCGTGCGGCACATGCGCTGCCGCATCTGCTGCACGTCGGCTATCACCGAGCGGCTCTCGCCACTGAGCAGCTCTCCAGCCTCCCACAGCGCCTCCTTTATCTCTGCCACGTTGCTCAGAGTGCGCTCCTCATTCTCAAGCTCCTCATCCTCGCCCTCGGTGAGCTTCAACTCTTGCAAGCGGTCGAGCTGAAAGCGCAGGTAGTCCTCTTCCTCTTTGCGGCGGCGGTTCTCGGCCTTGAGATGACTCAGGCGACTGCGCAGCGCAGTGTAACGGCCATATTCGGCCGAATATTGTTCCATCACCGCCTTGTCGGCAATAATGCTGTCGAGTATGCCAAGCTGGTAGTCGGGCTGCGAGAGCAGCAGGTTGCTGTGCTGCGAGTGAATATCCACAAGGTGCATCGTTATCTCTCGCATGGCCTGCAACGTCACAGGGGTGTCGTTGATGAATGCCCGCGTGCGTCCGCTCGCCGAAATCTCACGCCGCATGATGCACTCCTCGCCATCGTAGTCGATGTCGTTGGCGTCGAAGAGCGACTTCAGCCCATACTCCTCTATGCCAAATGTTGCCTCAATCACCGATTTGCGGTCGGTATGGCGGATGGCTTTCAGGTCGGCCTTGCCTCCAAGTATGAGCGACAGCGCCCCCATCATTATCGACTTTCCGGCACCGGTTTCTCCTGTGATTATCGAGAACCCTCGCTCAAAACTGATTTCAAGATTGTCGATAATGGCGAAATTTGATATTTTTAGTGTCTTCAGCATGGCTGCTACTCAGTTAAAAATCCTTATATTCCTCTTTTATCTTCATCAGGCGCGTCTGCTCGGTGGGATAAATGGGATAGAGCAGGTCATACACCTTTACCTTCTCGGGCATTCCAGCCTTGGAATAGATGTTCACCATCTCATCGAGCTTGGCGTCCTTCCACATCGAGAGGCACACGCTCATCGGTGCAATTTCGTGCACTTTCTTCAGAGTTTCCATTGTCTTGGTCACCACGGCTCGTCCCTTGTCCATGCTCAGAGCCATCTCGTCGAGTCCACGGCGGTGATAGTCGTAGAGTATCTCGCGCATTCCGGCAGTGTTGCCTTCGGTGAAGGCGCTCAGCACCGCGCTGCGGTTCTTCGTGTCCTCAAATGCCTTCCAGCCACTTTCGCCCGCACTCTGCGCAAGGCGCACCACATTGGCGGCCTTCTCATAGTAGGGGTCGCCGCCCTTGGGCGAGAAGGTGTCGAAGTCGAGCCCTATTATCATAAAGGCATAGAAGTTGAGTATCGCCGTGAGATTGCTCTCCATCGTAGTTTCCGAATACACCAGCGGCTCATTCTCCTGATAGGTGAACTCTATCTTAGTATCCTTAAAATTGAGCACCGTGGTGGTGTAGCTGCTGTTATACACAGGCCGGCTCGACTGCACCTGCAAGTCGCCCGACATCACATTGTCGGCATACGTCTTTATGGTGAAGTACATGCGGCACTCTATCTTCTCATTGGCGCTGAATTGGGCATCAGTCCATTTGGTGGTGTTCATATAGTCGGCGATAGCCTGCTGAAGCGTGGTAAACACCTCTTTCGACGTGTTCTGAATCTGCTGACTGTTGATTTCCACATCACACTTCAGCTCCTGCGCACGCCCAAAGGCCATGCCCGCAAGCACAGCCACCAAAGCCACTATGTAGCGCCCTTTTCCACCCATATATTTCTTTATTCCAAACTAAAAAAACAAAAACTTAATCCCCCCCGAAAAACTCCTAACTAAAAACTCCTAACCAACAACTGGACGATGTCTCTCGCCACCTCGCTCTTGGGCTTCAGTCCAAATGCCGTTTCCTGCCCATTGCGGTCGATAATCGTCACCTTGTTGGTGTCCGTGCCGAAACAGGCATCCTTGTCGCGCAGCGAGTTGAGCACAATGAAGTCGAGATTCTTGCGCTCTATCTTCAGCCTGGCATTCGCCGTCTCATTGTCGGTTTCCAGAGCAAACCCCACAAGCACCTGCCCCGGGCGCTTCTTGGCGCCGAGAGTGGCAGCAATGTCGGGGTTGCGCTTCAGCACGATTTGAGGTATCTCATCCTTCTCGCGCTTTATCTTGCTCGTAGCCTGATTCTCCACATAGTAGTCGGCAACCGCCGCACACATTATCGCAACATCGCTCGTGGCAAATGCCTCCTCGGCAGCCGCAAGCATCTCTCGCGCCGACTCCACATCCACGCGCTTTATCCGTGGGTTGTCACACCTCAGCGACACCGGGCCACACACAAGAGTCACCTCAGCGCCTCGCCGGGCACACTCCTCGGCAAGCGCAAAGCCCATCTTCCCCGACGAGTAATTACCAATAAACCTCACCGGGTCGATGCGCTCGTATGTGGGTCCAGCCGTAATCATCACGCGGCATCCTGCCATGTCGCTCTGCGACTCAAAAAATGCCTCCATGGCCTTCACTATGTTCTCTGGCTCCTCCATGCGGCCCTTTCCCACGAGGTGGCTCGCAAGCTCACCCTCGGCAGGCTCAATTATGTGATTGCCATAGCCGGCAAGCAACTCAAGGTTGCGCTTTGTGCTCGGATGAGCCATCATGTCGAGGTCCATAGCCGGTGCTAAAAACACCGGGCACTTCGCCGACAGATATGTGGTGACAAGCATATTGTCGGCAATGCCACCGGCCATCTTCCCTATGGTTGAAGCCGTGGCTGGCGCGATAATCATTGCATCGGCCCAAAGCCCAAGATCCACATGGCTGTTCCAGCTGCCTGTGTTAGCAGTGAAAAACTCACTTATCACAGGCCGTCCGCTAAGCGACGACAGAGTCACGGGAGTGATAAATTCCTTCCCTGCCGGCGTAATCACCACCTGCACCTCAGCCCCTGCCTTCACCAAGAGCCGCAGCAGATACACCGACTTGTAGGCAGCTATGCCGCCACAAATTCCAAGTATGATATGCTTACCTTTCAGTAATCCCATAATAAAATCTCATTCAAAAAAAACTTCCTCTCCCATCCCCATTGCTCTCCTCCGTTCACTTCTTGCAGCGCAGTTTAATGTTGGTTATTACATTCTTCGTGTTGAGCGGAAAGTCGCCCTGCATCATCCAGTCGTAATAACCACGGTCGATGGTGCTGAAAACCTCCTCCACCGAGCGTCCCTTGTGCTTGCCAAAGTTGAACACCTCCACATTCTTGTCGTTGTAGATAATGCGCCCTGCAAGGTCCACGTTCTTGTTCTGCGTCGAAAACTCGGCAAGAAAATCCACATTGTTCTGCAAGGTGGGATAGCGGTCGAGCTGCGCCTTCAGCACCTCATAGGTGGCGCGTGTGTCGGCATCGGCCGAGTGAGCGTCCTCAAGGTTCTTGCCGCAGTAGAATTTGTAGGCAGCCACGAGCGTGCGCTGTTCCATCTTGTGGAATATCGTCTGCACATCAATGAATTTGCGTCTTGTCACATCGAGGTTCACCCCTGCTCCAAGAAACTCCTCCACCAGCAGCGGCAAGTCGAAGCGGTTGCTGTTGAAGCCGGCTATGTCGCAGCCCTCAAACGTGCGGCTCAGCTCCTTTGCCACATCCTTGAAGCGCGGACAGTCCTTCACATCCTCATCGGTGATGTGGTGTATCGCCGTAGCCTCCTCAGGGATATGTCGCCCCGGATTGATTCTTATCGTGTTGCTTTCCTCCTTGCCATTAGGATACACCTTTATGTAGGAGATTTCCACTATTTTATCTTTCGCCGAACTAACGCCTGTTGTCTCGAGGTCGAAGAAAATCAGCGGATTCCTTAAATTCAGTTCCATTATTTACGGTAGTTTAATATATATATCCAAAGCTCAAAGCTCAAAGCCCAAAGCCCAAAGCTCAAAGCCCAAAGCCCTTAAATCATCATCGGCATGAGCAGCACAAGCAGGTCCTCTCCCTCCTCATTCTTCTCGGGCATAAACACTCCTGCACGCGACGGATCGCTCAGCGTGAGCTTAACCATCTCGCATGGCATATTGCCCAGTATCTCCACCAGCTTGTCGTCGTTGAAGCCCATCACCATGCTCTGCCCCTTGTAGTCGCATGGTATAGCCTCATCGGCGTAGGTCGAGAAATCCACATCCTGCGTGTGCACCTTCACCTCGCTCTCGCTCAGGTCGAGTGTAACCAGGCCGCCAACACTCGAGAACACCGACACGCGGCGCACCGCATTAAGCATCTGCAAGCGGTCCACGAGCATCTCATAGGGATTATTCTTGGGTATTACCGACTCATAGTTTGGATACTTGCCGTTTATGAAACGCGTAGTGAGTGAGTAGTCGGCAGTCTCAAATGTAGCACTGCGCTCATCAAGCGTTACGCTCACATTAGCGCCATCTTCGCTCTTGGAGAGCATGTTGGCAAGCACCTGTGCCGGCTTCTGCGGCAGGATAAACGAGGTGGTCACTCCCGGCTGCAACTTGCTGTTGCGGTAGCGCACCAGCTTGTGTGTGTCCGATGCCACAAAGGTGACGTTGTCGGGCTTTATGTCCCAGTAAATACCCATCATTATGCGGCGAATCTCCTCCGTACCTACGGCATAAGCCGTATTCACTATGCCCTTCGCCACCTCGGCACAGCCAAGCTGCATTTCCACAACCTCGCCCTTGGGCTCGTCTTTCTGCGGGTACTGAGCTCCGTCAATTCCCACGAATCTCGACTGGCCGTTCAAGTAGTCGAGAGTGATGTCGAAACGCTCATCATCCACCGTGAATGTCACCGGCTGGTCGGCAAGTTCCTTCAGCAGCTCAAGTATGTTCTTCACATTCACTGCAAATGAACCTGATCCCTCGGCGTCGAACACCGGCATGCGCACGGTCATCGTCGTTTCCGAGTCGCTCGCAGTCACCACGATGCTGTCATCATCGAGTGTGAAAAGAAAATTGTCGAGAATCGAAATCGCATTCTTCGACTGCACTATCTTGCCAAGTATCGACAGATTGCCAAATAATTGTTTGCTCGGTACGTTGAATTTCATATTGATATATCTTTTTTAATTAATTTTCAGTCGCTTAATTCAGGCGCAGCCATTCCACGCCCAATTAACTCACAAAAATAACAATTTTCCCTCAAACCACCAATCAATTCCCCAAAAATCACCTCTCAGCCACGAAAATTTCCACTTTTCCACCATTTACCCACTCTGTAGAAACGGCTTCAACAGCTAATAGCCACAATGCACACACAAGAGAGAGCAGGACAGCAAAATGGTGTTGCTGCCCTGCTCTCTCTCTTGTGTGTGTTGTCGCTATGCAGGCTGCTACCAGATGGTCACGCGGTCGCCACGATACATTGGGTCGCCTTCCTTTATGTCGAAAGCCTTGAAGAATGGCTCAATGTTGCGCAGCGAGGCATTCACGCGCCACTTGCCCAGCGAGTGTGGGTCGGTCTTGGTGCGGCGCAGAATCTCCTCCTTGTTGATGTTGCCCTTCCACACATTGGCGTAGGCGATGAAGAAACGCTGGTCGGGCGTGAAGCCGTCGATGGCGTCGCCGTGCTGTCCCTGCTGGGTCTTCTTGAATGCGGTGTAGGCCACACGCAGTCCGCCGTGGTCGGCAATGTTCTCACCCAGAGTGAAGCGGCCGTTGGCGTGCACGTCGTCGGCCACCACAATATCGTCGAATTGCTTCACAAGCACGTCGGTGAGTGCCTTGAATTTCTCAGCGTCCTCCTCAGTCCACCAGTCAATCATGTTGCCGTTCTGGTCGAAGTTGCGGCCCTGGTCGTCGAAGCCGTGAGTCATCTCGTGGCCAATCACCACGCCTATCGCGCCATAGTTGCACGCGTCGTCGGCATCTACGTCGAAGTAGGGTGCCTGTAGTATTCCTGCGGGGAAGCAAATCTCGTTGGTGGTGGGATTATAGTAGGCGTTCACCGTCTGCGGTGTCATGCCCCACTCCTCGCGATCCACGGGCTTGCCCCACTTGGCATACTGCTCCTCGGCGCGGAATGTGCGTGCGTTCTTTATGTTCTCCCAGTAGGAGTGCTTCGGGTCAACGGCCAGGTTGCCATAGTCCTTCCACTTGTCGGGATAGCCTATCTTCACCTTGAAGCTGTTGAGCTTCACCAGAGCGTTCACCTTGGTGCGGTCGCTCATCCAGTCGAGGGCGGCAATGTGCTCACCGAGCGCCATCTTCAGGTTGTTCACCAAGTCGAGCATCTTCTGCTTCGAGCGTGCCGGGAAATACTTCTCCACATAGAGCTTGCCCACTGCCTCACCGAGCAGTCCGTTGGGTACCGAGAGAGCACGCTTCCAGCGTGGCTGCTGCTCCTTCTTGCCAGTGAGCGTGCGGCCAAACATCTCAAAGTCGGCATCGACAAAGGCATCACTCAGCGAACCGCTCGCCCCCGAAACATACTCGTAGGCCATGTAGTCGCGTATCTCCTTCTCGCTCAGAGTGCTCATCATCGTGTTCACCTCGGCAAGCCCCTTCAGGTTATCCACACACACCTTGTCCATGGAGGGCAGGCCAAGAGCTGTGAAATAAGCCTTCCAGTCGATATTGGGATAACCGGCCTTGAGCTGCTCCATGGTGCGAATGTTGTATTGCTTTGCGATGTCGCGGCTCTCCTCGCGGGTGAATGTCACCTTGGCGATGGCAGTCTCAATCTTCATCACGTTCTTTGCCACCTCCTTGGCAGCCTTCTTCTTGTAGCCGGCGAGAGCCATCACGGTCTCAATGTAGTTCACGTATGCCTTGCGAATCTTCAGCGTGTTCTCATCGCTGTCGAGGTAGTAGTCGCGGTCGCCAAGTCCAAGACCTGTGAGCGACACATACATGATGTTCACGTTGGAGTCCATCAGGTCGGCCATCACGCCGGTGTCGAAGAATGGAGCGCCAAGCCCCTTGTGCATCCACGCAATGATGCCAATAAAGTCGGCACGCTTTGCTGCGGCAATACGCTGCAAGTCGGCCTGCAAAGGCTGTGCCTGCTCGGCATTGAGGCGCACGCTGTCCATGCCAAGCTGGTACATGTCGTTCACCTTCTGGGCTATTGTGCCAGTCTGGTGAGCCTCGGGCGAGTTGCCAAGGTTCTGCACCAGCTCCTTCACCTGCTCCCTGTTGTTCTCGGCAAGAATGTCGAAAACTCCGTAGCGCGAATACTGCGCCGGCAGCGGATTCGCCTTCAGCCAGCCTCCGCACACATACTGATAAAAATCGGTCTTAGGCGACACGGTTTCATCAAAGTCGTTCCTATCTACGCCTTTCATCTGTCCATTTCCTGCTCCTGCAATGGGGGCACACAGCGCTAATGCCACCGCAGGAAGAATCATTTTAATAGTTTTCATCTTTATATAAAAAAAATCAAATATTCATTTCTCTCACCTCTCAGTTTTCAGCTCCTCCAGTTCCATGCACGCCAGCTCCCACACGCTCATGGCGTTCTCGAGCTTCTTTTGCAGCTGTGAGTGCTGCTCATATAGCTCAGGATTCACCTGCTCGCCGCCCGAGAGCTTCTCCTCTATCGCGGCAATCTCGGCCTCAATGTCGGCGATGGCTTTCTCGCTCGCATCCACGCTCTTCTGAGCCTTGCGAAGCACGCGCTCGCGCGCCTTCTGCTCAGCATAGGTTATCTTGCCTTGCTTGGGCTGCTCGGCCTCGGCATTTGCTGCCGCGGTGGCCGACTTCGAGAGCTGTGGCTGTTTCTCCCGGCTCTTTGCAGGCGTCATTTCCAGCTCACGAAGAGATTCAATCTTCTTCGTTTCGAGGAAATCGTAGATTCCACCAAGGTGCTCGCGCACGCGTCCGCCACCAAATTCATACACCTTCTCCACCAGCCCGTCGAGGAACTCGCGGTCGTGGCTCACCACTATCACCGTTCCATTGAAGTCCTTTATCGCCTCCTTCAGCACGTCCTTGGTGCGCATATCGAGGTGGTTGGTGGGCTCATCGAGTATGAGCAGGTTCACGGGCTCAAGCAGCATCTTTATCATAGCAAGGCGCGTCTTCTCGCCTCCCGAGAGCACCTTCACCTTCTTGTCCGATGCCTCGCCGCCAAACATGAACGCACCCAGTATGTCGCGTATCTTAGTGCGTATGTCGCCCACTGCCACGCGGTCGATGGTGTCAAACACCGTTATCTCCCCGTCGAGCAGTTGTGCCTGGTTCTGCGCAAAATAGCCTATCTTCACGTTATGCCCTATCTTGAGCATTCCCTCAAAGGGTATCTCATTCATTATGCACTTCACCAGCGTGGATTTTCCCTCGCCATTCTTGCCCACAAAGGCCCCTTTCTCACCGCGCTTTATGGTGAACGTGACGCCGCTGAACACCAAGTGGTCGCCATAGCTCTTAGCCACATCCTCGGCTATCACGGGATAGTCGCCCGAGCGCGGTGCGGGTGGGAATTTCAGGTTGATGTGTGAGTTGTCCACTTCGTCCACCTCTATCCGCTCTATCTTCTCAAGCTGCTTTATGCGGCTTTGCACTTGCACCGATTTCGTAGCCTTGTAGCGGAAACGCTCTATGAAGTCCTCAGTGTCCTGTATCTGCTTCTGCTGGTTCATGTAGGCACGCATCTGCTGCTCCACACGCTCCTTGCGCAGCTCCACAAACTTCGAGTAGTTCACATTGTAGTCATAAATCTTGCCACACGAAATCTCAATGGTGCGCGTGGTCACATTGTCGATAAATGCGCGGTCGTGGCTCACGAGCACCACGGCATTGGCCTTGTTCTTCAGGAAGTTCTCAAGCCACTGTATCGACTCAATGTCAAGGTGGTTGGTAGGCTCGTCGAGCAGCAGCACGTCGGGCTTGCGCAACAGCAGCTTCGCCAGCTCCACACGCATGCGCCAGCCGCCGCTGAACTCCGATGTCGGACGGTCGAAGTCGGCCCGCACGAAGCCAAGTCCCATCAGCGTCTTCTCGGCCTCTGCCTCGCAATTCTCCGAGCCGTGCATAGCCACAAGCTCATTGAGGTGCGTGAGATGGTCAATAAGCTTCTGGTAGGCTTCACTCTCATAGTCGGTGCGCTCAGCAAGCTGCATGTTCACCTCGTCGATTTCGGCATTGAGCTTGTGCAGGTATTCGAATGCCTCATTCACCTCCTCCTTCAGCGTCTTGGTGTCGGCAAGCACCATCTGCTGTGGCAGATAGCCCACCACAAGCTCCTTGGGCATCGACACCGTGCCGCGAGTGGCAGTCTGCAAGCCTGCGATTATCTTCAGCATTGTGCTCTTTCCTGCACCATTCTTGCCCACAAGGGCTATGCGGTCCTTCTTGTTGATTACATAGCTCACGCCATCAAACAGCGGATTACAGTTAAATTCTACCGATAAATTCTGTATCGAAATCATTAATATCCAGTCCTTTTTCTAAAAAATTGTTCCTATCCCCCCAAGAAAACAGATGCCATGCTAAAAATGAGGCAGCAATTCCACCCTATTACCCTAAAAATCAATCGAAGTGCTTGCGATGAAACACAAAGTTCCTTCCAAGATACTTCTCCCTCACCACCGGATTCTCGGCAAGCTCCTCGCTCGTGCCCTGAAAGAGAATCTTTCCCTCAAAGAGCAGATAGGCGCGGTCGGTGATACTCAGCGTCTCGGGCGCATTGTGGTCGGTGATAAGGATGCCAATGTTCTTCTCCTTCAGCTTGTACACCACATTCTGAATATCCTCCACCGCAATGGGGTCAACTCCGGCAAATGGCTCATCGAGCATAATGAATTTCGGGTTGATTGCAAGGCAGCGGGCTATCTCGGTGCGTCGGCGCTCGCCTCCCGAGAGCTGGTCGCCGAGGTTCTTGCGCACATGCTGCAAGTGAAACTCTTCGATGAGGCTCTCAAGCTTTTCGCGCTGATACTCGGGTGAGGTGTTGGTCATCTCCAGAATGCAGCGTATGTTATTCTCCACACTCAGCTTGCGAAACACCGACGGCTCCTGAGCCAGATAGCCAATGCCATACTGCGCACGCTTATACACCGGATATTTCGTTATCTCATAGTCGTTGAGGTAGATACGGCCTTCATTGGGCGTAATCAGTCCTGTGGTCATATAGAAGGTGGTTGTCTTCCCAGCTCCATTAGGGCCCAGGAGTCCCACTATCTCGCCCTGCTTCACATTGATCGACACATGGTTCACCACAATGCGCTGGCGATACTTCTTCACCAGATTGTCGGTGCGGAGCACCATGTTGCCATCATCGGCCAGCTTCAGCTCATCATCACCGGGCTGCTGCTCCACTGCATCACCGGCATTGTTCTCTTTTTTCTTGAAAAACCAAGGAAATATCTTCATCTTATCATTCCAATCCAATAAATATTGTAACCTGTGGCAGCTATTGCAGCCATTGTGGCTAATGCGGCCACACCTCTCACCTATTTCCCAGCCGCCCCTTTATGTAGTCGGTGAGCAGGTTTATAGCCACCTCATTGTTTCCTCCCTGTGGGACTATGAGGTCGGCATAGCGCTTCGCAGGCTCTATGTGCTTTATGTGCATCGGCTTCAGCACCTGCTCATAGCGGTCAATCACCATCTGCGGCGTGCGGCCTCGCTCTATGCAGTCGCGGCTGATTACGCGGATAAGGCGGTCGTCGCCATCGGCATCCACAAACACCTTGATGTCGAACATATCCCTGAGCCTCTCATCCGAGAAAACAAGAATGCCCTCCACCAGCACCACATCACACGGATTCACATGCACCGTCTCGGGCTGGCGAGTACAGGTGAGATAGGAATAAGTGGGCGACTCCACTGCCCTGCCTGCCTTCAGCTCCTTCAGGTGCTCAATCAGCAGTGGCCAGTCGAATGCCGCAGGCTCATCGAAGTTTATCTTCTGCCTGTCCTCTACCGGAACATGGCTTGAGTCCTTATAGTAAGAGTCTTGCGAGATCACCTCAACCTCTCCCTGTGGAAGACGCTGCATTATCTTTCTCACTACCGTGGTCTTGCCCGAGCCGGTTCCACCGGCAATTCCTATTATCATCATGGCGCTAATGTCTTTCTGTTGTTTTCTGTGTGATTATTTGCCACAAAGTTACAACTTTTTCCTTTATTATCACCCCTACACCTCATTTTTTTCATCCCCGTGCCAAATCTCTCTATAAAACGCCAATGCCATAGAGGAAGATGAGCGTGATGCACACCGGCGCCACATAGCGTATGCAGAAGCGTATGGGCAGCAGCAGCGTGATGCGCCGCGCACCATAGTCGGTGAGCTGCTCCTCCACCACTTTCCTGTCAGCCATCCACCCCACAAACACACTGAGCATCACTCCGCCCACCGGCAGAAGCACATTCGACGACACATAGTCGAACAGCTCAAACAGCGTCATTCCTGCCACCGTCCACTCGCTCAGCACACCAAACGACAGTGCGCACAGCGTGCCAAACGCGGCAGCTATCGCCGTGTTGAGTCCCGTGGCGCGGTTGCGGCTCATCTTGTGTGCCTCCACAAAGTAGGTTATCGAAATCTCGCTCATCGAGATGGTCGATGTTATCGATGCGAAAAACAGCAACAGGAAGAATGCCACCGACCACAGATAGCCGCCGGGCAATTGCTGGAATATCTCGGGTAAAATCTGGAACACGAGTTTCGGCCCGGCTGCCGGCTCCATGCCGAATGAGAACACTGCCGGAAAGATGATGATTCCCGAGAGAATCGCCACCAGGGTGTCGAGCACTGCAACCACCGTGGCACTGCGCACCAGTGGTGTGCGGTCGGAGAAATAGGAGGCATAGGTGAGCAGGCAGGTGAGCCCGAGGCTAAGCGAGAAGAAGGCCTGTCCCAGCGCCCCGAGCATCACTTTGGGCGTAAGCGCCGAGAAGTCGGGGTTGAATAGGAAATTGAGTCCCTCTGTGGCACGGGGCATCATCAGCGAGTTCACGCAGAACACCACTAAAATCACGAAAAGCACTGGCATAAGCACATTCGACAGCCTCTCAATGCCTTTTTCCACTCCACGGCGCAGCACCATGAAATTTATTGAGAGAAACAGCAGCGTCCACATCACCGACCTCCACGGATTCACCGTGAACGTGCCAAACAGCGCGGCATATTCCTCTGCCGTGTGTCCGCTCAGGCCGCCTGTGATGGCCTGATAGAGATATTCCATTATCCATCCTGCCACCACCGAGTAGAAGCTCAGAATCATCAGCGATGCCACTATGCCCACATACGACACCATGCTCATGCGACTGCCCGGACGCAGCTTTTGCAGTGCGGTGAGCGCGTTGCTGTGAGTGCTGCGGCCTATCACAAACTCGGCAATCATCACCGGTATGCCAAGCAGGCACACACACAGCAAGTAGATAATGAGAAACGCTCCTCCGCCATGCTGCCCGGCCTCATAGGGAAACCGCCAGATGTTGCCAAGCCCCACAGCTGAGCCCACAGTGGCTGCTATCACTCCCATCTTGGTCACAAATTGTGCTCTGTTGCTCATCTCATCAATGTGTGTTTCTTTTGTTCATTTCTTTTAGAATTGCCTTAATTCCCTGTTCGGGGCAACGCTTTTTCTCGCAGGTTTCTCAGCAGCCTTTCGCTCGCGCCTCGGCTTCACTGTGTCGAGCCGCGCCGAGTCGATTTCGGCCATAAAACGCGCCATCTCCACCGAGTCGGCTGCCGCCTTGGAGCCGCTGCTGTGTCCCGACAACGCCACTGCCGCAGCTATCGCCGCCACAAGTGCCAAGAGCATTGCCAGCAAAGCCATGCGCTGCCCGCGGTTCATCTCAATCAGTTTCATTTCTCAAGCAGATTTATTATTTGCGACACAAGGATTGTGGCAATCAGCACCGGACAGATGTATTTCACAAGAAATTGCACAATGGGCGCCACGCCCGAATTGAATGCCCCATAGTTGGTGAGCTCATCCTTTATGAAGTCGCGGTGAAGCACCCAGCCCACATACACGCAAAGCCCTATCGCGCTCATGGGCAGCAGGAAGTTGGTTGTGAGCGAGTCGAGGAAGTCGAACACGCTAAGTCCCATAATCTGTAACCCCGGCACCGCGCCAAGCGACAGCGAGCATATTGCCGATGTCACAAACAGCGGCAGCAGTATCACCAAGCACGCATTGGTGCGCCTCATCCCGAAGCGGTCGCGCAGGAAGGCTATCGACACCTCTGCAATCGACACCGTGGAGGTGATTGTTGCCACAAAGAGAAGCATGAAGAACAGTATCGCCCATAGCTGCGACAGTGGCATCTGCGTGAATATCCCCGGAAGCGTCACAAACACCAGCGTGGTGCCTGCCAGCCCGCCGGTATTGTCGTTGAGCCCGAAGCTCATCACTGCCGGGAATATGATTAGCCCCATGAGCAGAGCCACACCAAAGTCGCTGAGCGACACCGTCACTGCCGTGCGCGTGAGCTTTGTGTCCTTCGGGAAGTAGGAGGCGTAGGTCACGAGTATGCCCATGCCAAGGCTCAGTGAGAAGAATGCCTGCCCAAGTACGCTTATCACCACTCCCGGCGTCACCTTCGAGAAATCGGGCTTCAGGAAGAACTCCACACCCTCGCCGGCTCCGGGCAGCGACAGCGATATGCCGCAAAACACCACCAGCAGCACGAAGAGCACGGGCATAAGCACATTCGACAGCTTCTCGATGCCTTTCTTCACGCCACGCAACAGTATCACCAGATTAAGCACAATCATCACATAGGTCCATATCACAGGCTGCATGGCCGAGGCGATGAAGCCATTCATCTGCGCCGTGAACACTCCGCTGTTGGCACTCACGTCGGCATCGAAGTCGATTCCTTCGAAGAGGCCGCCTGTCACCGACTGGTATAGATACTCTGTGGCCCACCCTGCCACCACCATATAGAAGGGCAGGATAAGGTAGCTCGACAGCAGTCCGAGCACCCCAAGTATCCACCACCGTTTCCCAGGCGTGAGGTTCTTCATCACTCCCACGGCATCGCTCCGCCCGGCTCGGCCAAGCGAGAACTCGGCAAGCATCACCGGGATGCCGAGCAGCAGCACGCACCCAAGGTACACCAGCAGAAATGCCGAGCCGCCATTGCTCTGCACCACGCTCGGGAAGCGCCATATATTGCCAAGCCCCACGGCAGAACCCACGGTCGCCGCTATCACTCCTATCTTCGATCCAAATCCAGCTTCGTTATGTTTCATTTTCGCGCTTTTTCGTTACTTTTGCAGTTTGTTTTATCGCTTTTTCGTCATTTTTGCTTGCAAATTTACAAACTTTTCGCGTATTTCACTAATTACTTGATAAAATTTTGTGACTTACGATTTAATTATTACTTTTGTGTCTGCTTATAAACATCATTTCACACATATCGACATTCCACTCTCTATTATCCAACCAAACTGTTGATTATGAGAAAGTTTATCAAAAATATTCCTGCCGGAATCGCGTCGGTGGCAATCACTCTGCTGGTTGCCTACCTGTCGCTCAGTCCCCGTCCTTTTGGCGAATCCCACTTTTTTTTCTTCGAAAATGCCGATAAAGTGGTGCATTTCCTAATGTATTTTGGCTTGGCAAGTGTTTATTATTTAGACTATGCCAAATCCCGCCTGCCTCACCACACACATCTCGAGGGTGAGGCCTCGATTATTGCCACTGCAATAGTTCTGGGCGGTTTCATGGAGATTGCACAAGAACTCACCGGTGTGCGAACTATGGACTTGTGGGACTTCATTGCCAACACTGCCGGCGCGCTTGCCGCATTTGCTTTCATCAAGCTGTATTTCATGCACCAGTTCCGCCGCTATCTCCTGAAGGGCAGTCGCCGCAAGTCGTCGTCACACCGCTCAAGGAATGAAAAGAGCATATAAACGGATATTACTATGGTCGTTGCGCTTGCTTCTCGGCCTGCTGCTGGCGATAATTCTGTCGCCTGCCCTGCTCTATGTGCCGGCAATTCAGAATTTTGCAAAAGATTTTGCCACTAAGCAACTGTCGGAGGCCACAGGATTGGGCATATCAATGCAGCATATATCGCTGCGGTTTCCGCTGTCGCTCAGCATCAGTGGAGTGTCGGTGCTCAACGCACCTGCCGACACCATGCTCGCTGCCGACGGCCTCTCGGTGAGCATAAGGATGCTGCCTTTGCTACGCAGCGAGGTGGTCGTCAATGCGGCCTCTCTGTCGGGTGCAAGCTTCCGCATGGTCTCAGCCGATGAGTCGCTCGTGCTCTCTGTTGGTGTCGATGAGTGCAACCTTGGCTACTCTCAGCTCAATCTCGAGCAAAGCTCCATTCTCGTGTCCTCGGCATCACTCCGAGGCGGACGCGTTCACCTCAATTTGCTCAATGGCGAAACCGCCGACTCCACCGAGTCCGATTCGTCGTCGCCTTGGCTCATCAAGGCAAAGAACATCGAGCTTCACGATGTGGACTACTGCATGCACATGCCTCCCTACATCGACTCCCTCTCGGCTCATGTGGCACATGCCCGCCTTGCCGACGGCTTTATCGACACCGGCCGCTGCATTGTGGATGCCGGATTGCTGAGCGTGGACAACGCCGATTGCCGCTACTTCTATCCCGACACACTCATCTCCGACTCTGCCGGCGATTCATTGCCGGCAACCGAATCTGTGCCTTGGACGGTGACCGCCCGCAGCTTGCGCCTAACACGCTCCCATGCCATATATGCCCTCTCACAGCACCAGCCTATGCCCGGCCTCGACCTGAGCTACATCGAAGCCGACAGCATTGAGGTTGCCGTGGACGATTTCTACAACCGCGGCTCTGCCATCCGCGTGCCCGTGCGCCACATTGCTGCCCGCGAGCGTTGCGGCTTTGCTATCGACTCGGCGCAATGCACTTTCGAGATGGACAGCTCTCGCCTTGCCGTCAGCCGGCTGCGCATATCCAATTTCGGCTCATCGCTTAGTGGTGAGGTGGAGAGCAATGCCTCTTTCAACCGCTTCAGCACCCGCATCGACGCCTCATTGTCCAATTCCGACGCACAGCTCCTATTCCCATCCATTGGCTCAATGATGCCAAAGGGCTACCCTGCATCTGCCACTTTGTCGATGGCAGCTGCCGGCACCTTGAGCCGTGCCACTCTCACCAAATGCCTGCTCGACGTCCCCGGTGTGGCAAGGCTTTCGGCATCGGGACACGCCTCTCACCTGACCGATTCCAAGCACTTTGGCTGCGACATTTCTTTCTCGGGCAGCACCAGGAACCTCAATCCACTCAAGGCGCGTCTTATTGCCGACACTGCCATGATTCGAAGCATCGGATTGCCCGCCATGAGCATCAATGGCCACGCCTTGGCTCACGCCGGAGCCTACAAGGGCAAGCTCGCCCTCACGCTGGCATCGGGCAAGCTCGCACTCGATGCTGCCTGGAATGGCAACACATCGGGCTACTCGCTCAACTTCTGCGCCTCGCAACTGCCTGTCGATGCCATTCTCCCCACTTCGCGCATCTATCTGCTCTCTGCTTCCGGCTCGGTCGAGGGACGCGGACTTGACATATTCAACAATGCAACAAGCCTCCGTGCCGACATTTCCATCGACACACTCCTCTATAATTCCAATCGCTACTATGGAATCGCTCTCGGTGGCAATCTCGACAACGGAAACTTCAATGCCACTCTGTCGTCGGCCAACGCCCACTGCAATTTCTCAACACTGGCACAGGGTCACATCGCGAACCAACGCTTCGCTTTCTCGGTGGAGTCGAAAATCGCCGACCTCGACCTACACGCTCTCAGGCTGATGGATGTGGCTTCCAATGGCAGCTGCAACATCTCGGCTACCGGCGACTTCGACCTGCTGTCGAAAACCTACGACGTCACTGCCGGAATCGAAAACCTGCGCTGGACCTTAGACGACAATTTCTACTACACCGACAATATCTTGGCCAACTTCGTAGCCGATGACTCTCACATAGATGCCGCCATTTCCAACGGCGATTTCTCTCTCGACTTCGACTCGGAGTGCTCGCTCGACACCCTCTCGGCAAAGCTCGCCAACATATCCGACATCGCATTGAGGCAGTGGGACGACAAATATATCAACTCCGACTCCCTGCGCGGACGACTGCCGGCTCTGTCGTGCGAGATTGAGCTGGGCAAGCGCAATCTGGTGCAGCAATATCTCGCCCACGAGGGAATCTCCTACAACCGCGCCAACGTAATGGTCGCCAACGACTCCACCTTCTACCTTCGCGGAATACTCGACCGCCTCAGCGTGAACGATGTGCAAATCGACTCCCTGCGATTCGGTATCGTGGAATTCAACCACCGAATCAACTGGCGAGTGCGTGCCTCCAATGCACGCGAGCACATTCCCGGCTTTGCCCGGGCCGAGCTTAAGGGTTATGTGGACGGTTGCAACATTCAGGCTCAGCTCACTCAGCACAATTTCGAGAACAGCACAGGAATCAACGTAGGTATCAACGCCGAGCTCACCGACTCCACCGTGCATGCCAGCCTTTTCCCATCCGAAATCACCATTGGCTACAAGCCCTGGACTGTGAACGATGGCAACTTCATATCATTCAACTACGCCACAAAGCACTTCGACTCCAATCTGAGTCTCACTCAGGGCTCAAGCCTTTTTTCTCTCACTACCGACCATAATGAACTCAGTGATGGCAATGAGGAGGAGAATGAGGACATACGCCTAAAAATCAATAATGTGCAAATTGCCGACTGGCTTTCCTTATCACCCTACGCCCCTCCGGTGAAGGGTATTCTCGCCGCCGATTTCTCGGTGAGATACAACGATGTGAACATCTGGGGCAACGGCATGGTGGGACTCTCCGACCTCTACTATGGCAAGCATCGCGTAGGCTCGCTACGCCTCAACTCCCTCATCGACCTTAACCCCGCCTCGGGCGGAACAATGGCAACGGCCAATCTCGAAGTCGACGGACACCAATGTGCCGTGGCTTTTGGCGCCCTCAACGACACCGTTGCCGACAACCGAATGACCCTCTCGCTCGAGCTTGCCCGATTTCCGCTCTCCATACTCAATCCTTTTCTTCAGGGCGGCGATATGATGAACCTTCGTGGCTACCTCAATGGCGAAATGACAGTGAATGGCACCTTCGACCGCCCAAATATCAATGGCTATCTCCTCTGCGACTCCACGGCAATAGCCATGCCGGTGTTTGGCTCAAGCATCTCTCTTCCTGCCGACTCCATTCCGGTCGATTCGAGCGTGATACGCTTCAACGACTACCGTATCTACTGCCTCAACAGCAATCCTGTCGTCACACACGGCTCTATCGACCTGCACAATCCCTTCTCGCCGCTAATCGACTTGAGTATGCGTGGCAATAATGTGCAATTTGTCGATAGCAAGCAGCGCAGCAATTCACAAATCTTCGGCAAGGGCTTCCTGAGCCTCGACGCTACTGCACGCGGCAACATGGAGAACGTGGACCTCAACGTGCGGCTCGGCCTCCTTGCCGGCACCAATCTCACCTACATTCTCCAGGAAGACGTGAACTCAATCGCAGCCCGTCAAGAGCAGAAGCTCGTGAAGTTTGTGCAGTTTAACGACAGCTCCTACACCCTCACTCGCGAAGCCAGGCACGCCACCGAAAGCCGCATCACTCTCAATGCCGATATATCGGTGCAACAAGGCTCTTCGTTCACAGTGTTCCTCTCCAAGAATGGCAAAAACCGCGCCGAGATTGCCGGCAATGGCGACCTCCACCTCAGCATGAACCACCTTGGCGACCAAGCTCTCACAGGCCGCTTCAATATCGACGAAGGCTTCGTGCGCTACTCTCCGCCTCTCATTTCGCAGGTGAACTTTAAGTTTGTAGCCGACAACTATCTTCTCTGGACCGGCGATATGATGAACCCCATCCTTAACCTGCACGCCGTGGATTCTCGCAAGGCCAATTACACCGGCTCCGACTCCAATACGCGCATTATCAACTTCAATATCTCCCTCTCGGCCACCAATGCGCTCTCAAATATGGACGTGGCTTTCGACCTCTCCACATCCGACGACATAACACTCCAGAATGAGCTGCAATCAATGTCGCCGGCACAGCGCTCGAGCCAGGCAATCAATCTACTGCTCTACAACACCTACACAGGTATCGACTCCAAGGCCTCGAGCAACCTCTCGGGCAACCCGCTTTTCTCCTTTGTCACCTCACGCATCAACAACTGGGCAGCAAGTGCCATGAAGGGTATCACAGTGTCGTTTGGCCTCGACAACTACACTGAAACTCACGACGGCGTTTCCTCACGCGCCATCAAATATAGCTACCAAGTGTCGAAATCGCTCTTCAACAACCGCTTCAAGATTGTAGTTGGCGGCGACTACACTCAGGGCACCACTTCATCTGAAGAAATCGCCCAGAACCTCTTCAACGATGTGTCGCTCGAGTATATGCTCAATAAAAACGGTAATATGTTCCTGCGCCTGTTCAACCACAAGGGCTACCTCAATGTGCTCGAGGGCGAAGTCACCGAAACCGGTGTGGCTTTCGTGTATAAGCGCAAGCTCTCCAATCTGCGCTATCTCTTCTCCATCTTCAATCCGCTCTCTTATATCCGCAAGGATGAGTCGTCACCTAAACCCTCCGCCAAATAGTCTATGACCAAGATTCACCTGCATATCACACTGCTCCTGCTTCTCGTCGAATCTCTCATTGCGGTGAGCTGCTCCACCACTCGGCGTCTGGCGCCCGATGAGGTGCTCTACATCGGTGTGGAAGATGTAAATATCACCGCTCACGACAGTTCTCGCGTAGAAAGCTGGCTCGAACAAAGCCTCGTCGATGCCGTCGATGTGCGCCCCAATGGCAGCATCATCTCCCCATGGCTGCGCTCTCCTCTGCAATTCGGCCTGTGGTTCTACAACTGGGGCGACTCCACCTCCACCGGACTCAAGCGTTGGCTCACCGAGCACCTTGGTCGCACACCGGTGCTCATAAGCGATGTGAGGCCCGACCTCCGACTCGAGATGATGCGCGACGTACTCAACAACAACGGATACTTCGGCTCGACTACTTCCTATGAACTGCTCTACAGCCGCGACCGCCGGCAGGCCGAAATCCTGTATAATGTTGCACTCACCAAGCCCTACACCTTCAGCAACATCGAGTTCTTCCACCCATCATCGCCAATAGAGTTCTACATCGACTCCATTGCCAAAAAGGAAAAATATCTCTCACCGGGCAACCGATATTGCACCGACTCGCTCAGTGTGGTGCGCAACCGCATCACCGATGTAGTGCGCAACCACGGTTACTACTTCTTCAAGCCCGAATACCTTGAGTATCTCGCCGACACTTCTCAGCTTTACCGCCAAATGGCTCTGAAGCTCGTGCTCGCCGACGACATCCCGGCTGCTGCCTTGCGCAAATACTACATCGGTTCAGTAACTACCAATGTGCGCAACTACTACGGCATCGGAACCCCCGACACAATTTCCACCGGTCGCTGCACTCTCATCAAGCACAACCCCGTGCGCATTAGGCCAACCACTATATCTTCGGCGATCTCCATGCGGCGCGGTCGCCAATTCTCGGTGCGCTCGGTGGAGCGTACGCAGAGCAACCTCTCACGGCTCGGCATCTTCAGCAGCGTCGATATTACCACCACTCCCATGGATTCGGTAACATCCGACACCCTTGATGTGAACATTGACTGCCGCCTCGACCTCCCGCTCGAAACCAAATTCGAAATTCAAGCCGCCTCCAAGTCTAATAGCTACATAGGCCCATCGGCAGTGTTAGGACTTACCAACAAAAACCTCTTCGGTGGCGGTGAACAGCTCTCCACCGAGCTGAAGTTTGCCTACGAGTGGCAGACGGGAAAGAACGTGGGCAATAAGCTCAATTCCTATGAGGTGGGTGCCAACGTGGGACTCATGTTCCCGCGTCTGCTCGCCCCGAGCTTCGTGGATCGCTCTCGCCGCTACATCAACCGCACCAACATTTCGCTCAGCGCAAGCCTCATCAATCGCCCGAAATACTTCAAGATGCTCGATGCAAGCCTCGGAATGAAGTGGGAATGGCACGCCAACCGACTTTCGCTCAACGAGTTCTCACCGCTCACTCTCAAGTATTCAAAGCTGCTCAACTTCAGCGACCGTTTCCTTGAAATGGCCTTCGACAACCCGATAATCGTCAATAGCTTCGACGACAAGTTCCTTCCAATGATGACCTACTCCTACACCTACGACCGCCGGATTAACAACAGTAACGCCATCAACTGGAACTTCTTTGTAGCCGAGTCGGGCAATGTGATTTGTGGAATATGGCGACTCACCGGCTCTAATGGCGGCAAAGACTCGAAACACCTTTTCGGCACACCCATTTCACAATTTGTGAAAGCTACAACTCAACTCGTGTATTCCCACCAATTACTGCCGGGACACTGGCTCGTGGGCCGCACCTTTCTCGGAGTTGCCCACGCCTATGGCAACTCCTCGCAAGTGCCATTCACCGAGCAATTCTATGTGGGAGGCTCCAATTCACTGCGTGCCTTCACCGCCCGGTCAATAGGCCCAGGACGCTACCACGAGAACAACAACTACTTCGAATTCTTCGACCAATCGGGTACATTCAAGTTTGAACTCAATCTCGAATACCGCTTCCCAATCTTTGGCTGCATACGCGGGGCGCTATTCGTTGATGCAGGCAACGTGTGGATTCTCGAAAACGACGAGCTGCGCCCGGGCGCACAGCTCTCGGCCAAGCACTTCCTCCGCGACCTCGCTCTCGGCACCGGCGCCGGCATACGCTACGATGCCGGGTTCATCGTAGTCCGTGCCGACCTCGGCATAGGCATCCACTACCCCTACCAGGCCACCAAGACGAGCTACTACAACATGTCCTCCTTCCGCAACTCCCTCTGCCTCCACTTCGCCATCGGCTACCCCTTCTAATCCCCCTCACCATCACGCCATCAAAAATAGATTAGGGAAATTTTGCTGAAAAAATGTGGTGGTGTGAATGATTATGTGTAATTTTGCACTTTGGAACTGAAAATGTAAGGAATATTGAATTTGCGAAACATATATATCATGCTCTTTGTGCTGCTGCTCACGTCGGTAATATCCCGTGGAGCGGCGGCTGGAGTTTCCACTCTGCCTGTAGCTGGCGATTCGCTTGCCAGTGTTTCGGCAGCCCTGCCGGCCGACTCGGCAGCAGCCACAGGCGACTCGGCAGCAGTTGCAATGAGTGACACAGGTGCCGACACTCTGAAATTCGTGCGACACTTCGTCGATCTCGACAACACGGTGAAGTTCACCGCCAAAGACTCGCTCGTGTTTTTCGGCAAGAACAATGCAAGCATGTATGGACAAAGCCAGGTGACCTATGGTGAAATCGACCTCAAGGCCATGGAGATTCAGATGAACATGGACAACAGCGAGGTGAAGGCTTTCGGGCGTCCCGACAGCGTGGGCGACCTCGAGGGAACGCCGGTATTCAAGGATCCCAGCGGTGAATATGAGTCGAAGACCATGCGCTACAACTTCAAGAGCAAAAAGGGCTTCATCACCGATGTGGTCACGCAGCAAGGCGAGGGATACCTCACCGGCGGAACCACCAAAAAGATGGAAAACGATGAATACTACATTCGCAACGGGCGCTACACCACCTGCGACGACCACGAGCACCCCCACTTCTACTTGCAGCTAACAAAGGGCAAGATGAAGGCAGGAAAGAATGTGGTGTCGGGCCCGGCATATATGGTGCTTGCCGATGTGCCTCTGCCGCTTGCCGTGCCATTCGGCTTCTTCCCTTTCAGCAAGAAATACTCCTCGGGGGTGATTTTCCCCACTTTCGGCGAAGACTACAACCGCGGTTTCTTCCTGCGCAATG
>JAQXTJ010000160.1 GCA_029219425.1 Bacteroidales bacterium
CAATGAGCACGTCGTAGTCGGAATAGTCGGTGATAATCTTCGCAATCTTGCTCAGGGTCTCGGCTGCGCGGTCATTAATCTCGTAGGAACCGCTGGTGTAGAGCATATTGTCGGCAAGCGAGATATACACCACGCCCTTCAGCACCTGCACATCCACTTCCTTCAGCTCCTCCTTGCTAAGCGAGCGGGTGAGGTTGTTGGTGAGCACCATGTTGAGCGAGTCGCTCTTGCTCTTCACTTCCACAAGGTGGCGGATATACTGGTTCGACTCATTGATCTGGTCCACGAGCTTGCTGATGTTGATATTGTTCTCGCTCGAGTTGGTGAGGCTGCGGTCGAGCGACTGTTGCAGCGACTGGTAGTTGCTGTTGGTCTGCGTCAGCTGCTCCTCAAGAGCCTTGATGCGTGCGTTGGCTGCCGCAAGCTCCTGCTTGGTGTCGGAGTTCTGGTCCTTCACAGTCTGCATCTGCGTGTAAAGTTCCTTCTTCTCATTTGTGCAATTCTGCAAGCTCTGCTGGCTTGCCTCAAGTTCCTTCTTGCTCACGCAGCTTGTCATCACGGCTGCCGAGAGCAATGCGATTGCTAATGTCTTTGTCTTCATATTAATTTCTGTTTTCTTTTGTTGTCGTAAGTTTTTTTTATGCTGCAAGCCACACACCGTGTGCACAGCTCACATTTATACGTCATTATAACGCACAAATATACTATTTTAGCGCACATTATCACCAAAAAACCGTCATAATTTAGTGATATTTAACGCCTGCGCCCCTCAGTAGGCCACTATTTTCCCCTCAAGCAGCTCTATTGAGCTTGCGTCGCGGTTGCTGCCTGTGTATTTTGCCTTCGATATGAGAAGCCACACCGTGGTGTCATCCTTCATGAAGAAAGAGCAGCACACCGCGCCTGTGCCAAAGGGCAAGGTGGAGGAGTCCTCGAGCGGATTGCGCAGCATCTTGAAGTTATGGCCGGTGTTGTCGCCTATGTACACGCGCGGACGTGCTGTCCGCCACACTTCGCCCGTGGGCGAATAATAGGCCGTAATCAGCGTCTCGCCGGTGGGAAGCTGGATGATGTAGGGCGCACCGCCGCCATTCATGCCGGCAGCCCAGCGCTCAGAGTCCTGCACGCCGTCCCAGTCGCTCTGGTCCCACTCGGCATCGAGGTCGCGGTGGAGCAGCACCGGCGAGGGGCTGCCCCAGATGCACTCAATGATGGTGAGCAGGCCCTTGTTGCCCTGCTGCACAATGGTCACCGGCATTCCGTCGCGCTTGCCGGGATTGTAGCTGGCACGGGTGAGCCGGGTCCAGGTGAGTCCGCCATCGGTGGAGCGGGCGCACACTATCTCCTGATATAGCGTAGATTGCTTTTGCCACCATGCGGCCTCGCTCGACACCAGCAGCTCCAGCTCACCGCCGGGCAACTCCACCACCTGCGGCTCCCAGCTGCGGCCACGGCCCACTATGATTGGGTCGTCCCAGGTGTCGCCGCCGTCGCGCGAGATGCAGGCTATCACATGGCAGTTGTCGTTGGTCTCGGGGCTGCCACGGCCCACGAATGTGAGCAGCAGCCACCCATTCTTCTGCAATATGAGTTCCGGATTCTGGAAGCGGAGGTAGTTGTTGCCAAATTCGCTTGCCTCCTTGTCGAATATTGCCACAGGCTCACTCCATGTGTCGCCGTTGTCGCGGCTCTTGCGCATGTAGATTTTCCCCCAGTTGGATGGGTTGCCGCCATGATAGGTGAGCACTATGGTGCTCTCGTCAATGCGGCACATACGCGGATATTCCACTTGCTGTCCCTCGGGCGACAGGCGCACGAGCGATTCTCCGCCAGCCCACTCTATGGTGTGCGCCACAGGCTTCACTGTGGCATCCACGCAGGCTGTGGAGTAGTCGCTCCAGGTGCGCACCGTCTTCTCCATCGCAATCTCCTTGCCATCGACCACCGCTGTCACTCTCGCCACATAGTCGGTGTGAGGCTCAAGTCCGGCTGCCTCGGCAGAGTATTGCCGGTCGCCAAGCACGGTCACGCTGCACTCTGCCAGTGTTGCCACACTCCTGCCTATGTAGCAGCGCACATGCTCCACCCGGGTGGTGTTGTCGCCGGCAATCTCAAAGCGCGGGCTTATCGACGTTTTTCCTATCTCCCAGTTCTCGCTGCACCATGCCGGGCCGGCAAGGGTCTTCACCGTCTGTGCCGGCCCCCACATCACAGTGCCGTCGGCGAGTTCAAAATATGCACGCACGCTGTAGGTGCTCCACGGCATCAGCCCGTCGCACACCATGGCCCACTCACCGGCTGCCGGCGGCACGTTGCCCACCTTGGTGCGCGGCATCATGGTGTAGTCGCGCTTCAGCGAGGCATAGCTGGCACACCAGCCATATTCCACAATCTCGGCGCCGGCAAAATCCACTCCGCTTATCTTCATCGTGACACTGTGGGCGCCCACTTCCATCACCGCCGGTGTGAACTTCACCAAGCGTATCTCACGCTCCTCGTCGATGGCAGGACAAGCCCTGTCGCCCTCAATGTGGGCGCGGTAGAGCACGTTGCCGGTCATCTTAAAGGTGTAGGTGGCACTGGTGGCGCCCTTCACGTCGGTCCAGGTGGCGCCACCATCGGTGGAGCGTTGCCACTGAATGGTGCCATAGTTAATCGCACCCCATTGCAGGTCGAGCACCACGGCCTGATTGCTGCGGGCGTAGGTCACCGTGCGTCCGGCTGTGGCGCCAAGTGCCGTGGCAGCAATGGCTGCAATCGTAAATACTATTGTTCTCATGCCTATTAGGTCGTCATTATATACAAAAACAGAGAGAGTGGGCTGCAAGCCATTGCAATGCAATGGCTGCACCCCACTCTCATTATCATTGCCTCAAAGGCTGTATCTGAGTTATTTCACCACCGAGAAGCGGTAGATGCAATGGCTCTTGTAGGTCTCACCCGGGCGAACCACCACCGAGGGATAGTTGGGCTGGTTGGGCGAGTCGGGATAGTGCTGGGTCTCCACGCATATTGCTCCACGGCGCGGATAGGCTATGCCCTTCTTTCCCTTCACGTTGCCATTGAGGAAGTTGCCCACATAGAACTGGATTCCGGGCTCGTCGGTGAGCACCTCCATCTTTATGCCCGAGCGCTCATCGAAGATCGATGCGGCCACGCGGCTCATGTCGCCACCGGTGTTGAGCACAAAGTTGTGGTCGTAGCCAAGTCCGTTCTTCAGTTGCTCGTCGTCGGCCTCAATCTCCTCTCCCACTTTCTTGCCTTTGCGGAAGTCGAATGGAGTGCCCTCCACAGGACGAATCTCTCCCGAGGTCATGAATGTGCTGTCGATGGGTGTGAAGGCATCGGCATCAAATGTCACCACCTCATCAAGAATCGTGTTGCTCGGATCGCCACTCAGGTTGAAGTAGCTGTGGTTGGTGAGGTTGAGGATTGTGGGCTTGTCGGTGGTTGCCTCGTAGCTTATCTCGAGCGCATTGTCGTCGCTCAGGGCATAAGTCACCTTCACGTCAACGTTGCCGGGGAAGCCTGCCTCGCCGTCGGGGCTGTGCAGGGTGAGCTCAAGGCTTGTATCGCTGGTTTGGCTGGCAGTCCACACCGAGTGGTGGAAGCCCTTGGGGCCGCCATGCAGGCAGTGTCCGAAATTGTTCTGCGGCAACTTATAAGTGATGCTGTCGAGGGTGAAACGGCCCTGGTTGATGCGGTTGCCATAGCGGCCTATGAGAGCGCCAAAGTTGCCGTCGATATTGATGTAGTCGGCAATAGAGTCATGGCCAAGCACCACGTCCTTCATGTTGCCGTCCTTGTCGGGCACCATCACCGACACTATGCGTCCGCCATAGTTGGTCACGCACACCTCCATGCCGGCCTTGTTGGTGAGCACATAGAGTGCCGTTGGCATGCTGTCCACGGTAGCCACAAAGTCACTCTTGCGAAGTCCCGATTTCGTCACGTCGTTGTCGTTGCCGGTGCTGCAAGCTGTGGCAAGAGCCACGGCAGCCACGGCGAAAATTGAAAGAAACTTATTCATCTCAGAAAAATAATGATTTTTGTTATTGTTTATTTTTTTAATCAACACAGCAATAATAGCCGAGTTTGGCCATAAAAGCCTCCTGTCACTTGTTCAAGGAATTCACTATCTCCTTGTTGATCTTGCGCACGCGGTCCTCCTCCATCTTTATCACCTTGCGGTCGTAGGTGAGGAAGCCGTTCACCTCCACCTCCACGTCGGTTGTCTGGGTATATACAGCTGCCGTGAAGCCACGCTCAATGAATTTGAGCAACTCGCGGCCATACTTCACATACTCGTCGGTCACCTCCTTGGCGTTCTTGAATTGCACATAGCCCCAGTTGCGGTCGGGCTGCCACAGGTGTCCCTCAAGGGCAAGGCCTATGCCGCCATACTCGCCAAGCACGTTGGCTCGCTCGCCGTCGAAGAGATACATTGCAGGGCCGGGATAGTTGTGGAGGTCGAGCATGTCGCCACAGTGGTAGAAGTTGCCGCCGCTGGCGGGGTTCACGAGGCGCGATGGGTCGTATTGCTTGGTCCACTCTGTAATTTCCGGTGTCTTGAATTGTCCCCATGCCTCATTGAAGGGAATCCATGTGCAGATGCAAGGATAAGAGTAGAGGCAGTCCATAATCTCCTTCCACTCCTTGCGGTAGCACGCCTCGCTCTCGGGGCTGCGCACCATCTCCACATCGTTGAAGTATTCATGGTTCTGCCAGCGTGGGTTGCGGTCGCCGCTGGGCATGTCTTGCCACACGATGATTCCGTTGCGGTCGCACCATGTGTACCACGTTGCCGGCTCCACCTTGATGTGCTTGCGTATCATGTTGAAGCCCCAGTCCTTGGTCTTCTCAAGGTCATACACCATTGCCTCATAGCTCGGGGCGGTGTACAGCCCGTCGGGCCACCAGCCCTGGTCGAGCGGGCCAAACTGGAAGAGGTCCTTGCCATTGAGCTGAAGGCGCACTATGCCGTTCTGGTCGCGACGGGTGGATATTTTGCGCATTGCAGTGTAGCTCTTCACCCTATCCACAGCCTTGCCGTCCTTGTAGATTGTCACCTCCATATCGTAGAGGAATGGGCTGTCGGGCGACCAGAGCTTGGGATTCTCGGGCATGCGCACCTCCACCGGCTCGTTGTTGATGCCGCGTGCCGATGCCACCACCTTGCCACCTTCAAGAATCTTCACCTCAGCCATCACGGCAGGGCAATCCACCGACTTCTGCACGGTCACCGTCACGGTGTTGGCATCCACGTTGGGCAGTATGCGCAGGTTCTCGATGTGCATGGGAGCCACTGGCTCAAGCCACACAGTCTGCCAAATTCCGGTCACCGGAGTGTACCATATTCCTTCGGGATTATTCACCTGCTTGCCGCGGGGCTGATAGCCCTTGTCGGTTGGATCCCACACACGCACAGTGAGCTTGTTCTCGCCCTGCTTAAGTGCCTGAGTAATATCGAATGAAAAAGGCACATAGCCACCCGTGTGCGAGCCCACTTTCACATCGTTGACCCACACGTCGGCCTTCCAGTCAACGGCCCCGAAGTGCAGAAGCACATTCTGCTTCTTCCACTGAGCCGGGACGGTGAATGTGCGGTTATACCACAGCTCATTATTCTCGCCAACGAGCTTGCCCACACCCGAGAGGCTCGACTCAATGCAGAATGGCACAAGAATCTCACCATCCCACTTCGTGGGCTGTGCCTCGCCACAGGGCTTCACGGCATAGCTCCACAATCCATTAAGATTCTGCCATGCTCCACGCTCCATGATGGGGCGCGGATACTCGGGCAGCACATTGTTCACATCCATCTTCTCGGCCCACGGCGTGCGTATTTTGTTACCGGCCGGGGCATACTGTGCCACAGCACTTCCTGTGGCAAGCAGCGAGAGCGCAAACAGCGCAATTTTCTTCAGGTTCATAATAATTTAATTAGTGGTTGTTAGTAATTAGTAAATATAATAAAAATTTGTGGTCTTCTAAAAAACAGCCCATAGCCCAAAGCCCATAGCTCAAACCTCACTTCTCCACAATCTTGCCCTCGAGCATCATTATGGCACTCTCATCGCGGTTGCTGCCAGAGTATTTGGCCTTGGTGATAAGCAGCCACACGGTGTCGTTGTCCTTCAGGAAGAGCGAGTTATAGTAAGCACCGGTGCCGCTCGGCAGTGGCGAGCCACCGCTCAGAGGCATTCGGCCATACTTGAAGTTGTGTCCTGTGTTGTCGCCCACATACACGCGCGGACGCGACGTCTGCCACACCTGACCCGTCTGGTCGCAGTGTGAAGTAATCACAATCTCGCCGGTAGGAAGCTGTATGCAATAGGGTGCGCCGCCTCCACTGATAGGTGTGCCCCAGCGCTCGGAGTCTTGCACGCCGTCCCAGTCGCTCTGGTCCCATTCACCGGCAAGGTCGCGATGAATGATTACAGGCGAGGGATTTCCACCCACGCTCTCTATGATGAAGAGCACGCCCTTGTTGCCCTGCTGCACCACAGCCACGGGCATACCGTCGCGCTTGCCGGGATTGTAGCTGGCACGGGTGAACTCTGTCCATGTGAGTCCGCCGTCGGTAGAGCGTGAGCTCACAATCTCCTGATACAGCGTGCTCTGCTTCTCATACCACGCTGCCTCGCTCGACACCAGCAGCTCCAGCTCGCCACCCGGCAGCTGCACCACCTGCGGCTCCCAGGTGCGTCCACGGCCCACTATGATTGGGTCGCCCCATGTGTCGCCGCCGTCGCGCGAGATGCAGGCAATCACATGGCAGTTGTCGTTGGTCTCGGGCTTGCCGTTGCCCACACAGGTGAGCAGTATCCAGCCATTTGCAAGGCGTGTCATCTCGGGGTTCACTATGCGCCAGTAGTTGTTGCCAAATGAGGTTGCCTCCTTGTCGAATAATATCACAGGCTCACTCCAGGTGGAGCCATTGTCGGTGCTCTTGCGCAAGTACACGTTGCTCCAGTGGTCGGTGCCGCGGCTGCCGTGATAGGTGAGCAGAATGGTGTTCTCATCCACGCGGCACATGCGCGGATACTCCACCTGCTGTCCCACGGGCGAGAGCTGCACGAGCTTCCGCTCCGAGTCCCACTCTATGGCGTGGCTTGCGGGCTTCACTGTGTTGTCCACCTCGTAGGTGGTGTAGTCGCTCCATGTGCGCACTGTCTTCTCTATCATCACCTCCTCACCGTCGATAGTGCCGGTCACTCGGGCCAGATAGTCGGTGTGTGGCTCGAGGTTAGTGGCCTCGGCGCTGTATTTGTTGTCGCCCTGCGACTTCACCCCGAACTCGGTGAGGCTCGCAGCATCCTTACCCAAGAAGAACTTCAGGCCGGGATTGGCTGCATCGCTGTAGCCGGGAATGGCAAAGCGTGCAACGATTCCTTTCTCAGTGATTTTCCAGTCCTCGCTGCTCCACTCAAGGCCGGCGATGGTGGTTGCGTTGCGGCTGGGTCCATACATCACTGCACCGTCGGCAGTCACGAAGTAGGGCCTTATGCCGTAGGTCTGCGACGGGCGCAGCCCTGTGCACTCTATCACAAAGTCGCCTTCGGGCACCTTGGTGCCCACCTTGGTGCGTGGCATCAGCGTGTAGTCGCGCTGAAGAGAACTGAAGTTGGCACAGAAGCCATATTCCACTATCTCGGCTCCAGCAAAGTCGGCATCGGTGATTTCCATCTCGGCTGTGGTGGCGCCCACGCTCACAATGCTGCCTGTGAACTTCACAAGGCGTATGTCGCGCTCCTCGTCGATTGCCGGACAGGCCTTGTCGCCCTCAATGTGTGCGCGGTAAAGTGCGTTGCCGGTCATCTTGAAGCTGTAGGTGCTGCCCGTGGCACCGGCAATGTCGGTCCATGTGGCACCACCGTCGGCCGACTGCTGCCACTGTATGCTTCCATAGTTGTCCTTGCCCCACTGCAAGTCGAGCACCACAGTCTGGTTATTGCGGGCATAGGTGATTTTGCGCCCTGCCTCTGCTTGAAGCACCGAAGCGAGCGCGATCAATGTCATTAATATGTATTTCATCATTTCTTAACGATTTTTCCTGTAACTACATCATTGTTCTCAGTGACACAGTTCACCACATACTCTCCGGCAGGCAGTGAGCTCAAGTCGATTTGCGTGGTCGTGCCGGGTGCAAAGTCACCGTGCACTGCCACCAGTGCCCCTCCCATGCTCACCACGCACACTTGGCGCAGGCGCAGTCCGCTCACGGTGAGACAGTCGGTCACAGGATTGGGGTAAAGCGCAATCTTGTCGAGGCCAACGCCTTCCACCGATGCCGCCTTCACCGTGAAGCCGACGTGCTGCATGCAGTCGCAAGCGTCGCTGATGTAAAGGTCATACACTCCTGCCTCGCTAATGGTGAGCACCGGCTCGGTGCTTATCTCCTCGCTGCCACGGCACCAGCGGTAGCTGTAGGTGCCGCTGCCGCCTGCCACAATCACATCGCCGCCTATGGTCATCTGTGGAGCGGCAAACTCCACAGTCACCTCATTGGTCGATACCTCAAATAGCGGATTCTGGCTCACAGGCATGGGGATTCGGGTCTGTGCACTCAGCATCATCGATAAAGTTGCTATAATCGTCAGTAATATCTTTAGTCGCATATCGTTTTATTCCTCCTTTGGTTTATGTATTTCTGCCTCGTTGACAGCTATTTGCTCTTCTGCGCATTTGTTGCCACGGCGGGTGTGTATTGTTGTTCCGAAAATCGCTGCAAAGATACAAAAGAGATGCAAATATTCCAAAAGTTGCATCTCTTTTCCAATTCTTATCTTTCAATATTTCAAAAAAAAACGGGCATTGCTGCCGCCGTGTTTCCACGCTCTCTATGGGCTTGAGCTGAAGAAAGTGGGAGGCGACTTTCATCGGCCGCCTCCCGGCATTCTCACGTCAATTTTCAATTATAAAACAACCTTTTGTACCTTCACGCCATTCTCGGTGGTAACCTTCACCACATAGATGCCGGCAGGCAGTGCAACATTGGCGTTGCCACGCACTGCTACCTTCTCCACGAGTGCGCCATTGGCTGCAAACACCTCAGCATTGCCGGCCTCGGCTGCCACTGTGAGCACACCGCCATTGGCTGTGATGCTGATATTGCCATTTGCAAGGTTGCCGGCTACGCCACCCTCGCCAATGGTGAACGAGCCACCCTCGGCAAACGTTGAGCCTTCATAACCTGCATTGATTGTCTGCACACCCCAAGTGTAGTTGCCGTCGGGCAGGGTAAGAGTGAGGGTCTTGTTCATGTAGGCATTACCCATGGTCATTGCCTTGCGGACACCGTCCTTGTCGCCACCCACGAATGAAGCACAGCTGTTGTAGAACTTGCCTGTGTTCTTGTTCTTGATGTAGTACTCGTAGGTCACGTTCTTGGCCGATGAAGCTGCTGCTGCCCAGCTCAGTGTCACTGCCGAGCCTTCTACGCTGGCTGCGAGGCTTGTGGGAGCATCGGGGCGGGCTGCCTTGGTGTTGGGGTTCACGGTGTAAACGAAGTTGCGGCCCTGAGGGTTGGCATCGTCGTTGAAGTAAGTTCCGTCCCACACGCCACCTGCATAGGCATAGTTGCGGGCACCCTGCACACCATTCTCAAGGAAGAACACTCCTACCTCGCTGGCACCGGGCACGCGCTCATACTGGCTGAGGGCTGCTGTTCCGTCGTTCTTGAAAATCCAGCCCGACTGTGTGTTGTTGGTGCCGTCGAGCATAGTGGTGCACCAGCCGTCGAGCACGAGGTCATACTGGCCGTTGCCATAGTAGTCGATTGCGCGGATACCCACGTTGCTCACGCCGAGCGGACGGATGTCCTTGCCTCCGATTATGGGGAGGTTCTTGTCGGTGTAGCTCACGCTGCCGTCGCTGCTCACTTTGCCAATGAGCATCTGCCAGAAGTATTCCCATGCACCGGCAGGACGGGCATCGTCGGGCGACTCACCACCCACGAAGATATCCATCACACCATCGTTGTTGAAGTCGGCGCAAGCGAAGTTACCATTGCCATAGTTGTGCGAAACGCCATCGGCAAGGCCAAGGTCGTAGAATGCAACCACTTCCTCAGGATCGGTCTCAGCGCCAAGGTTGAGGTAGCACACGAAAGTGCGGGCAAGGCCAATTCCGTGCTCCTGGGGGTTATCCACGTTGCCCTGCACCATGAAGTCGGCATAACCATCGTTGTTCAGGTCCACGGCACGCACTGAGCAGAGGGCGAACTCAAAGTTGTGGTCACCGTTGCCCATGAGGTCGGTGCAATAGGCTGTGAAGTTGAAGTTGCCCTTGTTGATGAGCACGGCGCAGTTGTCCTTGCGGTCCTGCTCAGGAAGGTTCGACCAGCCAATGCCCACGATGTCGGGCAGACCGTCGCAGTTGAAGTCGGCGATGTCGATGGCACGCGGACGCCAGTCGATAGCGGTGCCCTCCACATCAGTCACGGTGATTTCCTGCTTCACAAACTTGCCGTTTCCGTCGTTGAGGAAGAGGCCAAGGTTGGCATAACCGTCCACGTTGCTCTCGCTGGCGGCAAAGTAGTCGATGTTGCCGTCGCCATTGAAGTCGGCCGGGATAAGGAAAGGCTTGATACCATAAATCTGGTCAAACGGTGCCACATCGTAGCTGTTGGTCGATGCGTTCCACACGCGCTTCCACGCATCGAAAGCAAGCACCACTTCGTTCTCATCGGCATCATATACCACACGACCCTGGTCGTTGTTGGCACGTCCGCCATACACGAGGTCGAGCACACCGTCGTTGTTGATATCAATCTCCATACCACCCGAGTGGTCGCAGCCATGAGCAGCGTCGGTGGTGTACTGAATTTGAGCATTAGCTATGCCGGGAAGCATTCCCGCAGCAAGCACAAGGTAAAATAATTTTTTCATGTTAGCAAAAAGTTTTTATTTGGTTATTCAAAAATGGGTGAGGAGCCTCTGCGCCTCTCGGTGAGGCTCTAAGCCCCTCACCCGGTTTGCATTTTCCTAAAAAATTTGTAGTAGATTAGTTTGTTCCGTCAGTCCTCCCTGCAAGTCAGTCGAGCGAGAAGCGCGGAGTGGTCCAGCCGGTATTGGGCACAATCACGCCCTTGAACCAGCCTTCCTCATCAAGCTCCATGGGCGAGATGAAGAGCGGACGGCGCTTGTAGTTGCTTGCCATGAGTTCCTTGCCGGCAGCAGTGGCATTGTAGGCCACATACTGCACTCCCTGTCCGTCGGCAAACACGCGGCACACGTTCTCTGGATTCACATTCACATCGCCACCCTCAATGAGCAGCTCACCGTTGCTGCCGTTCACCAGGTCGTTGCCAGCCTTGTCGGTGTAGGGGCCTGTGGCGGCTGTGGCGCGGGCATAGCGCACCTCAGTGCCTGAGCCATTCTTCACAGTACCAAAGATGTAGTAGCTCGACGAGCTTGTGCGATAGATTGCAATGTCGCTGAACTCCGGTCCGGCCACCTGCTTGGCAGTACCCTTGAGTGTGGGCTTCTGGCCGCGACGCAATGTCACTTCCTGCACGTATGAGCCATTCTCGGTGGTGTAGCACACATAGAACTTGGTGGAGAATACCACAAAGAAGGGATTCTCAATCTTGCTCACGCCAAGCTTCTCGGCTGTGATGAATGCACCCTGGTCGGTATATGGGCCCTGGCCCGAAGTGGAGCTTGCAGCGCCAATGGCGTTCTCGCCCTCGGGCTGATACACCATCCAGTAGTTGGCTCCACTCACGGTCTTGGCAAAGTCGGCCGAGATGTTGGCAATGCGTGCCTCGGTCCACGACGGACGCAGGCCGATAGTGCTTGTGGCGGTTGTTTCACCTTCTTCCTCATCCTCGGCTGGAGGAGCAGGATAGTTGAATGCAGTCTGAGCAGTGAAGTTCCAGCTCATAAGGTCGTTGCTGGTGACCACCGGGCAGCAGTATTTCAGACCCTTGGCCCACTCTGTCTCGCTCGAGATAGCCACATACACACTCGCTGCCTTAAACACTGTTCCGGCCTCGAGCGACGGCTCCCACACGGGATTGCGGTAGCTGGTGTTCTCGGGGTTCTGGCTGCCTTCCCACAATACCGAGTCCACTCCATCACCGCCCATGTCGGTGCAGCTTGAAAGCGAGCCGGTCATCGCTGTGCCCACGGTTGCTATGGCTGCAATTATGCTAAATATCTTTTTCATGTCGTTGTGTCGATAATTTAGAAAAGTGATTTTGTTTCTTTTGTGATTTAGTATCCATAATTCTGAGTGAAGCCTGCAAAGAGCGACAGCTCATGGTTGGGGATAATGTAGAGGTGGTTCACGCCTACCTTGAAGTTCAGGAAGTCGGGGTCGCGCTCGGCGAGCTTGTTCACGCCCTCCTGTGTGTGGATGTCGCCCCAGCGGTCGAGGTCATACCAGCGGGTGCTCTCGCCGCAAAGCTCCACAAGACGCTCGTGGCGAATCTGGTCCTTCAGGCTCTCATAGTCGGGGAACTGACCCACGCTGAGGTCGCTCATGTTCACGCGGCGGCGCACCTTGTTGATATATTCCACTGCGGTGGCGCGGTCGCCTCCAAGCTCATTGAGCACCTCGGCATACATCAGATACACGTCGGCAAGGCGAAGCACGCGGAAGTTGGTGCCCGAGCTATAGTCCTCGGCCTTGTTGTCGGTGTCAACGCTGGTGTATTTTCTCCAGTAGCACTTGTGTGCAAAGTGCTCGCTGGCATTCCACTCCGCATAGGTCTTGCCATAATACTTCATGTTGTCGTCGGGGTTCTCATAGAAGAGTGTGTAGTATTTGCGCATATCGGGCTTGCCGTCCTTGTCGCGCTCAAGGTCAAACTCATCGAGAAGCCAGTCGCGCGACGAACCGTCGTTCCATGCGCCCTCGCCACTGCTTATGTAGAGGCCAAAGAACTTGGGACGGTGCATTCCGGTTTCCTGACCATTGGTGAGGCCATCCTTGAAGTTGATTTCGAAGAGCGACTCCGAGTTGTTCTCATTGGCCTCGGTGAAGTTGTCGAGCCAGTTGGGCACCAGCGAGTAGCGGCCCATTGCAAAAATTGCCTCGATATTCTCCTTGGCTGCCTGCCAGTAGGCCTTGGCCTCGTCGGGACGGTTCTCGGTGGGGCGCTTGCACAAGCCTGCGAGCTGCATGTTGATGCGTGCCTGCATACCCACTGCCGAGCCCACTGTCGGACGGCCTTTCTCGGCTGTTGGCCACTCGGCCGGCAGATACTTGGCTGCCTCGGTGAAGTCGGCAAGTGCCTGCTTGTAGATTTCTTCCTGCTCTATTATCTCTCCGTCCGAAACCGAGCTCACCTGTCGTGGGCACTTGCCATAAGTGCCGGCAATGAACCAATAGGCCACGCCACGGATAAAGTATGCCTGTCCGAGCACCTTGTCGGCCTCTTCCTTGGAAAGCACATCATAGCCATGGTCGTTCACGTTGTCGATCACCTGGTTCACATAGTAAATCTGGTTGAACGTCTCACGCCACGGGTTCACGATTCCCTCTGTGCCCTCTGTGTTGTAAGGCGAGATGATGAAGTTGGCGTAGGCGATAAACTTTGGATCGGGGCTCTCGCTCCATCCCTCATCGCTGCGCAATATCATGAGCACGTGGAACCAGCGGCTGAACATTCCCGGACGGCGCCACTGTGCATAGGCCGCCGAGAGTCCCTGGTCAAACTGCTCGGGAGTTTTCCAGAATGTTTCGGTAGATTCGCGGTTGGGGTCCGACAGCGTGAGCCAGTTGTCGCCACACGATGCCGATCCGAGCAGCATCAATCCCGCTAAGCTATTTATTATAAACTTTTTCATTGTTGTCACAGAATAATTATAAATATTGTGTGTGATGTTTTTATTACGCTGTTTTCACGTTTAGAATGTCACCTGAAGACCAAGAGTCACCTGGCGGGTCGAAGGATACTGACCGGTGTCGTTACCCTGGTTCCACACTCCGCAAATGATGTCGGGGTCGTAGCCCTTATACTTCGTGATGGTGAGCAGGTTCTGGCCACTCACATAGGCACGCAGCTTGCGCACATAGAACTTCTTGGTGAGCTCCTCGGGGAAGGTGTAGCCAAGCTGTATGTTCTTCAGGCGGAGGAACGAGCCATTCTCAAGGAAGCGGTCCACATTCGAGAGGTTGTTGTCGGTGGAGCTGGCATACATGCGCGGATACTCGGTCGATGGGTTGTCCCAGGTCCATGGTGTCACGTCGGCCGGCAAGTTGTCCACGGTGAAGGCAAGTGTTGCATAGCGCACGTCGTTGAATATCTTGTTGCCCTGCTTGCCGGTCCAGAACATATTGAAGTCGAGTCCCTTCCAAGAGCAGGAGAAATTAAGTCCATACTCAAACTTGGGCAGCGGGCTGCCGCACCACACGCGGTCGTCGTTGTTGATTTGGCCATCACCGTTGGCATCGATATAGCGCATGTCGCCGGGCTTGGCATTGGGCTGAACGAGCTTCACTGTGCCGTCGGGCAGCGTGGTGGTGTGCTCAAACACCTCATCCATGCTCTGGAACACGCCATCGCTCTGAATCATGTAGAAGTCGCCAATGGAGCGGCCCACCTCCGAGCGGTTGATGTTGTTCACACCGGCCTCATAGTAGGTGTCGCCAAGACGAAGCACCTTGTTGCGGACGGTGGATATGTTGGCCGACACCGAATAGTTGAAGTCGCCCACCTGGTCGCGCCAGCCTATCATGAACTCAACGCCTCGGTTGCGCATCTCTCCATAGTTGGTCCACATCGACGACACTCCCGTCACCCAGGCTGTCTTGATGTTGAAGAGAAGGTCGGTCGATTTCGAGTCAAACCACTCCAGCGATCCATAGAGGCGGCTGTTGAGCAAGTCAAAGTCAACTCCCACGTTGGTCGTAGTCTTGGTCTCCCAGCCCAGGTTCACGTTCACGCGCGATGCCTGAGTGGCTCCCTGGTGCATGGTCTCATTGCTGGTGGGGCCGAAGATTGCCCAGTAGCCTTCGTAGGGTCCGGTGTGGTCGATGTCGGGAATATAGTCGTAGTTGCCAAGAGCCTGCATGTCGCCTATCTTACCCCAACTTCCACGCACCTTCAGGTTGTTCACCACCGGGCGAATCGACTCAAAGAATTTCTCCTCCGAAATCTTCCATCCAAGCGATGCCGAGGGGAAGTTACCACGGCGGTTGTTGGGGCCAAACTTCGAGCAGCCATCGCTACGGAAGTTGAACTGCACCAGGTAGCGTCCGTCGTAGTTGTAGTCGATACGTCCAAGGTAGGACACCATGCGGCGCTCCTGCGACGAGCCCCACATATTGTTCATTGTGCCCACAAGGTCAATCTGCTCAAGTCCATCGACCTTCTGGTTGTAGCCCTGCGCACGCAGGTAGTGCCAGTTCACCTTCTCTGTAGTGTAACCCACAAGGGCGCTCACATTGTGCTTGCCAAAGCTCTGTGCATAGTTGAGTGTGTTCTCGATGATGAGAGTGGCACGCTCATCGCGCACGTCGTCGAGCACATTGTCGTAGCGCTGCTCGCCCGATGCCATACGCATAGTGTAGCAATTGTTGAAGGTCTTTGTGCGGCCAAACCAAGCATCCACTCCAAAGTTGAACTTATAGGTGAAGTAGTTGAAGAGCTTGAGCTCGGCTGTGACGTTGCCTATCACACGGTTGTTAACCTGGTTGTTGCGCACCGACTTCTGGTTGGCAACGGGGTTGCTGGCATAGGTGGGGAAATCCGCGCTTCCATAGCCAAATCCTCCTTTGTGCGAAGGCTCATCGGGGTCATACACCGGTATCACCGACGGCATCGACAGTGCGTTGCCAAACGAGCCGCTGTTGGTGGTCATGTTGTCGGTGTGCTGGAAAGTGAGGTTCTCGGCAATCTTGAAGTTGCCAAAAGTTGCGTCGCTGTTGATGCGGGCGGTGAAGCGCTCATACTCCGGGCCGGCAAGCACACCTGTCTGGTTGAAGTAGCCTGCTCCCACGGCCATGTTCACATTGTCGCTGCCCTGAGTGTACATAAGGTTGTAGTCCTGTGTGTGACCCACCTGGAACACAGCCTTCTGCCAGTCGGTGTCGGGAATCATCACACCCTTCTGTATGCCGGCTGCCGGCCACGCTGTGTTGGCATTGATATATGCCTGCTCATTGAAGCGCATAAAGTCGGTTGCGTTGCGCATCTCAATCTTCTTGGGCATGTCCTGGAAGCTCCAGTTGGCAGTAATCTCAAGTGTGGGCTGACCCTTCTTTCCTCTCTTTGTGGTGATGAGAATCACACCATTCGCGCCGCGTGCTCCATAAATGGCTGCTGCCGATGCGTCCTTGAGCACCTGCATGGTCTCAATCTCATTGGGGTTGAGGTGGTTCACATCGTTCACAATCATGCCATCGATTACGTAGAGAGGTCCCACCGATGAGAAGGAGCTGATACCGCGAATCTTCACGCTGCTCATCTCGCCGGGGTTGCTGGTTGCCGACACCGACACTCCGGGAACCTGACCCTGAAGCATCTCATAGATGTTGGTCGAGGGCATCTTCTTTGCCTCTTTCATATCGACCACAGCAACTGCGCCCGTGAGGTCGGCCTTCTTCTGTGTGCCGTAGCCAATCACAACCACCTCATCAAGCACCTGCTTGTCCTCGGCAAGCTGCACATTGATTACTCTCTGTCCACCGACCTTCACCTCTTTCGGGCTATAGCCGATGTAGGAGAAACTCAAGGAACTGTTGGCATCCACCGTGATGGTGTAGTTTCCATCGAAGTCGGTTGCCGTTCCATTGCTTTTCTTACTCTGGTCCACCACGCTCACTCCTATGAGTGGCTCATTGGCGGCGTCGGTAACGGTACCCGTCACCACTATGTTCTCCGCCCATGCTCCGGGCGACACAGCAGCCACTGCAATCAGTACCATTAACAGCTTTCTGAATAATGAATAGCTTTTCACGTCTGTCTGAATTTTTTTTACTTGTTTTTAAATTTATGTTAGTTTATGATCTATGATCCTCGCTTTTTCTCTTGCCTGCCTTTACTCGCAAGTTTTGGTTATGAAGGGGAGTGTGTATTCATCGCCTTTTTTCAGGCTCTTGAATCCTGGCTCTTCGTCTTGCGCTTCAGCCCCACGCCCTGGCCCCTTTGATCCTCTGTTTCTCGCTTTATCAAAGCATTGCAAAATTAGCCCATTAAGCCTCGTTTTTATATAAAAAACATCTCATTTAATAGAAATATTGCACCATCCCGGCTTTGACACATTTTTCCATCACCTTGTAATTGAAGCACTTAGATGGCTTGGAATAAATCTTGTAATCTTTTGGCACTTTTTTCATCGCCAATGCCCCCAATTGAAGGTGGAAATATGCCTCAATTAAGAAAGGAGGCCGTTGGCTCCAATTCGGGCGCCCGTTCCCCCTTTCTCCTTCTGCATACTTCTTACTGTGTCCTATGTGTGTGTGTGTGTGGTGTCCTCTCAGGCTGCTTGTCCTTGCTCACGTCGCATCAGTGTCCCTGCTGTGCTGCATATTCCTTGGGCAGCACTCCATATTGTTTCTGGAAGCATTTCGAAAAATACGACGGTGAGCTGAAGCCTACCATATAGCATATCTCCGTTATCGACTCATTGCCCGCCTTGAGAAGCTCGGCTGCTTTGCGCAGGCGCACGATGCGTATGTAGTCGTTGGGCGAAAGGTCGAGTATGCCCTTTATCTTCCGGTAGAAGCTCGAACGGCTCATGTTCATGATGCCTATCACGCTGTCCATGTTGAACTCACTGTCGTGATAGTTCTCCATGATTATCTCGTTGAGGCGCCGCAAGAAGTCCTCATCCACCTTCGACAGCCCATTCTGCTGGCCCTCTGTGGGCAATATGGCCTGCTTGCTGAAGAGCTCGTGCAGCTTCTTGCGCGAGCGAAGCAGCGACTCCATCACAGCCAGCAGGTAGTCGATGGTGAAAGGCTTCTCTATATATGCGTCGGCTCCTGTCTCAAGTCCCTCTATCTTGTCCTTCTCATTGGTCTTCGCAGTGAGCAGTATCACGGGCAGGTGGCTGTAGCTGATGTCGGTCTTTACCCTGCGGCACAGCTCAAAGCCGTCCATCTCGGGCATCATCACATCGCTCACTATCACGTTCACTATGTTCTGCTCAAGCACCTTCAGCGCCTCCACGCCATTGGTGGCCCTCACCACCTTGTAGTGGCTCGCTATGAGCTGCCGCTCCACAAAGGTGAGCATCTCCTCATTGTCCTCCACCACAAGCACGCAGGTGCCCGGATCGCCCTTTTGCAATATCTGGTCTATGGTGCTGCCGGTGGCAAGCGCCTTGTCCTCGGTGTCGGGCTTGGCATCGGCGGGAAGCCTAAGCTCAAATATGTTCTCCGTGTCGCTCTCCACTATGCGCAGGGTGCCATTGTGGAGCTGCGCAAGGCCAAGGGCGTAGGGCAGGCCTATGCCCGCGCCGGCACGGGCCTTCTTGTCGAGGCGCGAGAACGCCACAAACACCTCCGCACGCTTGTCGGGCGGAATCACATCGCCATCATTGCTCACAACCACGCTGAAGGTGCGGTCGGCCTCATTCTCGCGAAGCACCACATGGATGTAGCTCTCGCCATACTTGGTGGCATTGGTGAAGAGGTTGCTTATTATCTTGGTGACGGCCTCCTTATCCACCACGGCATAGTAGTCGGTGGCGGGAACATCCACCGTCAGGCGCATATTGCGCGACTCTATTGTGGGCTGGAAGCGGCAATACACGCTCTCGAGTATGTGTGTGATGTTGCACCGCTCCTTCGATATCTGGAACTTCTTGCTCTCTATGCGGCGGAAGTCGAGCAGCTGGTTGACGAGAAACAGCAGGCGGTCCACATTCAGGTTCATTATGTCGAGATTCTCCTTCACCGTGCCATTCACGTCCTTAAGGCTCTTCATCACACTCTCAAGTGGCGCCTTTATGAGCGACAGCGGAGTGCGTATCTCATGTGCCACATTGGTGAAGAACTCAAACTTGGCATCATACACCTCTCGCTCCTTCTCGCGCGTGAAGCGGTCTATGTGCTCCTGCGTCTTCCGCTGGTTGCGGCGGCGGAAGATGCCCATGGCATAGTAGATTGCCGCTATAGCCACAAGCAAATAAAGCACCTTCGCCCATATCGTGAGATAGAACGGCGGATGAACCACTATGCGCAGCCGGGTAATCGAGTCATCACCCTCATCATTGTCGTTAAAGGCCACAAGCTCAAGAGTGTAGTCGCCGCTGGGCAGGTTCTGGTAGGTGATGCGGCTGTAGCCCGACGGCTGGTACGACCATCCGCTCTCCATGCCTTTGAGCCTGTACTTGATGCGGTGCTTCGCCGGAGAGGCATAGCTGAGCGACACCACATTCACCGACACCGTGTTCTGGTCGTGCTCCAGGTCGATGCGGTCGGTGAACGTCATGCTCCGCTCAAGCGGCGAGCCTTCGCTTCCAGGCTCCACTCGGTTGTTGAATATCCACAAGTCCACTATCGTGGGCGATGGCAGCTTCGTTTCCATCTTGAAGTCCATGGGGTTGAAGCGCACAAAGCCTTCCACACACCCAAAATAGAGATTGCCGCGCTTGTCGCGGTAGCCCGAGCTGTAGTTGAACTGGTTGCTCAGCAGGCCATCGCTCTCGGTGTAGCAGTTCACCACTTGCCCGTCGGGGCTCAGGCTGTAGAGTCCGTTGTTGGTGGTCACCCAGTAGGTGCCACGCGTGTCCTCAAGCATCCTGTAGGTCACCTGCTGCGGAAAGCGCTCGCTGTGCAGCTCTCGGCTAAAGGCGTCGCTCCGCGAATCGTAGCTGCACAATCCATTCTGCGTCAGCACCCACACCGTGTGGTGGCTGTCCTCATACACCGAATAAACGTGGTTGCTTGGCAGGCTCAGGCCATCGCCTGCCTGATGATTGTATTTGCGCCATTTGGTACGCTTGCCATCGGCCACATAGAGGCCACAGCTGTAGGTGGCCACCCACAGATTGCCCGATGTGTCCTCCATTATGTCGTAGATGAACACACCTTGAAGCTCTTCTATCGCCTCAAAACTGTCGGTGTGGCGGTCGTAGCGCTGCAACCCCGACATGGTGCCTATATACAGCTCTCCCGACCACGTCCTGTACACCTTGAAGATAAAGTTGCTGTTGATGCCCGAGTGGTCGCCGGGCTTATATTCGCGCAGAAGCCTGCCGCTGCCGCAATCGAGCACCTTCAGTCCCTGCGCGAAAGTGCCTACCCACATCTCATCGCCCACCTCGCAAAGTCCGTGCACGTTGCTGAAGCTTTCGCTCGCAGCTATATGCTCTGCCCTGCCGGTCGCAGGATTGAAGCGGTTAAGACCGTTGTCCTCAGTGCCTATCCACAGACGCCCCTGCCGATCCTCGCATATCTCCCTCACTCGCTGACCCGTGATGCACCCGGGCTGTCCGTTCTCGTAGTATTTCTCAAATCGCTCTGTGTAGTTCGGCAAATAATCCACTCCTCCAAAGTAGCTGCCAAGCCATATTCCGCCCTCGCGGTCCTTCGCTATGGAGTAGATGGCATTGTCCGACAATGAATACTTGTCGAATATATTGTGGCGCAAGTGGCTGTAGGTGTGTGTGTTCATGTTATACACATACACGCCTGCCTCTCCGCATATCCACATCTCCACATCATTCACCAGCATGAAATCGCGCACCAGCGGTATGTGAAGCCCTGCTTCCTCCCCAAACATGCGCAGCACCTTTTTCGAGGCTGGATTCACAGCCACCAGGCCCAGCTTCTCCACGCCCAGGTAGAGCGTGCCGCGGCTCATCTTCATCTTTGTTATCACATTGTGGCCAAAAGGGTCGTTGCCCTGCTCGTCGGCAAACTTGTGAAACGTCTTCAAATCGTTGTCGGAGTACCACAGGCCGCCTCCAAACGAGCTCAGCCACACCTTACCCGACTTCTCAAACACTATCGAATTAAACGACACCCTCCTGTTCTCCTCATTAAGAGGTATATTGTAGTAGCGAAGCTCCTTGGTGTGCTTGTTGTATCCAAATATACCCTGCATCCCGGCAAGCAGCCATATTGTGCCTTTCTCGTCCTCCACAATGTCGGTCACAGCTCCCTTTATCGCTATCTTGTCCTTTGTCAGTGCATTGAGCACTGTCACGCACTCCGTCTCGGGGTCGTAGTACCCCACCCCACTGTCACTGCCTATCCATATCAGACCATCACGGTCCTCACACAAGTTGGTGATGTAGCTGAAGTCGAAGCCTCCCTCTTTACCATTCCTGAAGTGCTTCACATTCACGCCATCATAGCGGTTCAGCCCATCCTTTGTGCCAAACCACATAAACCCATTGCGGTCCTGTATTATGCATCTCACGTTGTTTTCCGTCAGTCCATCCGATATGCTCAGATGCCTGAAGTATGTGTGCTGGCTTTCCACGGATTCCGATATCATGCAGCTGAGCAGGAGCAGCATCACTGCCCCCACCCTATGCATGCACAATAGTTGTGTTCTCAATTCTCGATTCACCACAAATCTCTATATAATATTTACTAACTGGTATTTTTTTCTATGTATTAGGCAACTTCTAATCCCCGTCCCCGGTTCTTGCCCCCGGCACATTCTGTTTTCTTGCTGCACAATTTGCCCGTCAGGCACTCCACGGCACTAATAGGCAATCTCCTGCTCTATGGTTGTGGGGCCATCCACCGTGAGGCGGCCTGCCTCATCTATCACCACCTTGTTCATCATCACCACGCGCTCTCCCGGGTTGCTCGAGAGGCGGCCATGATACACGCAGTAGCGCTCTCCGCCCGGCATGGTGATAACCATATTGTGACCCGTGCCCATCACTGTGCCTCCCTTGGTGATGTTCTCCTGCAACACAGGGTTGTTGTCGGCCTTGGTGAAGGGGCCAAGTGGCTCGGTCGAGGTGGCATAGCCCACTGCATAATGCGCACCTTGATAGCAGTTGGCACTGTACATTATATAGAACTTGTCGCCCTCCTTGAAGATGTAGGAGCCTTCGGTCCAGCGACGTCCCACCTCCTTGTGAGTCACTGAGCGGCTCTCCCACTCTGCCTGGCGGTCGTCGAGCTTGGTGGGCGGCGCAAGCAGCAGCACAGGCTCACCTATCACGCCCGAGAAATCTGGCTTCATCTCCACGCCATACACCCAGCTCTCCTCTATGCTGTCATAGTCGCCTGCCTCGCGTGCCTTGTCGGCAATTTCACTCTCCACGGCATGCTTGTAGCAGCAACGCGAGAAATAGAGATAGGTGCGGCCTGTGGCGTCATCGAAATACACATTGGCATCAATCACCGGATATGGAGGATTGAAGATAGGGCGGTCGTAGAGGTCGGTGAAGGGGCCGCTTGCCGAGTCGGCAACTGCCACGCCGAGCTTAAAGTTCTCACCCTCGTTGGTGGGATTCTCACGGTAGTTGGCACTATAGAACATATAGAACTTGCCATTTCGCTCATACACCTCGGGAGCCCAGAAGCAGTCCACATTCCACTGCTCCGGCTGTCCACCCTTATACACCTGACCGCAGCTCTCCCAGCGCTTCAGGTCGGTCGAGACGTAAGCCTCAAAGCCATCGGCGAGCGATGTGCCATACATATAATAGCGCCCGTCGCTCGCATGGAGCAGGAAGGGGTCGCCAAATTTCAGCGGAAGTGGATTAGTGATGGTTGTGACCTTGGCGGCCTCTGCTCCGCCATTTCCCTTGCACGATGCAACCGCAAGTGTGCCCGCGAGGGCTATTGTCACTGCAATGATGTTTTTTAGTTTCATAACCAATGATTTTTTCTCTTTTATTAGAAATGTTTTTATTGTTGAATTTTGTTGGATTTTCGTGGTCTAAGGCTTCTGTTTCCTTTTCTTTTGGTTAAATCAGCCTGTTTCAGCTTCCGCAAAAGTATTAAAATCATCTCACACGGCATAGAATTTTTGTTCCATTATCCAAAAAAATTCTCCCAACGCCCTTAAAATCACAAAATTCATCCACACAACCAGGGTCAACAAGCCCAAAACGTGCCAGCCGCATCTCACCTCACCCCACAGGCATTGCAGCCACCCCGGAAAAAGACAACATTGGGGCTGCCGGGCAACTGAGTGCCGGGCAGCCCCAATGCTGTGTGGCAGGCGTGTTCTTCTCAATTAGCTGCGCTCCTTTATCAGAGCCACGGCGGCTGCTCCTGCAAGTAGGAAGATGCCTGCAAGCACCAGCATATCCACCTCGGGAGCTATGCCGCCCTCGGGAGTGAGTGCCTTGAGGATAGGTCCGCCAAGCACTGCGGCCACAATCTGCGGCAGGCAGATGGTGCAATTGAAGAGGCCAAGCAGCGTGCCCATCTTGGGATGTCCTTGCAGGGCATTGGTGAAGAGCGTGAATGGCAAGGCAAGCATTCCTGCCCACGCTGCGCCTATCAGCAAGAAGCTGCCCCATAGCACAAATTGGTTATGCACCCAGAATATCGAGATGAAGCCCACTCCTCCCACAAGCAGACTCACCACGTATGCGAGCTTGTAGCTCTTGAATTGCGGTATAATCATTGCCCAGAGTATCGAGCCCACTGCCTGCACGGCAAACACCACTCCCACCCAGTTGGCGGCCTCCTGATAGCCGGCACTCGCCACGTCGGTGGTGCCCCAGCACTGCGATGCTATGGCTCCGGGTGTATAGGTCCACATATACATGAATGCTGCCCAGCAGAAGAATTGCACAAGGCCTATGGAAATGAACGTGTAGGGAATGCTCACTTTCTTCGCCGGCTTGTCGGCCACCGCGCTTCCGGCATCGGCATCTTCCTCAGTGCCAAATTGCTTCATCTCCTCGGGCGAATATTCCTTCACATTCACAGTGGTGTAGATTACACACAGAATAAGGATGGCAGCGCCAATATAGAAAGAGTAAATCACCGAATTGGGAATCACGCCCTCGGGTGCCACATTCTGCACCCCAAAGAAAGTGAATATGTAGGGAAAAAGGTAGCCAACAAGCGATCCGGCATTGCAGAGAAACGACTGTATGCTGTAAGCAAGGCCTTTCTGCTTCACGTTCACCATGTCGCCCACCATCATCTTGAATGGCTGCATCGCAATGTTGATCGAAGTGTCGAGAAACATCAGCGACATCAGTCCGAAGAGCATCGTGCCCGTAAGCCCCCACATCACCACCTGTGTGGTGAGGCCGAGCGATCCTGCATTGGGCAGCATTAGCATCACTGCCACAGCCACTATGGCACCAACAAAAAGATAAGGAATACGCCGGCCAAAGCGGCACCAGGTCTTGTCCGAGAGCAGACCGATGATTGGTTGCACAATCATTCCCATCAGCGGCGGAAGAATCCAGAAAAACGACAGTTGGTGAGGGTCGGCACCAAGAGTGGCGAATATTCGGCTGATATTCGCACTTTGTAAAGCATAGGCAATTTGTACGCCGAAGAATCCGAAACTAAGATTCCATAGTTTCCAGAAACTCAAGTCAGGTTTTGTTCTCATGTAGTATAATAACTGTTGTTGTTGTTTATGTTTATGTTTCTTCATCTTGGGTTAAGAAAAAGAGCCATATAAGTCGGGGTAAACCTACTGACGCCTTATCTCGAAAAAGCAGTGAATCATCGGCCCCACAAAGCGATAACAGCAACGACCGCTCCGGGCTAAATCTTTTCATCGTGCAAAAATAGTAAAAATTTGTGCAAATCGAAAACAAAGTGCCAAAAATTTTCATCTTTGCCGGAGGGTGTGTCCCAATCACGGTAGGACTACAACCCGGCTTTGCGACACACCCAGTACCTCCGTATTACCATCACATAATCAGGCAGTTACAAAAACGCGCGCCACACATCACAGCGAGCGCACGGCCATTCGCAATGTGGAGAGGCGCTCAAGCAGGCCTTCCATGAGGTCGAGGCGAAGCATATTGGCACCGTCGCTCTTTGCCACTGCGGGATTCTGGTGAGTTTCCATGAAGAGACCGTCGGCTCCCACGGCTATTGCCGCACGAGCCATAGGCTCGATGAGATGTGGCAGTCCACCTGTCACACCCTTCGACTGGTTGGGCTGTTGCAGTGAGTGGGTCACATCGAGAATCACCGGGCAGCCATTCTTCTGCATCTCAGGTATTCCGCGGAAATCCACCACTAAGTCCTGATAGCCAAAGGTGGTGCCACGCTCCGTGATGGCCACGTCGTCATTGCCCGCGTCGCGCACCTTCTGCACGGCAAAAGCCATGGCCTCCGGCGAGAGAAACTGTCCCTTCTTTATGTTCACCATCTTGCCGGTGCGCGCTGCTGCCACAAGCAAGTCGGTCTGTCGGCACAAGAAAGCCGGAATCTGTAGCACATCCACATATTGCGCTGCAATGGCAGCCTCCTCGGCGGTGTGAATGTCGGTAACCACAGGGATGCCATAGGTGTCGCGCACCTTGCGCAGAATCTCGAGCGCGGCAATATCGCCAATGCCTGTGAATGAGTCGATTCGCGAGCGGTTGGCCTTGCGGTAACTGCCCTTAAACACGTATGGGATATTCAGCCTATCTGTAATCTCCTTCACCTTTCCGGCAATCTCAAGAGCCATATCCTCACCCTCAATCACACAAGGGCCGGCAAGCAGGAAAAAATTGCCCGTAGGCGACGATTTAAGAAAATCTTGTATCATAAAAAAATTTAGAGAGTTAAAAGTTCAAAGTTAAACATCAAACAGCCCACAGCTCAAAGCCCTTTCTGCCGCAGGGCGTGAACCGTTGCCACGGCAAACATTGCCGCCGTTTCCGTGCGCAACCGACTGTCGCCAAGCGAGATTGGCGCAAACCCGGCCGCAAGAGCAGCCTCTATCTCCTCGGGGCAGAAGTCGCCCTCGGGGCCAATCATTATCATCACATCGCTGTCGGTGGCAAGCTCCTTGGCCAATAGAAGGCGCGGAATAGCCTTGTCGCAATAGGCAATGTAGCGACGGCCGGCAAATGGGGCGCTAATCACCTCCATCACCGGAGTCATCTCATCGAGCTGCGGCAGCGTGGCCTTGAGCGACTGCTTCATGGCCGACACGAGTATCTTCTCTATGCGGGCCGTCTTCAGCTCCTTACGCTCAGAGTAGCGGCAGCGCAGCGGGATAATGCGGTCTATTCCCATCTCGGTCACTTTCTCGGCAAGCCACTCCATGCGGTCGAGATTCTTGGTGGGAGCCACCGCAAGCACTATCCGGTGCCCCCAGTGAGGCACTTGCTGCTCTCGGCTCACTATCTCCACGGCGCAGTGCTTGCTGTGGGCCATAGTGATGCGGCAAAGGAAAAGACCGCCCTTGCCATCTACCACCTCCAGCTCATCGCCCACTCCCATGCGCAGCACGCGCACAGCGTGTCCCGATTCCTCCTCGGGCAGCTGCAATGTGGCTTCAATATCGGGTGCAAAAAATCGGTGCATAATTCAAAGTATTTTCTGTTTCACGTAGAGCATAAGTCAAAGCCGGCAGTTCAGGCTTTACCATGCTCTCCACTATCTCTCCACCTTCACCGGGTTCTTGAAGATGATTGCAAAGAGCGCAGCCACCACAAGTGCATATCCTGCAAATATCAGCCATGTAGTGCTCCATCCGCCCACCTGTGCCATCGCGTCGCTTTGGCTGTAAACGAAGTGGTTCACCACCTGCTGGGCTATCAGCGTGCCGGCCGTTGCGCCAATGCCATTGGTCATTATCATGAACAAGCCTTGTGCGCTGCTGCGTATCGAAGAATCAGTTACCTGGTCAACATAGAGCGCTCCCGACACATTGAAGAAGTCGAATGCCACGCCATACACTATCATCGACAGCACAAACATCCACACTCCGTCCGACGGGTTGCCAAGTCCGAACAGTCCGAATCTCAGCACCCAGGCAACCATGGCTATGAGCATCACGTTCTTTATCCCGAAACGCTTCATGCAGAAGGGAATGAGCAGGATGCACAGCGTCTCACTCATCTGCGACAGCGAAATGAGCGCATTTGCGTGCTGCACGGCAAAAGTGTCGGCAAACTCCTTCACCGCACCAAAGCTCTGAATGAATGGGTTGGCAAATCCATTGGTGATTTGCAGCGACACACCCAAAAGCATCGAGAAGATAAAGAAAACTGCCATGCGCTTGTCCTTGAAGAGTGTGAAAGCACGCAACCCGAGCACATCCACCATGGAGCGGCTCTTGCCATCGGCCTTGCTCACCGGGCAACTTGGCAGCGTGAGGGCATAGAGGCAAAGCAATATGCTCAGTGCGCCCGACACAAGGAATTGGTTGTAGTTATTCTGAAATCCGGCAAAATCCACAAAAAGCATAGAGCAGATGAAGCCCACCGTGCCAAAAACCCTGATTGGAGGAAACGCCTTCACGGTATCGAGCCCTGCTCCGTTGAGTGCGGTGAACGCCACCGAGTTGGCAAGACCAATAGTGGGCATATAGAATGCCACAGAAATAGTGTAGAGCGTGAACAACGTGCCAAACTCCACCGCGTCGCCGCTGCTCATGGCATACCACCCCGAGAGCAGCATAAACACGCCGGCTATGAGATGACAGCCACTATACACGCGCTGTGCCTGAACGTAGCGGTCGGCCACTATGCCCACCAGCGCCGGCATAAAGAGCGACACAAAGCCCTGCACGGCATAGAAATATCCAATCTGTCCGCCCATGCCATGACCGGCAAGATAGGCTCCCATACAAGTGAGATAAGCTCCCCAAACCGCAAATTCGAGGAAATTCATCACTATAAGTCGTAGTTTCAAGTTTTGCATAATCCTAATGATAATGGTAGTGTTATTAAGTATTAAGTATTCAGTATTAATAAGTATTTTCAGTACTATTAAGTGTTTTAGCGTAAAGCATTTACACCTACTCCCCAGCCCCCAATATCCAATATCCAATATCCAATATCTAATATCTGATATCTAATATCTATTTAAGTTTCCTGTCAATCACCGCCTTTATCTCGGCAGCACGCTCATACTCCTCGCGCTCCACGCAGCGGGCAAGCATCTTCTTCAGCTCAGGCACGGCGAGCTTGTCGAGCCTCAGTTCCATCGGCTCCTCCTCGGCAGTCTCGGCAGTGCCACCGCCCTCTGCATCAGGCACCACGAACCCCGTCTGCTCCAGTATCTCTCGGGTAGTATAGATTGGCGCACCCGTTCGCAGCGAGAGAGCTATTGCATCACTTGTGCGCGAGTCGATTTCAATGCTACGGTCGTCGCTGCTAAAGTGCAGCTCGGCATGAAACACACCCTCCTCAAATTTATAGATAAACACTTCATCGAGGCTTATTCCAAATCCATGAGCCATACTCACCAGCACATCGTGCGTCATAGGACGGGGCGGCACAATCTTCTCGAGCCTTACGGCAATCGCCTGAGCCTCAGCCACGCCCACCACCACCGGTATGCGATAAGGGCCTCCCACCTGCTCCAGCACCAGGGCGTAGGCACCCTGCTGCACCTGGCTGTAGGTTATCCCCATAACCCTCAGTTTCACTCTATCTTCATTCATAGACCAACTTTCTTATCCTTTCTTATCTCCGGATAAACCGGCAAAAGCCAAGCCACACACCCCCTATGTCACACCTAATTTGAAGCATCTTCAGGGTGGTGCAAGCTCTTGTTTCCATTGCAAAAATAATTATAAATTTGCAATCGAGGAAATATTACAGCGTAAATTTATTCTCATCCCGGCAAATCATTCCAAAACTCAGCTAAGTCCCCCCATCCCGACAATGTAACGCGAACACAGGGCTGCCTGCCACAATATTATCACCCTCACGATGCAATGCAACCAAATACCCTGACAAAGAATATTGCCACGAACGACACAGCTGCCAAAAGCATCCATATTGTCAATATCGCCCACCACGAGAAGCCCCGGCGCAACTGAGCAAAAAGATCCATCGCAACCGGTATGGCCAGATAAATCACCAAAACAGCGCACACAGCCATCCACCCCAGTGGCATCTGATCGGGTATCTTCGGAAAAAATGCAGTCCAGACAAGCCACATCACAAACAGCAACGTGTCAGCAATATCGTGGTCTAATAAAAAATTCTTCTTTTTCATCATCAACAATAAGATACATTCACCTAAACAACACGCAAAATAAAAAATACAATGTAATCGTGATGTGTTTTCACTGCAAAATTAATAGTTGTGCGTCACACTTTCTGGCCGGTGATTACGCCGCTGCCGTAGCACAGGTGAGAAGCTGTGTCGTAGATTACGGCAAACTGCCCCGGTGCGATGCCCTGCACCTTCTGCTCCGACTCAATCACATATTCCATGCCCCCAAGGTGCGTGAGCTTGCCGCGAAGAAACTCGGGCATGTGCCGGTTCTTGAAGGTGATATCCACAGGGCCGGTGGCACCCTCCCAGGGGTTGCCCGAGATGAAGTGCATCTCGTCGAGGTGCAGGGTGCGGCCATACTGCTTCTCGTTGTCATAGCCATTGCTCACATACACCACATTGTCCCTCACATTCTTCTTCACCACATACCACGGGCCGCCGCTAAGCCCCAGGCCCTTGCGCTGCCCTATTGTGTGGAACCAGTAGCCACGGTGCTCGCCGAGCTTGCGCCCGGTCTCTATCTCAATGATGCTGCCGCGCTTCTCGCCAAGGTGACGGCGAATGAAGTCGTTATAGTTGATTTTACCAAGGAAGCAGATTCCCTGACTGTCCTTGCGGTAGGCATTGGGCATCTTCACATCTACAGCAATGCGGCGCACCTCGCTCTTGGGCAGGTTGCCAATGGGGAAGATGATGTGACGGAGCTGGTCGTAGCTGATCTGCGCCAGAAAGTCGGTCTGGTCCTTCACGGCATCTACCGCAGTGGCAAGATACTTCGTGCCATTGATGAAGTCGGTGGTGGCATAGTGCCCGGTGGCAGTGAGGTCGAAGTCCTTGCCCCACCGCTGCTCGAAGTAGCCAAACTTAATCATCTTGTTGCACATCATGTCGGGATGTGGGGTGAGTCCGGCCTTCACTGTGCGCAAGGCATATTCCATCACGTTCTCCCAGTATTCCTCGTGCAGCGACACCACCTCGAGCGGCAGGCCATACTTCCGGGCGATAAACCGGCACATCTCAATGTCCTCCTCGGCCGAGCAGTCGCCCTCGCCATTGTCCATGCCTATGCGTATGTAGAACAGCGTGAGCTGGTGCCCCTCCTCCATTAGTCGGTGCACCACCACCGCACTATCCACACCGCCCGAAATCAGCACGGCTATATTCTTCTTCTCCATAAAAAATAACTTTCCAAAAAATTAATCCACAACCATATATTAGCTAACAATCAGCCCGCGCAGTAGCCTACCCTCCTGCCTATTGCCTCTCCACACTAAAAGAGTCTCTTCACCGCCTCCAGGTTGATGTTCTTGTCCACAATCTTGTGGTCCTTGTCGAGCAGGTAGAAGCTGGGCGAGTAGCGAATGTCGTAGTTGTCGCCGGCCTCCTCCGATGCGCCGACTATCCACTTGTCGCTATATCCGCGGGCATCCTCGGCCCACTCGCGCGTGTAGCCATCGGGCATAATGCTCATCACCTTCACCTGTCCCTCGTCGATGAGGCGGTTAAGCGTCACGTCGGTGCTCAGCCTCAGGCGGGCAATGGAGCAGTCGGGGCAGTCGGGGTCATTGAAAAACAGCAGTATCGGGCAGCCTGTGATGTCGGCAAAGTGGAGTTTCTGCTTGTCGGGGGTCACAAAGGCAAAGTCGGGCGCAATAGCTCCGGTCTGGTTCTGCTCTATCTTCTTTATTTGCGCCTTGTAGCGCACCTTGTAGGCGTTCTTCACCTTCTTCGACTCCACAAATGCCTTGGCAAAAGGCAGATAGGCCTCATCGCTCCAGTATTCGGCTCCAGGCGCATAGAGAGCCTTCTCGGCTATCTCCATTATCATTATGTAATTGGTCTGATTGGATTGTGCCCGGTTCATGAATTGCTTTATCGACGAAAACACAATGTTGCGGTGAGCAAACTTAAAGAATGTCACATAGTCGCGAAACGCCCCGTCGAAAGCCGCAGAGTCGGCAATGTGCTTCGAGAGGTTGAAGTTGTCCCAGAAGCGGCTCACTATGTAGTTGGTGCGCCCCTCAAGCGTGCTTATCGTGTCGGGTGCCACTGGATACGGAAACATGGTGGCAGGAGCCTGCACTGCCTCTTCTTGCGCCTGTGCAGCGTTGCTGCCACATAGTGCCGCTGCGGCCATTGCCACAGCAGCCAAAATTCTCGTTATTCTCATACTTATTTTTCTTCTTCTGTGATTTCAAAGAGTAAAATTAACGCTATTTCTCCACTTCTCAAAATCAAATGGGCAAAAATTGCCGTCAGGGCAGCATTTTATCACGCTTTTTGCCTGCTCTTAGTCAAGAAATTCCTCAACGTGGTAGAGCGGACGGCGCTTCACCTCCGCAAATATATTGGCAATATACTTGCCTATAACGCCTATCGAGAGCAGTATCATAGCTCCTATGAACCACAGCGACAGCATTATCGACGTCCAGCCCGACACGGCTCGTCCGGCAATGAACGACCACAGAATGTAGAGCATCATGAAAAAGCTCACCACTAAAAAGAGGCAGCCGGTGCCTATTATGTAGTTGATTGGCTTCGCAGTGAAGCCCGTGATGCCGCTCACGCCAAGGTTCACCATTTTCCCAATGGTGTATTTCGAGGTTCCTGCCTTGCGCGGGCGGAAACGGTAGCACACCTCGGCCGACTTCAGGCCCAGAAGCGGCACTATGCCGCGCAAATACAGCACACGCTCCTTGTATCGTGCAAGCTCATCGAGGGCCCGGCGGCTCAGCAGGCGAAAGTCGGCGTGGTTGTCCACATTCCTCACGCCGAGCACCCGTTGCAGGCGGTAGAACAGCCGTGCCGAGGTGCGCTTAAAGTAGCCATTCACCTCCCGGCTCTCGCGCACGCCATACACCACGTCGCATCCCTCACGGTAGTGTGCGAGCATCTGTCCCAGGCAAGTGATGTCGTCCTGCAAGTCGGCATCTATCGTCACCACCACATCCACACTCTCGCGCACGGTCATCATCCCTGCCATCAGAGCATTCTGCTGTCCCACATTGCCCAGAAGGCTCAGCCCCTTCACCTCGCAGTGCCGCGCGTGCTGCTGCTCTATGAGCTGCCATGTGCCATCGGTGCTTCCATCGTTCACAAAGAGCACGAAACTATCGGCCGAAATCTCTCCACGCTCCGCCAGGACGCCAAGAATCCCCAGCACCTCAGCAGCCGTGTCGTCAATCACAGCCTCCTCATTATAGCATGGTATCACTATTGCCAGCCTTGTCATTCCTTTCTGTGTTTCCTGTTGGTTTTCGCAAAAATAATTATAAATTTTCATATTTTCCCACATCTCCCCGCAAAAAAATCGTGCAGGGAAGGAAACTCCGCATCTCCTCCTGCACGATTGTCAGTGCTGCGCCACAATCTCACTGTGCGACGTCACTTCACATATTTAGCAATCGCGTCGCGCCACACTATGTAGGCCGGTCCCAGCAGGTGCAGCCCATCGTTGGTGTAGCGGCGCGGCATCTTCCCGTCCTCGTCGGCAAAGAGGCCGTAGAGGTCAATCCATGTGAGCCCGTGCCGGGCAGCTATTGCCTCAAAGCGCACGTTGCAGTCCACTATCACCTGCTCCTTCCCCTTCATGGCCTTGTATCGGCCAAAGTCGTTGTTGATGGGCAAGAGGCTCTGCAAGTAGATTTCTGTGCGCGGCGAGAGCGTCTTCATGCGCACTATGAGCTTCTCCATCGCCGTGGCTATGCTGTCGGCGGTGAGGTTGTGCGAGATGTCGTTCACACCACACATCAGGAACACCTTCCGCGGATGTCCCTTCATAATCGGCTCACAGCGGTCGTAGAGCCCTTGTATCACGTCGCTCGATATGCCGCGGTTCTTTATGTGGGCGTTGCCGAAGAGCTCATGCCACTCACAGCCATTGGTGATGCTGTTGCCAAAGAACACTATATCGTCGTTACCCACCGGCAGCAGCTCAAAGAGGCTGCTACGCTGGTAGTAGAACTCGTTGTATTTGTATTTCTCCTGAGCCTGCATCACTCCCATCATGCCACACACGGCGGCTAATGCAATAATCAACTTTCTCATAGCGCGCGTCACACTCCACGATAGGCATCTACGGCATTCTTCACCGAGCCGTGGAGCAGGAGCAGGCGCTTTGCCTCATCGTAGGGCAGGCCAAGCTCCTCCACCACCATGCGAGTGCCGCGGTCAACGAGCTTAGCATTCGAGAGCTGCATGTTCACCATCTTGTTGCCTTTCACACGGCCCATCTTTATCATCACCGAGGTGGTGATCATGTTGCATATCATCTTCTGGCCGGTGCCCGACTTCATTCGCGAGCTGCCGGTCACATATTCCGGTCCCACAATCATCTCAATGGGCACCTCGGCGGCCTCACTTATAGGCGCATCGGGATTGCTGGTAATCGAGCCTGTGAGGCAGCCATGGGCGCGTGCCTCCTTCAGTGCGCCAATCACATAGGGAGTGGTGCCCGAGGCTGCGATGCCTATCACCGTGTCCTTGTCGTTGATATTGTAAGCCTGCAAGTCCTTCCAGCCCTGCACGGTGTCGTCCTCAGCGTTCTCCACCGGGTTGCGCAGAGCAGTGTCGCCTCCTGCGATGATGCCTATCACCCACGAGGGGTCCATGCCGAATGTGGGCGGTATCTCCGACGCATCGAGCACTCCAAGCCGGCCCGACGTGCCTGCGCCCATATAGAAGATGCGGCCGCCGCGCTTCATGCGCTCCACTATGCCGCTCACCAGTTTCTCTATCTGCGGAATTGCCTTTTCCACAGCATCGGCCACCTTGTGGTCCTCTCTGTTGATGTCGGTGAGCAGTTCCAGCACCGATTTCTTCTCCAAGTCGTTATATAGCGAAGCCTGTTCGCTAATCTTTACAAATGCCATAGTTTCAATTCGTTTTTTAGTTTTTTGTGTATTCAAAGTCCCCCTAACTCCTAACTCCTAACTATTTAGAGTGATACTCCAGCAGTCCCTCCATGGGGCTCTTGATGATAGTGCCAAGGTTGATGTAGAGTGCATCGGCAGCCTCCTTCAGCACATCCTTGTAGTAGCAGGCAATCGAGCCTACGAAGCACACAGGCATTTCCTTATAGTTGGCATAGTTCTCAATGTTGCGCACGAAGAATGCCTTGAATGCGTTAAGCACCAGTCGGTGCACTGCCGGCTCCTCGATGTTCTGAATCAAGAATGGCGAAAGCGATGCAAGGAAGCGGTTGGCGGCCGGCTTGCGATACACGTTCTCGATTATCGTCTGCCTCGTCAGCCCGAATTGCTCCATAAATTTGTCACACAGCTCCTTCGGAAGTTGGTTCTTCAGCACGTCGCCCACAAGCAGCTTGCCAAGCACTGCGCCACTGCCCTCGTCGCCAAGGATGTAGCCAAGCGGCGACACATTATCCACTATCTCCTTGCCATCGTAGTAGCACGAGTTGGAGCCGGTGCCAAGTATGCACGCTATGCCCGGCTTGTCGCCACACAGGGCGCGCGCGGCGGCAAGCAGGTCGCTCTGCACCTCTATCTTCTCTGCGGTGGGTATGTTGCGCTTTATCGCGTTGCGCACGTTGTTGCACACATTCTCAAAGAGGCAGCCTGCTCCATAGTAATACACTTCGGTAATCTCCTTACCGTCAATCTGAGGCACCAGTTCGTTCTTGATGGTCTCCGCCATCTCTTCCTCGGTGAGCATCATTGCGTTCATTCCGCTGGTGAACACCTGGGCCACTTTCTCTTTTCCATTGAGGACGCACCAATCTATCTTGGTCGATCCACAGTCAGCAATTAAAATCATATCTTTATGTAAATTTTCTTTTTGTACAATATATATCCTATACTCCAGTTGAGCGCCACAAACAGCAGCGCATAGACGCACGACGCCAGCGTGGCATCGCCAAGCAACGGCACAAGCAGCTCCTTGTAGATTAGCCCCTTCACCGACATAGCTCCATCGCCACACGTCACCCTTATGCTCCCGAAGAAAATGCCCAGCACGCCGCCAAGCACATAAAGGAACAGCGGGTTGATTCCAAACGACTCAAAGCCACGGCTCCACGCCCGGTAGCCCTTGATGTCGATTATCCATATCAGCAACCCAAGGAAGCTCGCAGCAAGGCCGCAGGTGGTGAGCACGAATGTGGGCGACCAGATGTTCTTGTTGATTGGCAGCCCATAGTCGAGCAGGAAGCCGGCAAACATAAGGCAGGTGCCTGTGATGAAGAGGTCGGTGATGCGGCGGTAGTTGTCCTTGGTGCTCATTATCGCCTCGCCACACGCAAATCCTATCAGCACATGCGCCACTGCCGGCAGAGTGCTCAGCAGGCCCTCGGGGTCAAACGCCATGTTCACCCCATCCACCGTCAGCCCATGATAGATGTGCTGCTCGCCAAGGATGGCACTATCGACAAGATAGATGATGTTGTCGGCAGTGAAGTCATATCCGTGGAATGCAAGCAGCAATGTGCCGTAAACCACAAGTATGCCACCTATCACCCACGGAATCAGCCTGTGCCGCACGAATATCGCCACAAGCGACGCCGCGCAGTAGCACAGCGCAAGCCTCGGCATCACGCCCACAAGGCGCAGGTGGGCAAAGCTGTTGGCAGCCTCCACTATGCGCTGCCCAAGCGGCAATGCCGCGTCGGCCCGAGCAAGGCCGTAGCAGAAGTTGCTGAGCCAAGCAATGAACAAGCCTATCAGATAAATAATCACCGTGCGGCGCACGATTTTCATCATCAGCTGCTTCGACGGCCTGAAGTCGAATTTCCGCAGCGAGAAATAAGTGGATATTCCCATTATGAACATAAAGAACGGGAACACCAGGTCGGTGGGAGTCAGTCCGTTCCATGCCGCGTGGCGCAAGGGAGCGTATATGTCGCTCCACGAGCCGGGATTGTTCACAAGAATCATTCCGGCTATGGTCACGCCTCGCAGTATGTCGAGCGAGAGCAGTCGTCCCGATTGGTTTTGTGTTGTCATAATAGTAATTTGTGCATTTATTTGGTTTTAGGTTTACTGCATTCGTCAATCAAATACACTATCGACTGGTAGGGCACACCGGTGTTGGTGCACAGGCCTATCTCGCAGGTGCGGCTGTTGGAGAAGCCACGCTTCACGCCTGCCACCTCGAGCTGTCGCCTCAGCTTGCGAAGCGCCCAGGCGTTCACCTCGGGGTGAGTGAAGCCTTTGTCGCCGGCAAAGCCACAGCAGCCCACCTCCTCGGGCACTATCACGCGCCGCGAACACATCTGTGCCAGTGCCGTTATCTTCCCTGCAAGTCCCATCTTGCGTGTGGAGCAGGTGATGTGCACTGCCACAGGCTCATCAATCGGTATTATGTCGAGGTCGGCTACCACATAGTCGTGCAGGAACTCGGCAGCCTCAAGCACCGTCACCTTAGTCATCTTCTCCTTCATGCGGTGCAGGCAAGGGCTTTGGTCGCACATTATGGGATACTCGCCATTCTTCGACGCCTTGAGCAAAGCCTGCTCAAGCTCGTAGGTCTTGCAGTCGGCAATGTCGGGCATTCCCTTGCTCTCCCATATCGTGCCGCAGCACAGGTTGCTCATTCCCTCGGGAAACACCACTTCCCACCCTGCTTTCTGCAACAGGTCCACCATCTTGTCTACTAAGTCCACCTTCACCGCATCGGTCTTGGCGGCTCCCATGGTCTGGTTGATGCAGCTCGGGAAATAGACCACTTTCTTCTTGCTACACTTCAGTGTGTGCTTGCCCGAGTAGTGCGCTCCGGGCATTGCCGGGGTCCACTGTGGCAGCCCCACCTTGTGCATGGCCTTGCCTATGGCTCTCACGCCCGAGTTGCCCACCACCGTCTGCAAGGTGCCGGCAGCCGTGAGCACCGGCCGCAGTGCGCTCTCCATGCGGCGCAGGTTGCGTGCGGCATAGTCGCCTATCCTGTAGCCTAGGCTGCCCTGGGGCAGCTTCTCGGCGCGTAGGTCGTGAATCATCTCGCCCACATTTATCTTCATGGGGCAAGAGGTGCTGCACAGTCCATCGCCGGCGCAGGTCTCGTTGCCGTAGTATTGGAATTGCTTCTCAAGCCGCTTCAGGCGTGCCGGATCCTCCCCGGTGGCACGGAGCCGCGACATCTCGCGCTGCACCACGATGCGCTGGCGCGACGACAGCGTGAGGCCGCACGTCACGCAATTCACCTCGCAGAACCCGCACTCTATGCACTTGTTCACATGGTCGTTGGTGAGCGGCATGGGCTTGAAGTCCTTCAGGTAGCAATCCGGGTCGTCGTTGAAGATTACGCCGGGATTGAGCAGGTTCTTCGGGTCGAAGAGCTGCTTCACCTCGCGCATTATCTCGTAGGCTTTCTCGCCCCACTCTTTCTTCACAAACGGGGCCATGTTGCGCCCGGTGCCGTGCTCGGCCTTCAGCGACCCGTCGTATTTGTCCACCACCAGCTTCTCCACGGCTTCCATGAGGCCCTGATATTTCTTCACCTCGGCCTCGCTGTCGAAGTCCTGGGCTATGATGAAGTGGTAGTTGCCTTCGAGCGCGTGGCCATAGATGCACGAGTCGTCATAGCCGTGCTCCACAAGCATCTCGGCAAGATCGACCGTGGCACTCGGCAGGTCCTCGATGTGGAATGCCACGTCTTCGATAATCACCGTGGTGCCAAGTGGGCGTGTGCCGCCCACCGAGGGGAAGATTCCCGAGCGAATGGCCCAGTATTTCGAGTATTCGGCCGGATTGTCGGTAAACTCGGCAGGCACATAGAGCTTGAAAGGCTTCAGCAGCTCGTTGATTGCCGCAATGTTCTTCGCAAGCTCCTCCTTGCTGTCGGCCTTGGTCTCGGTGAGCACTGCGGTGAGTCCCTCACCCGTCGTGTCGTTGACCGAGGAGAGCGACTTCTTGTCGAGCATCTCGGCACTGTGCACTGGCCCGTTCTTCATCGCCACCACCGCCTCGCAGGCGGTGCGCATGTCGCTGAAGTAGAGCATCGCGCTCGCCGAGTGCTTATGGAGATGCCCTGTGGCCATCTTAAATTCGCTCGCAAAGCCCAGTGTGCCTTCCGAACCCACCATGAGGTGCGTGATTATCTTGAATGGGTCGCTATACACCACAAATGGGTATATGTTAAGTCCCGTGACGTTCTTGATGGCATATTTGTGCTTTATTCGCGCCACAAGCTCCTTGTCGGCGTTCACGCGGTCGCGGAGCTCCTCTATCTTCTTCACGAAATCGGGGTGCGTGCGGCGGAAGCTGTCGCAGCTGCGGCGGTCGCCGGTGTCGAGCACCGTGCCATCGGCCAGCACTATGCGCAACGATTGCAGCACGCGGTCGCTGTTGGCGTGCGTGCCGCAGTTCATGCCCGATGCGTTGTTCATCACTATGCCTCCCACCATCGCCGATTTCTTCGAGGCGGGGTCGGGCGAGAATATGCGCCCGTAGGGCTTCAGTATCTCATTCACTCGCTCACCCACGATGCCGGGCTGAAGGGTGATGGTTCGCGCGTCGGCCGACACCTCATAGCGCTCCCAGTTCTTGCCTGCCACGATGAGGATGGAGTCGGTAACGGCCTGGCCCGACAGACTCGTGCCTGCCGCGCGGAATGTCACCGGCAGCTCCAGCTTGTCGGCAAGCCGTAGCAGCCGCGCCACCTCGTCTTCGTCTTTCGACCTCACCACTATCTTGGGCAAGTGACGGTAGAATCCGGCATCGGTGCCCCAGGCAAGGCAGTGCAGGTCGTCGGTGTAAATCCTGTCCTTGGGAATAAATTCCCGGGCAGCTTTGAGAAACTTCTTATATTGCTCGTCCATAGTTGTCATTTTTAGCCTCTATAGCTGTTTTTTTGCCACTTTGGCTATCGGTATAAATAGTATTTTGCCGACCGTGCCTTGAAGGCTTCGGCATCCTTGTTCCAGTAGTCGATGATGTCGGCCACGCGGTAGTGCTTGGTGAAGCGCTTGCGTATCTGGTCGCTTCCGCACACCTTGTCAAACATACTGAAGCGCTTCTCCACGCCCTCCAGCTCGAAGGCCTTGTGGTCGGGGTACATCTCGGCAAGCACCTGCATTGCATAGAACTGAATGAGCGACAAGCAGGCGTCGAGCGCATCGGTGATGTAAATCTGCACGCCCTGTAGGTTCTCGCCCTTGCCCGTGCTGTAGAATGGCTTGTAGTGGATGGGACGGAATATCACACCGGGCAGCTGCAAGTCGTTCATCTTCTGGGCAAATTTCTCGGCATCAATCCACGGTGCGCCTATGAGCTGGAAAGGCAGCGTGTAGCCCACGCCTATCGATATGCCATAAAGCTCGCCAAGGATTCCCGTGGCGGGATAGTAGTCGCTCACGTCGGGATTGGGAATATGTGGCGACGGCAACAGCCACGGCATTTCGGTCTGCCGGTAGTTCATGTAGCGGTGCCAGCCGGTCATCGGCACCACAGTGAGCTTCACTTTCTTGCCACCGGCAAGCATTCCCTCCTCATTGAGCATTATTGCAAGCTCGCCGGGAGTGAGTCCGTAGAGATAAGGAATGGGGAACTGGCTCACAAACGATGTGAAGCCCTCCTCCACCAAGTTTCCCTCCACCTTGTAGCCGCCAAGGGGATTTGGGCGGTCGAGCACCACAAATTCCTTGCCTTGCTCGGCGCAGGCTTCCATAGCCACGCCCATGGTGCTTATGAAAGTGAATGAGCGGCAGCCTATGTCCTGAATGTCATAGACCAGCACATCCACATCCTTTAGCATCTCCTTCGTGGGCTTGCGCGTCTTGCCGTAGAGAGAATACACCTTCACGCCGGTAGCAGGGTCGGTGGAGTCGCCCACCTTGTCGCCGGCATGAACGTCGCCGCGCACGCCGTGCTCAGGGCCATAAAGTGCCACAAGTTGCACATTTGGAGCCTCGTGGAGTATATCCACGGTCGATTTCAAGTTGTTATCAACGCCCGTAGGATTGGTTATCAATCCCACGCGCTTGCCTTCGAGCACCTTGAAGTCACTGTCGCGCAGAGTTTCCACACCGGGCTTCACAAGCGCACTCGCAGCCACTGCAGCAGCGGCAAATGCCGCCAGCAATAATATCTTCTTGATCATCATCGTCTATCACTTTTACTTCAGTCCATAATTCGGGTCAATCTTGCGGTCGGCAAAGTAGGTTATCACCACAGTTGCCACGCAGCACGCTATCACCATCCAGAAGAAGAGCGCATAGCCCATAACCTCCTGCAAGTAGCCGGCAAACATGCCCGGTATCATCATGCTGAATGCCATGAACGCCGTGCATATCGCATAGTGCGACGTCTTGAACTCGCCCTCCGAGAAGTATATCATATAGAGCATATAGGCGGTGAAGCCAAAGCCATAGCCGAATTGCTCTATTGCAATGGCGATGCTGATTAGCACCAGGTTGGTGGGCAGGCACTCGGCAAGATACACAAAGGTGAGGCACGGCAAGGTCATTCCTGCCGCCATCCACCACAGCGACTTCTTCAAGCCCACTTTCGATGCGTAAAGGCCGCCAAGTATGCCACCAACGGTGAGAAACAGCACGCCTATTGTGCCGTAGGCAAGTCCCACGTTCTCAGTCGAGAGTCCAAGTCCGCCCACTTCGCGCGATGCCACAAGGAATGGCGTGCACATCTTTATCAGGAACGCTTCGGGCAGGCGATAGAGCAGCATAAAGAGGATTGCGAGTATCAGTCCGGGCTTCTTGAAGTAGGTCACGAAGGTGCGGCCAAATTCCTGCATTATCTTGCCTGCGCTCATAGGCTCGCCCTCGGCCTTCTTCTCCACCTCGGGGCGCGGCATGAAGAAGATGTGGTAGAGCGTCACGGCGCAGAACAGCACCGCCGTCACGAGCAGCGTCATTTGCCACGACATCGGTATGTCGCCGCTGCTGGTTTCGATAAGTCCGGCGATATACACCAGCACGCCCTGCCCGAATATCGACGACAGGCGATAGAACGTGCTGCGAATGCCCACGAATGCCGCCTGGTTCTTCTGCGTGAGTGCTATCATGTAGAAGCCGTCGGCTGCTATGTCGTGCGTGGCCGAGGCAAAGGCCGTGATTGCAAAGAGCAGCAGTGTGATGGTGAAAATGCTTATCGGTGTCTGTCCCGAGGCTATCATCTCTGGCTCGGGATGCGGCATCGACAGCGTGAGCAGCACGAATGCTGCTGACATGATTATCTGCATCGCTATCGTCCACCAGCGCTTGGTCTTGATGATATCCACAAAGGGGCTCCAGAAGGGCTTTATCGCCCACGGCAGATAGAGCAGACTGGTGAACAGTGCCATCTGACCGTTAGGTACGCCCATCTTGGCAAACATCATCACAGAAATGTTGTTCACGATAAAGTAGGGTATGCCTTGTGCAAAGTAGAGCGTAGGCACCCACACCCATGGTGATATGTTCTTTAGTTTTTCCATAATAGTTGTTTTATTGGTAAAGTGTTGTTATGTTGGCGTTAATAAAATAGTGCAATAATATCTCCTTGTAGTTATAGCCTTTCTCGCCCATCACTGCTGCGCCTATCTGGCACAGTCCCACACCATGTCCCCAGCCAGCTCCGCGCAGCACGAATTTGCCGGGCACTCCGTCGGTCACATCATGCCGCTCCACTATGAATGCCGAGCTGTAGAGGTGCGAGGGCGACAGCGTGCGGCGTATCTCCAGCTCTTTGCCTATCGTGAGTGTCTTCTTGGTTCCCACTATCTTCAGCTTGTAGAGCCGGCCCGAGGTGCCGCGTGCCACGGGCTGTAGGTCGAGTATCTGCCCATAATCTATGCCCGAGCGGCGCAATATGAGCGCGGCAAGCTCCTCCTGTGTGTATTCCACAGTCCAGCGGTAGAAGTCGGTTGTCTCCTGGTCATAATTGTTGAGCACCTGCGAGAGTATCTGCACGTCGGTAGTGTTGCAGTGTGCCTTGGGCGATGTGAGAATCCACTCCTCGGCTGCCGCCTCAGTGGTGAGGTCGGGGAAGTTCATCTCGTCATCATCGTCGCGTCGCGCCTCGAGGTAGTCGTAGTGCTTCGGCTCCCAGCAGTTCTCAAATTCCTCATACACTCCGCCGCAGCACTTCGAGAAGCGCGCGTCGCACAGCTCTCCGCCGTAGGTGAGCACTTCGCCCCAAGTGGCCTTTATGGCATCGCGCACGCGCTCAGTGCTTTGGCGCGTGATGCCCTGGTAACGCTGGCAGTGGTCGTCGGCACACACGTCGAAGTTCACGTGGTCCTCGCGGTCATACCACTTTATCATCTCATCGTCGCCGCCTTCTTCCACAGCCTTGTAGTCCTCGTGTGCCTCGGTGATGCGCTTGTTCTTGTCGATCTGAGCCAAGAGCCAGCTTCGCGAAATCACGGCATGCGCCTTGAGCAGCTCAAGCGACGCCGTTGCGCTCATCTCGCTCGAAATCACACTCAGAAGGTAGTCCTCCACAGGCAGCACATTCACCGCCGTCAGCCGTCCATGCTCCACAATAAGGTGCAGGGCACCGCCGAATCGCTGGTTCTCCTTGCGCTCCCAGTGGAAATTCACACCTATGGTCACGTCCTTCAGCTCAAAAAAGCCACTTGCAGCATCAACCGGTTCAAAAGTTACAGTGTCGGCAACTCGGTCTCCCCACTTCACCTTTCCGTCGGCTGTGGCTTCGGCACTCTGTGCCCCAGTCACGGCATCACCACCATCAACGCGGTAATCGCCAAAGAGCACAAAATCCACCTGCGGCTCATTCATTATGCCCACTCTCACGCGCGGTACTCCACTCATATTCTTTTATCTCAATTTGTAGTTTTATTCTTAATTTTTTCAATAATTCCGGCAACTTCGGCATCGGTGATGCACACCTCACTGAAAATTGCCGCTATATCTTCGGCGGTGATCCGCTCAAAATCTTCTTTTCGCGATGCAATCACCACTCCTCCCAAATCGACCGATGCAGGTGAAATCAGCAGTTTAGCCTCACCCTCGGCATAGTAGCAGTCGGGGCGGTGCTTGCTGCGTGGTATCACCACAACCGCGACTCCTTGCTCACCCGTGCGCCAGCAAAGCACGTTCATCATCGGCTCTTCGATGTCGTCGCTCTGCGGCAATGCCCTATAAAGGCAGTCAAACAGCTTGCAGCAGCCATCTATCGTTGTGGCATCGATAACCATCACATTGCAGCCGTGCACCTTTGATGCACTCAAGCGTGCTTCCCTGCCCTCTCTCGCCACCTCATTTCGGGCAGCAGAGGCTATTTCGGCCTCAATGGGCATAAAGCCACCGATTCCAGCCTGAAAATGGCAGTGGTCGGGAGCCGAAGCCCCACAGCTCGGGCCATTGTAGAAGACAGTGTAGCCTTGCATCAGCAATGCCAACCGCATCATGTCGCCTATGCGCGACACGATGCGTTGGGCTTTATGCTTGCGTGTGGGAATCGTGAAATGCTTCGCGAAGATGGGATAGGGATTCACGATTATCTCATAGTCGCCCCACTCCATCACGCGCTGCTCCACCGGACGGTTGGCTTTGCACAGAAAACACTCACGATGTGATATTGCAGCCTTATCAACCCTCGCGGCCGATGAGCGCAGCCGCTCGGGATTGCACTGCACCATCACTCTCGACCCGTGAACGGTGAATTCGCGCACTTTCACTTGGCTGAGCTTGGCATAGTTGTCGCGTGCAGTGCCCCATTCAGTAATCTGTTGCCTGAAAAGTGCCTCAACTGCGTCAATTGCCTCCTCTTCCATTCCCATCTGCGATTGTCACTTGTTCTTGTTCATCGCAATGCGGGCCTTGAGCTCCCATGTGCGAATGCGGTCCTTGTAGGTGTTGTTGCGGTTCATCTTCTCCACGTCGAGAGCGGCATCACTGTTGTCGTCCCAGCGGCGGCACAGATACACCGAGGTATATACGCGGCCTATCTGGTAGTTGCGCGACATGTTAAGGCCAAGCGCATAGTCCTCTCCGTAGTTCACACACGGCAGCTTCACAGTGCGGAGTATCGGAGTGTAGAATGCTCGCGGTGCTCCAAGGCCGTTGATGCGCAGTGCGTTGTTGCGTCCGTTGTCGGGAGTCCACTCTTTGTGGTCCACGAGTCCCGGCGGAATGATGTTCTTATTGATGTCGGTGAGGGTATATGAGCCCACCACCATGGCGCAATTCTGCTCATAGAAGGCTTTCACCATAGTGCTCAGCGTGTTCTCATCGGCATACACGTCGTCGCTGTCGAGCTGCACGCAGAATTTGCCCACCTGGGGGTGATGTGCTGCCACGTTCCAGCAGCCGCCCACGCTTATGTCGCCCGTGATGAGGTGTATCACCTGTGGGTTGTTGCCAAATTTCTCGCGGATTATCTCAGTGGTGCGGTCGGTCGAGCAGTTGTCAATGATAATCACATTGAATGGGAAGTCGGTCTTCTGCATAAGCGCGCTCTCTATGGCGTCGGCTATGGTGCGCTCGCGGGTGCGTACAGGAATTATCACCGATGCCTCAACGGCAAAATTGTCCTCTCCAAACTCTATGTGCTTGAAGCCGGGTGCAAGGTATCCGCCTATCTCCTTCAGGTGCTCGGTCACGGCCTGCTCCATCTCAATCTGGCGGCCACGGTTGCGTGGATCCACATAGTCAAACATCTTCTCGCCGCTCTTGCGCGTGTCGAGCTCAATGTCGCTGTAGAGGAACTCGTTGATGTGCTCCAGGTCGGCAAACTGGCTCAGCTTCAGGCGCAGGTCGTAGAGTCCGGCGTGCTCATAGTCGGCTTTCATCTTCTCTGCGGCCTTCTTGAATGCCTCAGCACAGAAGAAGAGCACCGAGCCGAAGTCGAAGTCGTCGCGCAGGCTGCCCATCTGGTAGTCTATCACGGGTGCCTTGGTGCGGTCGGGCTCATCGCCGTTGTAGTGGTCGGCATAGAGCATGCCTGCCCCGGTGTCCTCGGCGAGCTTCACAAAGCGGTCCACTGCAAACACGCCAAACTTCAGGCGGTCGTATTTTGTGTAGAGCAGCACATAGTCGGCATCGGCGTGCCCGGCAATCTGCTTCATGGTCTTGCTCGACGTCAGGCCATCTATCTTTATCACCTCACAGCCCTCCACCGAGCCTGTGCCCTCTTCCTTCTGTAGAAGGTAAATCTTTTTCACGAGATAGTCGTAAGACTTCAACTCAGCTACTGTTGCTGCCACTTGCTCTTCGTTGGCAAATGGAATAAAGCAGTTTACGGTCTTGTTCATTGTCCTTTTTTAGTTTGTTTTAGTTTAATAGTTGTTTATAATATAAATATGCTAATTATCTCGGTTTATTTCCCTCCAAGAAACTCGAGCACCTTCGCCATGAGCTGCTCCCGGCCTGCGGTGCTCTCTATCGTCTCAAAGGGGAAGCCCAGCACGCAGGTGCGGTAGCCGTCCTTGCGGCTCGCCACTCCTGCCGGTATGTTGTTCTCGCGATAGCGCATTATGGTGACTCCTGTGGCTGGATCGGCCGGGTATATCGCGTCGGGCGACTCCACGCAGTAGCACTTCTCATTCAGCTCATTCGAGAATTTCCACTCTGCTCCCGGCATGTCGAGCGTGCGCATCACCGAGGGCACCGAGTACACCTCGCCCGTGAGCGACGCCTGCCCCACTCTCCACTGGTAGCCGAGCACTTCCTTGGCAAATTTCTTGCCTTGCTCGTCATGGAGGTTCTTGTTGTCCCAGATGTCGGTGGCGACGTAGGCCCCGGTCACGAATATGCTGCCACCGCCGCGGCAATACTCGGTGATTGCCGTTTGCAGCTCCCGTGGGAAAGCCTTGTAGCGGCTCGGATATGCTCCGCGGCCCAGGGTGTATTCTTTCTGCTTGCCAAGTATGAGGTCCACTATGGGATATCGCGCCATCTCCTCTTTGCCACAGCTCACCGCCGCCACGCTCGCCGAGGTGAAGCTGTAGCCGGCCTTCATTATCGCCTCACCATGCACCGCAGGATAGTCGAAGGTGTTGCCTGCTATCACGCGCGTCTCATAGTTCGACCGGCTTGCGCCGAAGCCCGCACAGTCGTCGTCCATCCACGGTATGTCGCGGCGGAACTCAAATTGCGACCCTATGAAGCTGATGTCGTTCATATATGGCACGCCATGGTCTTTCTCATCATAGAAGCCTGTGATGCGGCCTGCGTCAAACCAGTCGGGGGCCGATACTCGCGTAAACCCGTTCACCACCAGCACCGTGCCCTTGGCATTCTCGGCAACGCCACAGGCAAGCACCTCCGAGGGGAAGCTGCGTCCGCCTGCGTTCATCGCCTCTATCTTGTAACTATGTATCTGGTGGTCGTCGATTGTAACCTCAAGGCGCGGCTCGGCAGTCACTTCTCTGAGTCCGAAGGCTCCGTTGCCCACACGCTCCCACACCACATAGCTCGTGGCGTCGGCCTTGTCACACAGCGTGTCCTTCGTGGCTTTCCACTTCAGCACGAAGCGGTTGTCCCCCACCTGCGTTATCGCAAAGTCGCTCACCGGCAGCGGCTGCACCACATAGCTGCGGCCATCGCGCCTGGCAATGAATTCCAGCATTCCTTTATATATGGCGCGGCTCACTGTGAAGCGGAAGTTGGGGTCGAGCCCATATTTCATGTCGGCAAAATTCTGGTGCGACAGCAGCTCGAGCAGCATCGTGGGCACCTCGGGCACTCGCGCCTCAAAGTAGGATTTGTCCCACATGCCTCGGCGGGTCCACTGCGGCTCATATTGGGCGCGTATGTCGTTCACTATGTTGCTCATCACCATGTCGGTGTAGGTGCGAGAGGTGATGCGCGGAGTGCCGTTGGCATACTTTCCAAACTTGTTGGTGCAATATATTCCCAGCGTGCCTATAATGTCGTCGTTCATAGTGGTTCCGGCATCGCTGTGGAATGCAAAGGCGAGATCCACGGGTATGCCCAGTCCGCCATATTGCGGATACACCTCCGAGCCGCCGGCAAGGTAGTTCACCCAGTAGCCGCGGCAGCGATAGTCGTCGGTGTAGTCGTTCACACCCCGAGAGGGCGAGTAGATGCTGTCGGGCACGCCTGCCCACTGCATGAAGTAGCGTGCCGCCTCGGTGTATCGCGGATGCTCGCTCACCTGATAGCGGTAGTCCATGTCGGGCAGCTCCAGAGGCTTCTCGGCCTTGCTGTCGCTGCTCTTCACGTTCTCGGCAAGTGCCTCCACACGGCGTGCAATGTTGCCCATGCCGCCGCCTATCTTCACCGCGTCGGCCGTCACCACTGCGCCCTTGGCATTTTCCGAGTAGTTGAGCACTTCCACCACTTTTTCGTTCATTCCTTTCACAAGCGGGAAGTGGCCAAGGTAGATCCACGTTCCGCCGCCCATCTGCTGGTTCACCACGAAGGTGTGCTGCCCATCGGCGGCGTTGATGCGATACACCACATCGGTGGCACTCTTCTCCACCGTCTTGTAGCTGATATACACAGCATAGCTGCCGGCCTCGGGCATGCGTGCGCTCCAGTGTGCCGTGCTCAGTTTCTTCTTGTTCTTGGAGGTCTTCACCACGCGGTAATGCCCGTCGGCAAAGGGATTCTCAAAGCCCTCATAGCGCTTGCGGGCATAGGCAAAGCCCACACCATCGCCATCGCGCCACTTCTCCGAGCCGCGTGTCTCGCCATAGCCGCCCTGTGCGTAGCCACCGTCGGCATCCACTATCACCTCATGGCTGCTCGTGTCGCGCTCGCGCGGACTCATCACTATAGCGCCCGCATTCTCGAGCATGGGCATCAGGTAAGGCATCACATAGCTCTGTGTGTAAAGGTCCTCCACCGTCTGGAATATTCGTGCACGCTGCCACTCCCAGCGGTTGAGCTTCGGCTCGAAGTACCAGCCGTGGCTCTGCCACAATGCTATGATATTCCCCTCGAGTCCGCTCCCGCAAGTGAATTGTGGCTGCACGCGAGTGACAAACCGGTTCTCGTGCTTGCGTCGCACCTCGGGCCCGTAGAGCGGCATATAGTCGCTCACATCGTTGCCCTCTATGGTAAGTTTCACCTTATATCCTGCATATTTCTCCGGAAGCGCCATTGCCACCTCTTTCTCAAGCCGTGCTATGCCGGCTTCTGTGAATGGCACATAAGCGTAGGTTTCATTGAGGTCAACCATCACTGTGCGCCGGTCGTCATCGGCTGCCACGCTCCTCACATCCACCTTGCCAATCATCATTGTCTGCGGCACGGTAGCCTCAACCACCTTCAGCACATTCACGCGCGTGAGTGCCGAGAGCTCCTCTGCCCCGGCATTTTGAGTGAATAGCGCAGCCACTGCGGCTGCCATTGCAATAGTTGTTTTCCTTGCTCTTGTCATCTCAGCCAATATATATTTTCCCTCTTCTCTGTCCGAAGGATTAGAATGTTCTTTTTTATTATAACTCAATCAATCACGATAAGTGATTTCAATCGAAGAATCCTGCCAATTGTGCAACATTTTCAATCGCACAATCCCACTATTCACAGAATCCCACCTCACCACAAAATTACTATAATTAACTTACACAAAAAAACAATTCTTTCACCAAATTTTCCTAATAAACGTTTTTTAATATTCAGCAACCCATTTTCACACACCCACCTCTGCCACCGGCTGCCACTCAGGCAACAGCCGCCACAGCAGTCAGCAGCACTCATCTCCCGCCATCCGGCCATCCCGGGCAATCGAGTAGGTCGGGAAACGAAAGCTTTCTGACCTGCTTTCGTTTCCTTTCCTCTCACACCACCGTACGTGCCGTTCGGCATACGGCGGTTTAATTTGTTTTCAAAGCGTGACTAAACGTGTAGTAGTCCAAGCAACTT
>JAQXTJ010000161.1 GCA_029219425.1 Bacteroidales bacterium
ATCAGAAACAGCACTACGGCGTAGGCCGGATATCGGCACGCAACTCCCGCAGCGAGACACTGCTGCTCTTTTTCGGCATCCACATGGCAAACGCCGCGATACTTGCCGCGCGGCAACTTGCCACCGAAGAAACGGAGAAGAGGCGGCAGAAACGACGGGCATAAAAAATCATGCCGCTTCCCGACCTCCGAACTCCATCGGAGGCGGTCACTTATACCCTTCCAACTCAAAAACGCCCTGTTTCATGCGCCGAGAACTGAAAAATGGCCGGCAAATTCAAAACCATACCGACATACGACCATCACGGGCCTTTCCCTGGTAGAAAATTCAAGCCATTAACTGAATATCCCCAATGTAGAGTTGCCGATTTTGCAAAAGCAATGCTGCCGACTGCGGCGGGTATGGCAGTCGGCAGCGTTGCTTGATGGTAGTGCGTGTCGTTTTCTTTTGCAGAGAGTGATAAAGACAGTGCTATTCGGGATCAACCCAGTCGCCATTTGCCTTGATGAGAGCTATGAGGCGCGGAATGGCCTCATCCTCGGGGATGTTGCGCTCCACACACTCCTTGTTCTTGTAGAGGCTTATTTTTCCGGCAGCTGCGCCCACATATCCATAGTCGGCATCGGCCATCTCGCCCGGGCCATTCACTATGCAGCCCATAATGCCTATTTTCAGGTGCGAGAGGTGGGCGGTAGCCTCCTTCACGCGCTTCACGGTTGTCTGTAGGTCGTAGAGCGTGCGGCCGCAGCCGGGACAGGAGATAAACTCCGTCTTGCTCATGCGCAGGCGGCTTGCCTGGAGTATTCCCAGCTCGTAGCGGACGAGGCGGTCAGCGTCGGCGCAGCGTGGTGCCGAGAGCCATATTCCATCGTCGAAGCCATTGAGCAACAGAGTGCCAAAGTCGGAACCAGCCTTCACCTGTAGCCACTCATCGTCGTCATCGTGATAGGTGTTCTTTATCACGGCAGGCAGTGAGATGCCGGCATCGGTGAGGGCATGGAGCAAGGCCTGCTCACCGGCCGGCACATTGATGCTGGCCGGCTCGATGATGAGCACCGTACTGCTGTTGCCACGCAGGGCTTCGAGGGCAGCCACAGGCACATCGTCGCTCACCACAAGCCACTTGAGCGGGGCAGGGCAAGCGAGGAGAGCATCAATCTCGGCGAGCGAGAAGAGCGGCGACTCATTCACCCCACCACGATAGATGGCGTGAGGCACGATGAAGCGGTCTGTGCCGTTGCCTGCCGGGCAGCCGGTGGAGGCAAAGAAGAAATCGGGGCGCATCTTGCCCTTGAGTGCATCGGGAGCTACGTCGGCAATCACCACCGGGCGCATGCGGCCACCCACCACGCCGGCCACCTCTGTTGTGGAGCGGCGCTTTGGGCACACAGGGTCGTAGCCCCTGCTCAAGCCGCCGGCAATAGGCTTGTGCCCGGCACGGGCGGTGATGTAATCCACGAGTTTGCGAGCCACCGGAATCTCCAACTCGGGCTCTTCGCTGAGTGAAACGCGGATAGTGTCGCCCACTCCCTCGGCAAGCAGCGTGCCAATTCCCACGGCCGACTTAATGCGGCCGTCCTCGCCATCGCCGGCCTCGGTCACACCAAGGTGTAGTGGGAAGTGCATGTCCTCGGCATCCATGGCACGCACCAGTCGGCGCACGGTCTCTACCATCACCACCGTATTCGAAGCCTTGATTGATATGGCCACATTCGGGTAGTTCTCGGCTACAAATACGCGCAGGAACTCCATGGCGCTCTCCACCATGCCGGCAGGAGTGTCGCCATAGCGGCTCATTATGCGGTCGCTGAGCGAGCCGTGGTTCACGCCAAGGCGCACCGCCGTGCCATGCTCGCGGCAGAGGGCGATGAAAGGCACCAGCGCATCGTGAATGCGCTCAAGCTCCAAGTGATATTCCTCATCGGTGTAGGATAGTTTCTTGAAGGTGCGGGCGGCATCCACAAAGTTGCCCGGGTTGATGCGCACCTTGTCGGTGACCTGGGCAGCTGCGAAAGCGGCCTTGGGATTGAAATGAATGTCGGCAACGAGAGGCACATTGCACCCCATGCTGCGCAGGCGGCGGCGAATTTCGCCAATGTTCTCGGCCTCACGCACACCCTGAGCTGTGAGGCGCACATAGTCGGCACCGGCATCGGCGATGCGCCGGCACTGTGCCACGCTGGCTTCGATGTCGTTGGTCGATGTGTTGGTCATCGACTGCACGCGTATGGGATAGTCCGAGCCCAGTGGCGTGCCGCCTATGGCTACTGAGATTGTGGAGCGACGCTTGTAGTTCATCATCAATTAGTTTTATAAGAATATTTTATTTCGCTGAGCTGCTCGTTGGCTTTGGCTATCTTTTGGGCAAGGCCGGCTTTGTAGGACTCGAAGCGGGAAGCTACGGCTTCATCGCTGAGTGCGAGCATCTGCATGGCAAGGATAGCGGCATTGAGCGAGGCATTGATACCCACAGTGGCAACGGGGATTCCCGGCGGCATCTGCACGATGGCGAGCAGGGCGTCGAGACCCTCGATTGTGGATTTGATAGGCACGCCAATCACCGGTAGCGGTGTCATTGCCGCAATCACGCCCGGCAAGTGTGCCGCCATGCCGGCAGCAGCGATAATCACCTTTATGCCACGGCCTTTGGCTCCGTGGGCAAACTCCTCTACCTCCGTCGGAGTGCGGTGGGCCGAGAGGGCATTCACCTCAAAGGGAATTTCCATCTCATCGAGAAACTTGAGAGCTTTCTCCATAATGGGCAAGTCGCTGGTGCTGCCCATAATCACGCTAACTATTGGTTTCATAAAATTTTCACTATTTTTTTGGTTATTAATTTCCTTGTTGTTTATAAAATTTCAACCCATGACTCACTGAATCAAATACTTTGCAGCACATCATGCTGAGAAATCACAGGAGGACGCTTCACACGGAATTTTATCGCATTGTCCGGCACAGAGGAATGTATGGTGAACTGAGAGCCATGTGGTTGCCAGGTGAACCATTTTGCACCCGACAGCTTGTTGAATCCTTCAAGGTTGGCCTGCGGGTTTTCCCTCCACTCATATTCACTAATATTGAAGTGCTCAAGATATTCCTCATAAACTACGAACTCTGTGCAATCGTAATTTCGTAGAAGGACTATTGACCGGAGCTGAGAATGATGAGCCTGCGCTATATCCACACGACCATTCCAAATACCAAGAACGGCATCACCGGTGTCCTGAATGTTTTCATGGGGATCCTCAATGCCATAGGAGTAATCGGGGGAGTTTCGCCCACTAATCAATCTAACCGTTTGCTGAGAGAAAGGGTCTTTGCTCTTTACAGTCTTTGCCGACCAAGCAGTGGAATCAGTAACAATGTCGGACAATCCCAAAGGCTTAGCAAGATGGACACCGCCAATTGCCTCAGCGAGAATGTCACCCCAATCATCGCCAGTTATGTCTTTATGTCCACAATAAAGCCTATAAACAAAACCGGCAGCAAACTTGTGAATTACGCTGAGAGGAATCAGACCTAAAGGCCAGAATTCATGGGATAATTTGCGAGAGTCTCTTAATCTTGGCAGTTTCATAATAATTCAATAATTTTTTTTGCTACCGCACGAATCATTGGAACTGCGACGGAATTACCGGTCTGACGGCGAATTTCCTGATGGGAAACTGCAATGATGAATTCTTCGGGAAAACCTTGCAGCCTAAGTAATTCGCGAGAAGAAGGGCGGCGATAGCCATTAACGAGCAGATAGTTATAGGAGGCTCCGGTGCGCAAGGCACAAGCATAGGGCAGAATGGAAATATTTCCGGCCTTATTCTCGTGCCAAATAGAGGGGTAGAACACATTTTTCCCCTCGACACTCCTGAGGCGTTTCATCTTAATCATATCTGAAGCGAAGAGTGATTTATCAACATGATTGTCGGGTTCAAGGACAGATGATAAATTGTAGGGGATTGGATTGAAATTGAAGTTGAACGAATCAAAAGCTTCATTGTTCTTGAATCCAACGATTATAACACGCTCACGCTTTTGCGGGAGGCCAAAATCGAGTGCATTAAGGACTTTCCATTTCACATGATAACCCAAAGAATGGAGAGTATTGAGGATGACCGTAAAAGTTTTCCCTTTATCGTGCGAGACCAGTTGCTTGACATTCTCAAGAAGAAAAGCTTTAGGGTTGTGGTGCTTTAGAATGCGAGCGACCTCAAAGAACATAGTGCCACGAATGTCGTTGAATCCCTGCATTTTACCAATGATAGAGAAAGCCTGGCAAGGGAATCCGGCAAGAAGCACATCGTGAGGAGGAATTTTATCGGAAGAAATCTTTGTGATGTCGCCGAATGGCAATTCTCCAAAATTAGCCGCATAAGTGTCCTGAGCCGCCTTGTCCCACTCCGAAGAAAAGACACACCTGCCACCGTTTTCAGTGAAAGGAAGCCTAATTCCGCCAATTCCGGCAAATAAGTCGATAAAGGTGAATTTAGACGAAGCCGAATCGTGGAATGGTGAGGGAAAAAGGCTTGATAACAGGCCGTAGGGACGCGGGCAAGCAGGCTCCATCACAACCTCATCGATGGGAAGTCCCGGCTCATCAGGGCAAATAAGAGGCAACCACTTGCTGAGGATTGCATTCGCCCGGTCTTCAAAACACTCACACTCTAATCTTCCTTGAAGCTGCGCAAAGTGAGTGACAATGGCAGCATCGTTACGGAACGAATGAAAATCTACATTGGGACTATTGGCCGATATACGGTTGTAGATTTCGTTAAGAGAGTGAAGCGTATCTTTGATTTCCATTATGCAAATATTGCTGTTTGTGAGCGGATGGGGGGATTATGCGAGGAGCTTGGAGAGGGCGAAGACGCAGATGTAGCCATTGAGGAAGCCGGCAACTACTTGCCAGAACGTGTGGCGCTCCATGTAGATGCGTGAGGAGCCAAGCACTCCGGCAAGGATGATGATGGCACACACTATCCAGTAGATGTTGAAGGCGGCGAGCCCGTCCATGCGCAGGCGCACCATAAATGCCAGCACTCCGCCTATGCCTGCCATGTGGGCGCTTATTTTCCACCAGAAATTCACTATCGTCGATACCACGCACGCTGCCGCGCCGCCCCAGGCGAAGACCACGGCCCATTGCTGCATGTGGATGTGGGTGAGATAGAGTCCGCATCCCACATAGCAGATGAATGCCGCTATGTAGGGCCACAGGCGCTCCTTGCGGTTGACGAGGCGCTTGTCCTCAATCACCTTCAGGTTGTGAAGCACTGCAATCACCGTCATGGGCAAGATGCAGGTGATTCCAAACACCACAAGCAGAACCACCATGCGGGTGCCTGTGGGCAGATAACACAATATCGACACCCACAGCACCAGAAAGATGCCGTAGGTGGGCATGAGCAGTGGGCTCAGCAGTGTGGAGAATAGTCGCGCTAATGCTTGCATAATTTTTTATTTCTTTTGTTGCTTTGGGCCATGAGCTGTGGGCTGATGGCTCTTAGCCCAGAAAAATTACAGTTCTTTGCGGAGGCGGGCAACTGGGATTGAGAGGCGCTCACGATATTTTGCTATGGTGCGCCGGGCAATCTCGTAGCCTTTCTCGCGCAGCAGGTCGCAGAGCTTCTCGTCGCTCAGTGGCCGGCTCTTGTCTTCGCCGTCGATGAGCTGCTGCAAGTGGCTCAGCACTTCGCGGGTCGAAACCTCTTCGCCCGACTCGTGCATCATGCCCTCCGAGAAGAAGTATTTCAGCGGGAAGATGCCCCACTCGGTCGATACATATTTGTTGCGCGTCACTCGCGATATCACCGACACGTCGAGCTCCACATCCGCTGCTATGTCCTTTAGCACCATTGGCTTCAGGTCGGCCGTGTCGCCAGTGAGGAAAAACAGCTTCTGGCGGTGCACTATGGCCCGCATGGTGCGAAACAGTGTGTCGTTGCGCTGGCGCAGCATGGCGATGAAGGTGCTTGCCTTCGTGTATTTGTCCTTGATGTCGCCGGCTATGTCGCGCTCCTTGTCGGTGGCAGGCTTCTTGGTGGCATATTGCTCATAGAAGAGCGAATAGCTTTCCGAAATCTGCAATGCCGGCACCGAGTTGAGAAGGTTGATAGTGAGGTCGCTGCCGTCGATTTCCACGCTGAAGTCGGGCGCAATCTGCTGGCTGTGGCTGTCGTCGGCAATGCCGGTTATGGTGTTGCCGGGCTTGGGGTTGAGGCTCCTGATGAGGTCGAACACTCGCCGCATCACATCCTCGCTTATGCCAAGTTGCGATGCTATCTTGTCGAAGTGCTTCTTGGAGAATAGGTCGAAGCACTCATCTATCACGCGGTAGGCGAGCAGCGATATTTCATCGCCTTTCAGCCGCTCAAGCTGCAACAGCAGACAGTCGCGCAGGTCGGTGGCACCCACTCCGGCAGGGTCGAGCTCCCGCACCAGCTGATACACTCGGTCCACCTCGCTGTCGCTCACTTCGAGTCCGGTGTGGTCCATGATGTCGAAGGTTATCGAATCTATTCCGCGTTGCAGGTAGCCCGTGTCGGAGATGTTGCCTACGATGTATTGCGCTATCGTCAGCTCTTTTTCCGACAGCTCGCGCTCTCCTATCTGTGCCATGAGGTAGTCGTAGATTGAGTTCTCGTCCACGGCCTCTGGCTCATAGTCATCGTCGTCGCTGCTGCGGTTGGAGGCGTTGAGGCGGTAATATGGAATGTCGTCCTCCGAGCGGTAGTCGGCCTTCATCATGTCGTCGGCAGTTTCGTGTATCACCTCGCCCTCCTCATCGCGGGCCACCGGCTCCTGCTCGGTGGGCGACGATTCCACCACCTCCAGTGCCGGATTCTCCTCGGTGGCACGGCGCACCTCTTCCTCCAGCTCATTGCCGGTCATCTCGAGCAGGCGGCCCAGCAGCTTCTGCTGCGGGGCAAGCCACAAGCGTGTGGCCTGCTTCTGCTCTAATATCTGGCGGTTGCTGCTTGGCATCGTCGGCTAATTTTTCAGTGAGTAAGTGATTGTCGTGACCACGCGGAGCTTCTTGATGTGGGGTGTGTAGCTGTCGCGGTTCTCGATGGAGAACTGCCCCTGGTCGGCACTCACTATCTTCTTCAGCTCGCTGTCGCTGGTGATGGCAAACTGCTCGGCGGTCTTCTGTGCGTTCTGGATTGCTTCCTGCATCATCTTGGGCTTTATTTCGCTGAACGATGTGTACTCATACACAATCGGCATCTCATAGCCTCCGTCCACTATCGCCACACCGTCCTTCAGCAAGTCGGCCTGCTTGGCGATGATGGAGCGCACTTTATCGACCTGCGTGGAGGTGACTGTGATAGTGGACGTGATATTGTAGCGATAAGCCTTGTTGTCGGCCCCATAGCGCTCGGCGCTCATGTCGATCACCACAGGTGGGTTCACCACAATCTCGTTGTCGCCAATGCCGTTCTTCTTTAGGAAATCGGTGATTATGCGGTTGTTGCGGTTGATGTCGCGGTAGAGCTGCTGCATGTCGTTGCCTATGAGCTTCGACACGATGGGCCATGTCACCTTGTTGGCCGGCACTTCCATTTCGGAGAGACCCTTCACCGTGACTTTGCGGTCTTTGCTCACAAATTCTTCAATGCCGGCTTTAATGTTGAAGCCAAGCACCACGAGGCCGATTGCAAGAATCACAGCCTCCAAAATCCAGCTTTTCTTCATTTCCATAATCTTATTATAGTTCATTTATAGCTTTTTGTCGTAATGTGGCCCTCCTTGTCGGGCAAAGGCGCCCCTGCCTTAAGGCTTTCTTACTTCACTTTCCACTCAAAGCCGTCCTTGGTGTCCTTCACGTCGAAGCCAATTTCGGCGAGGCGGTTGCGGATAAGGTCGCTCGTGGCCCAGTCCTTCTTCTGCTTGGCCTCGCGGCGAATGTTGAGGAGCAAATCCACAGCCTCCTCGTAGGGCTTCAGGTTCACGCCCGAGCCACCGGCACGCTCATCCACTATGCCAAGCACATCGAAGAGGAATGTGCCGAATGTGGCCTTGAGCTGCTCGAGGTCGGCAGCCGAGATTGTGGCTTTGCCGTCGTTCACCGAGTTGATGGCGCGGCAGGCATCGAATAGGTGTGCAATCACGATGGGCGTGTTGAGGTCGTCGTTCATCGCCTCCTCGCACTTTTCGGCAAGGCCGGCAACATCCACCGTCGATGTCTCGGCGGGCTTCAGCTCATTGAGGCGCTTCCAGCCATCCATCATGCGCTCGTAGGCCTTCTCGGCAGCCTGAAGGGCCTCGTTGGAGAAATCCACTGTGCCGCGGTAGTGGGCCTGGAGGATGAAAAAGCGTATCGTCATTGGCGAATAGGCCTGCGCCAGTGCCTGGTGCGTGCCGTGGAAAAACTCATCGAGGGTGATGAAGTTGCCCAGCGACTTGCCCATCTTCTGCCCGTTGATGGTAATCATGTTGTTGTGCATCCAGTAGCGCACGGCATCATGACCCGAGTGTGCCACCGACTGTGCTATCTCGCACTCGTGGTGCGGGAACTGGAGGTCCATGCCGCCACCATGAATGTCGAACACCTTGCCAAGATATTTCTCACTCATAGTGGAGCACTCAAGGTGCCAGCCCGGGAAGCCCTCGCTCCAGGGCGACGGCCAGTGCATGATGTGCTCGGGTGCAGCCTTCTTCCACAGGGCAAAGTCGGCTGGATTGCGCTTTTCGCTCTGTCCGTCGAGCTCGCGTGTGGTGTTGAGCAGCTCATCAATGTTGCGGCCCGACAGCTTCCCATAGTGGAAGTCGCGGTTATACTTGGGCACGTCGAAATACACCGAGCCCTCGCTCTCGTAGGCATATCCGGCATCGAGAATTGCCTTCACATATTCAATTTGCTCAATAATGTGTCCCGAAGCGTGTGGCTCAATGCTCGGCGGAAGCACATTGAGCGCCTCCATGGCCTTGTGGTAGCGGTTGAGGTAGAATTGCACCACCTCCATAGGCTCGAGCTTCTCGAGGCGTGCCTTCTTGGCAATCTTGTCCTCGCCCTCGTCGGCATCGTGCTCAAGGTGCCCCACATCGGTGATGTTGCGCACATAGCGCACCTTGTAGCCCAGGTGCTGGAGGTAGCGGAAGAGAATATCGAAAGTGATGGCCGGGCGGGCGTGCCCCAGGTGAGCGTCGCCATACACAGTGGGGCCGCACACATACATGCCCACCATTGGCTCGTGGAGCGGGGTAAACTGCTCCTTGCGGCGGGAGAGAGAGTTGTAAATATAAAGTGGATTCTTCATTTCGTAAGTGTTTTTTCGGATACCTGCTATCTACGGTCAAGTATCAAATCTAAAAAATCTATAATCTCAGCTGTCAAGTCGCAGTGATTAGTTGTTGCCCATAAAGGGTATTACCGGCGGAGGAGTGGTGCCGCCTGCGCCCGGTATGCGCGGCTTGATTTCACCAAACACTGCCTCATATTTCTTGATATTGTCCTGAAGGGCAAACATAAGCTGCTTCACATTCTCAGGCGTCATGATTATGCGGCTCTGCACCTTGGCCTGCGGAGTGTTGGGCGCAAGGCAAATCATATCAAGGAAAAACTCAGCCGGGCCGTGAGAAATCACGGCAAGATTGGCATATTTGCCTTGAGCCACTTCTGGAGTCAGCTCTATCTTAATCTCTTTCTTTTCGGGTTGTGCCATATTCTAATAAATATAATGTTTGTTTATTTTGTTTTCGTTGTCAGTCCATTTTTTCAATTATTTAGCAAAGTCGTAGTAGCGAGTGGAGGGATACACCACATCATTGAGGTGCAGGCGCACCACCTTGCAGCTTTGCAGCTTCCACACTGCGCCAACATACACCGATATGTAGCACTTGCGCCAGAAGAAGGCCTGCTCGCCAAGCATGTCGTGCGAGAGATAGGCATGCACAGTGTCGCTGTGCCAGGTGTCCTTGTCCATCACTATAGCAAGCCGGCGTTTGCCCTCGGTGTATTTCAGCTCAGTGGTGAGATTCAGGTAGTTGCCCGTGCGCCACACGCTGCGCAGCCTCACCGAGTCCATCACTATGCTGTCGGGGCGCGAGGTGAAGCGGAGCGAGTCGGTGAATGCAAGGGTGTAGCCACGCGCGGCGATGTCGCTGTAGCCGCCAGTGCTGCTGCCTGCCGGCACATAGTTGAGCATCATGCGCTGCCCGGGCTCGGCCTCGAGGCTGCACCGGGCGGTGGTGCGCAGGTCGGTGCGGCTGTCATCACGTTGCAGCAGGGCAAACAGGGCGTGTCCGCCATCATCGTAGCCCGAGAAGGTCACCATGTCGAAGCGGAAGTCGCCATATCCCCACGGCTCATCCTTGCCGCATGCCACCACGGCCACCACAATCAGTGACAAAGCTATAATCCTTAAAACATTCCTCATAGTCGCGTCGCTCAGTTACACAATTATCACATTCCCCTCGCTCTTAGGCACAATCGCGCCATCCTTCATGTGAATGGTGCGGTCGGTGTCGGCTGCAAGGCTCTCATCGTGGGTCACAATCACGAAAGTGTGTCGCATCTCGTTGCGCAGGTCGAAAAACAGCCGGTGCAGCTCCTCCCGGTTCTGCGAGTCGAGGCTCCCCGAAGGTTCATCGGCAAGAATCACCGAAGGCCTGTTGATGAGCGCACGCGCCACCGCCGCACGCTGCCGCTCGCCGCCCGAGAGCTGCGAAGGCTTGTTGTGGGCACGCTCACTCAGCCCCATAAAGTCGAGCAGCTCCATGGCACGCTTCATGGCCTCGCCCTGTCGCATCCCGCCAATCATGGCCGGCATTGCCACATTCTCCACCGTGGTAAATTCAGGCAGAAGTTGATGGAACTGAAACACAAACCCTATGTGGCGGTTGCGAAAGTGCGACAAGTCGCGGCTGCCCAAGCGCAGCACATCCACGCCGTCGTATCTCACACTTCCCGAGTCCGGACGGTCGAGCGTGCCGAGTATTTGCAGCAGAGTAGTCTTTCCCGCGCCACTCGGCCCCACAATCGACACAATCTCGCCTTTGCCTATCGTAAGGCTCACATCGCGAAGCACATGCAGCTTGCCATAGTATTTGTTAATTCCTTCTATCTCAATCATTTGCGCAACAAATTCGGTAGGCAATGCACCATTCAGGAGCACTCACCCACTATTAAAAAGCGAATTTACAAAGAATTTTTGAATTATGCGCACTTTTCCCCACCTTTTTCACCACTGACCTCAAAACACCCAAACGCGACTGTGAGGAGTCCTGTTTGTTTTGAGAGCATCATTGTTTGGCTGTTTGATATGACAATAATAGCCATTTCCACATGTATGCGTGTGCATTATTGCATCTCAATAGTCAAAAAGTTTTACGAAATAATTAAATAAAGTTTTTACTTGGATTGCTATATTAGGAAATAAAAACAACGAGGAGTGTGGCTCCCTGTGGGGGGGACACACTCCTCGTTGTTAGTGAAAAGTCAGAGGTTGGCTTTTTATTTTACTTCCTCGAAGGGGACGTCGGTCACATCGTTGCCGCCGTTCTGGTTGCCTCCCTGATTGGGGTTGGCACCTGGGTTCGGGCCCTGCTGGGCGCCGGCCTGCTGCTGGGCGTTATACATCTCCTGCGATGCTGCGTGGAACACTGTCTCGAGCTCCTTCATTGCTGCGTCGATTGCTGCGATGTCCTGCTTCGAGTGAGCGTCCTTCAGTTTGGCAAGTGCGCCCTCAATCTGGCTGCGCTTGTCGGCGGGCAGCTTGTCGCCGAGGTCCTTGAGGCTCTTCTCGGTCTGGAAAATCATCGAGTCGGCCTGGTTGATTTTGTCCACGCGCTCTTTCTCGGCCTTGTCGGCAGCGGCGTTGGCCTCGGCCTCAGCCTTCATGCGCTTGATTTCCTCGTCGGTGAGTCCGCTCGAAGCCTCGATGCGGATACTTTGCTCCTTGCCTGTGGCTTTATCCTTGGCCGATACGTTAAGGATTCCGTTGGCATCAATCTCGAATGTCACCTCAATCTGTGGCACACCACGCGGAGCGGGAGTGATTCCGTCGAGGTGGAAGCGGCCCAGTGTCTTGTCGTCCTTGGCCATTGGGCGCTCGCCCTGAAGCACGTGAATCTCAACCGAAGGCTGGTTATCGACGGCTGTCGAGAATACCTCGCTCTTGCGGGTAGGGATGGTGGTGTTGGCCTCGATGAGCTTGGTCATCACGTTTCCAAGGGTCTCGATACCTACCGAGAGGGGCACTACGTCGAGAAGGAGCACGTCCTTAACCTCACCGCTGAGCACACCGCCCTGGATTGCTGCACCCACGGCAACTACCTCGTCGGGGTTAACGCCCTTCGACGGAGCTTTGCCGAAGAATTTCTCCACAATCTGCTGCACGGCGGGGATTCGGGTAGAGCCACCCACGAGGATTACCTCGTCGATGTCGCTTGCTGTCATGCCGGCATCCTTCAGGGCCTGGCGGCAAGGCTCGATAGTGGCTTGGATAAGGTTGTCGCAGAGCTGCTCAAACTTGGCACGGGTGAGTGTCTTCACAAGGTGTTTTGGAATACCGTTCACCGGCATGATGTAGGGCAGGTTGATTTCGCTCGTAGTGGTGCTCGAAAGCTCAATCTTGGCTTTCTCGGCAGCCTCTTTCAGACGCTGGAGTGCCATCGGGTCTTGGCGGAGGTCAACTCCCTCCTCCTTCTGGAACTCGTCGGCGAGCCAGTCGATAATCACATGGTCGAAGTCGTCGCCACCGAGGTGGGTGTCGCCATTGGTCGATTTCACCTCAAACACGCCGTCGCCCAGCTCAAGAATTGAGATATCGAATGTTCCGCCACCGAGGTCGAACACGGCAATCTTCTTGTCCTGTGCCGACTTGTCGAGGCCGTAGGCAAGAGCGGCGGCTGTGGGCTCGTTCACAATTCGCTTCACTGTGAGGCCTGCGATTTCGCCGGCTTCCTTGGTTGCCTGACGCTGCGAGTCGTTGAAGTAGGCCGGAACGGTGATTACGGCCTCTGTCACTGTCTGTCCCAGATAATCCTCGGCAGTTTTCTTCATCTTCTGGAGAATCATTGCCGAAATCTCTTGCGGAGTGTAGTCGCGGCCGTCGATGCTCACGCGCGGCTGGTTATTGCTGCTGCGCACCACCTTGTAGGGCACACGGGTAATTTCGTTCTGCACCTGATCGAAGCTTTCACCCATGAAACGCTTGATGGAGAACACCGTGCGGGTAGGGTTGGTGATGGCCTGACGCTTGGCAGGCTCACCTACCTTGCGCTCACCGCCATCCACGAATGCTACGATAGAAGGAGTAGTGTTGCGTCCTTCGCTGTTAGGAATCACGACGGGGTCGTTGCCTTCGAGAACCGAAACGCACGAGTTGGTCGTACCTAAGTCAATTCCAATAATCTTTCCCATAGTTGTATTTGTTTTTTTGTTATTATTCAAAAG
>JAQXTJ010000162.1 GCA_029219425.1 Bacteroidales bacterium
GACGCACCCCGGTGCGTCCGCGTAACAGCCTCATAATTACGCGATAGCCAAAGCGACTGTGGGCGGACTCACCGGGGTGCGTCCCTACTAAGTGGTTATTTTCCAATTTTGACACAACCTCCTGATTTTTTATTCGCGAGATAGGCAGCGAAGCCGGCAGTCACAGTCCTTGATTCATCGAAAGCCGGTGCATTTTGGCTGTTTGCTGCTATTTGTAGGAGTCGGCGATGTTGTAGATGGCGGTGAATATTTCCTTGTCGGTTTCGGTGAGAGCAATGCCGCGGCGCACCATCACGCGCTCGGCGATGGTGAAGAAGCGCGGTAGTGCTACATCGACGTAGCCCGACGTGGAGCCTTCGAGGAACGAAGCTACGAAGTTGCGTGGGAATCCTGCTCCGTGGATATTCACGCCCACGCCTATTACGGTGGCGGTGTTGAACATACAGTTGATGCCAGCCTTAGAGTGGTCGCCCATAATGAGGCCGCAGAACTGGAGGCCGGTGCGGAGGAAGCGGTGTGCGGGATAGTTCCATAGCTTAATCTCGGAGTAGTCGTTCTTGAGGTTGGAAGCAGTGGTTCCGCCGCCGAGGTTGCACCACTCGCCTATGACGGCATTTCCGAGGAAACCATCGTGAGCCTTGTTGCTGTAGCCGAGCATCACCACATTGTTGAGTTCACCACCCACCTTGCAGTAGGGGCCGAGGGTGGTTGCTCCATAAATCTTGGTGCACATATTCACCTGGCTGTGAGAGCAGGCAGCAAAAGGAGCGCGGATGCAGGAGCCCTCCATGATGGTGGCGTCGCGTCCTATGTAGATGGGGCCGGCGTTGACGTTGAGAGTGACGCCCTCCACCGTGGCGCCCTCTTCGATGAATATGCGGGGAGAGCCATTGTCGTCGGTGGGGTTCCCAATCACAAGATTGGTGCTGCTCAGGGGCTGTGAAGTGCGGCCGGCAGTGATGCGGCGGAAGTCGTCGGCCATCACCTCGCCGTTCATGAGGAAAATGTCGTAGAGCCAGTGGACTGAGCGCACGGAGCCGTGGTAGAGCGTTGAAGTGGCGAAACGGCGCTGCTCAAAATCGGCAAGAGAGCCACGGAATGCAATTAGCGAATCGCCGGCCATGAGAGCCTCGCCGGGATTGAGGGCAAGCACCTCCACGGCAAGTTCCTTGGTGGGGATTATGTGGCCGGCCACGAAAAAGTTGTCGCCGGCAATTGTGGCAGGGAATTTTTTCTGGAGATATGCTACGGTGAGAGGAGAGATTTCTTCGCCGGGGAAAAACGACTGCCATTTCTCGAAGATGGTGTCGATGCCAATGCGAATGTGCGATACCGGCCGGGTGTAGGTGATTGGCAGGAGATTGTCGCGCACGTCGGCAGCGTCGAAAATTATGATATTTTTCATAAACCTAAAAGAATTTGTTTTTAATGTAGGTGCAAATTTACGCATAAAATGCGATAAAGCAAATAATAGGCATTGGTTAGGTGATGCGAAGTGGCATATTTTTTATTATGGAGTGAATAGAATGTACAGAAGAAAAATGTTGAAATTTTGTGAAAAATCAAGAGAAAAGGTTGCACGATTGGTGGAAATTGATTAATTTTACACTGGAAAAGTGCAATATGCCAAAGCTGTGCCCGGCTCGGGTGCGGGGCAGGCAGTGCGCATCCCCTTAATATCTTGATAGATAGAGATATACATAACTATTACGATAAAAAATAGAAGAATTATGGTTTATTCACATGAAGTACAGGAAATGTGCTGCGTAAAGAAGGGCGCTAACCATCCTTCGGCTCCCATACCAGAGGAGGGAAAATGGGTTAGATCGAAAGAAATCAAGGACGTATCGGGCTTGACACACGGAATAGGCTGGTGTGCACCACAGCAGGGTGCTTGCAAGCTGACTCTCAATGTGAAGGAGGGTATCATCCAGGAGGCTCTCGTTGAGACTATCGGTTGCTCTGGCATGACTCACTCGGCTGCAATGGCATCGGAGATTCTGCCCGGCAAGACTATTCTTGAGGCTCTTAACACCGACCTTGTGTGTGACGCAATCAACACTGCAATGCGTGAGCTGTTCTTGCAGATTGTCTATGGACGCACACAGTCGGCCTTCTCGGAGGGCGGCTTGGTGATAGGCGCATCGCTTGAGGATCTTGGTAAGGGACTCCGCAGCCAGGTGGGCACAATGTTTGGCACACTGGCAAAGGGACCGCGCTACCTGGAGATGGCCGAGGGCTACTGCACACGCATGGCACTCGACGAGAACAACGAGGTGATCGGCTATGAGTTCCTCCACCTTGGCAAGTTCACCGACTTCTTGAAGAAGGGCGAGACCCCCGAGGCAGCATTAGAGAAAGCAAAAGGCCACTACGGACGCTTCGAGGAGGCCGCTAAATACATTGACCCACGTAAAGAATAATATAAGAGGAGGATAAGACTATGGCATTAAGAGAAGTAAAATTTGAGTCTCAAGACCGTCGTATTAAGCAGATTGTAGCTGCTTTGAATGAGTACGGAATCAAAGACATTGAGGAAGCTAACAAAATTTGCGAGGAAGCCGGCATCGACCCTTATCTTACTTGTGAGGAAACACAGCCCATCTGCTTTGAGAACGCAAAGTGGGCTTACGTGGTAGGTGCAGCCATCGCCATCAAGAAGGGCTGCAAGAATGCTGCCGACGCTGCCGAGGCTATCGGCATCGGTCTCCAGTCGTTCTGTATCCCCGGTTCTGTTGCCGACGACCGCAAGGTAGGTCTTGGCCACGGCAACCTGGCAGCACGCCTTCTCCGCGAGGAAACCAAGTGCTTCGCATTCTTGGCCGGTCACGAGTCGTTCGCCGCTGCCGAGGGCGCTATCAAGATTGCCGCTAAGGCCGACAAGGTGCGCAAGGAGCCTCTCCGCGTAATCCTTAACGGACTTGGAAAG
>JAQXTJ010000163.1 GCA_029219425.1 Bacteroidales bacterium
CGGCGCAGGTGCCTACTCCGACGGCAAGCTCTACACACGCAGCAAGAAGCGTGGCTCGGTGGATCGTATCCTCGCCATCTTGCACCAGCATGGTGCCGCCGAGGACATCCTCGTCGATGCCCACCCTCACATTGGCACCGACAAGCTACCGGGCGTGATTGAGGCTATTCGCCACACTATCATCAATTGTGGCGGCGAGGTTCACTTCCAGTCGCGCGTCACCGGGCTTGTCATCGACGATAACCGGGTGTCTGGCGTTGTGTGTGCCGATGGCAGCCGCTTCTCAGGCCCGGTGATTCTCGCCACCGGCCACTCGGCACGCGATGTGTATCGCATGCTCAAGGCTCAAGGCGTGGCTATTGAGCCTAAAGGCATTGCTGTGGGCGTGCGCCTTGAGCACCCGCAGCATCTCATCGACCAAATCCAGTATCACTCTCCTGTTGGGCGTGGTGAGTTCCTGCCTGCTGCCGAATACAGTTTTGTCACTCAGGTCGATGGCCGTGGAGTCTATTCGTTCTGCATGTGTCCCGGTGGATTCATCGTGCCGGCTGCAAGCGGTCCCGGCCAACTCGTAGTGAATGGCATGAGCCCTTCCAACCGTGGCACCAAGTGGGCCAATTCGGGTATGGTGGTGGAAGTTCGACCCGAGGACCTCATCAATTATGATGCCAACGACCCTCTTTGCGTGATGCACTTCCAGGAGGACCTTGAGAAAAAGTGCTTTGAGGCTGCTGGCGGCACACAGCGTGCCGGAGCACAGAGAATGCTCGACTTCGTTAAATGCCGTCCTTCGCGCGATTTGCCACGCACTTCCTATGCCCCGGGTATTCAGCCCTCGCGCCTCGATGTGTGGTTGCCTCGCTTCATTGGCAGTCGCTTGCAGCGTGGCTTCGAGACCTTCGGTCGCTTTGCCCGTGGTTTCCTGACCAACGATGCAATCATTATAGGCGTAGAAACCCGCACGTCATCGCCTGTGCGGGTTCCTCGGTTGCCGCTCGAGATGCGGCACATTGTCATAGAAAATCTTTATCCCTGTGGAGAGGGCGCCGGTTACGCGGGCGGCATCGTGTCGGCAGCTATCGATGGTGAGCGTTGCGCTGAGGCTCTCGCCCGTAGCATGGCTGATTAGTCGTTTTTCTTGATAGTCGTCTGCTCAATTTGGCGTCGGGCTATCTCAATCTTCTTGTCAAGCAACATTTTGTCGTGCTCGGCTTTCATTCCTGTGCGCACCGCCGTTGAGTAGCGATACGACTCTGCAATAGCTCTCTTCAGTGCGTCGCTCATCGCCACAGTGTGCTGCTTCTTGCCCACAAAGGTGAGCTTCAGCGGCGCGTCGGAGTTCTCGGCGATGAAGCGGGCGAAGTCGGCGCACTCATCGTACCTGAAAGTTACCATTTCATTTGTCACCCCATCGTCGTTGAAGCGGTAGTTGCGAGAGTTGTCGTAGGGCACGCTCTGTGTCTCGGCGCTTCCTGCCGCACAGCTCACACGCAGGCGGTCGTGATGCGCTGCCACGCCATGCAGCAGTGTGACAATGTAGAGGTTGCCTCCGTCGTCGATACGAGGCTCAATGTCGGTGCGGTTGATAAGTTCCTTGCCGGCTACGGCGGTGTGTACGCGGTAGCCCTCCACCATGTCTTCGGTCTTCACGGCCTTGAATCGTGGCGCAATGCTTTCCACCACAGGCACGTTGGCTGCTATTATGCTATCCACTTGCACAAGCTGTGCCTCGAATGACTTCTCAAGTGTCACTGCCTTGAGGTGCATGGCCTCTCTCACCGCATCGGTCTCGGTGGGTCGTGTGCGGCACAGCGAGTCGAGCATTGCAATTGCCTTCCCGAAGAGCTGCTGCTCCGAGAGCGACTGAGCCTCGGCGAGCATAGCTTGTGCCTCATCGCTCGATTTTGGGTTTCCTCCACATGATGCCATGCCAAGTGAGAGCAATGCCGCGCAGGCAATGCCACAACAGGGCTTAATCGTCTTAGTTAGTGCGTTGAACATCTTTCACTCCTTTAATATTCTTGATTTTTGCTATTAAGTTGTCGAGCGATTTTGTGTCGCCAATTCCTATCACCAGGAAGCCCTGGAACAGTCCGTCGTGAGAGTCGATGGATATGCTACGCAGAGATGTGTCCTTCTCCTTGTTGATTACCGACGAAACATTCGTCACGATGCCAATGTCGTCGTGCCCAAGGATGCGTAGCGTCACCGCATACTGCGACCCCATCTTTCCCGACCACTGTGCATTGATGCGGCGGTAGGGGTACTTGTCGAGCAGGTGAATGGCGTTGGGGCAGTCGGCACGGTGAATCTTTATTGCTCCCTCGCTCGAAATGAAGCCCACGATGCTGTCGCCGAAGATTGGGTTGCAGCACTTCGAGAGCTTGTAGTTTATGCCTTTGATGTTCTCCCCTATCATTAGCGTGTCGCCTGTGGTTGCGTCGTCCTTAGTGGGCTGCAAGATGAAGTTTTCGGCCGTTTCGTGCTGTGTTGCCTCAGTCTCTTTGTTCTCCAGGGCGATGTAGGAGTCAATGATGGCAGCCGGGTTCAGTGTTTCCTTGTGAATGTCGTAGTAGAAGTCGGTCACGTTCTTGTAGCCGGCTTTCTTAATCACCTTCATAAGCATTGCCTCGTCCACATCAATCTTCTTGTTCTTGAAGCGGCGTTGGAGCAATTCTTTGCCTAAGTCGGCATATTTTGCCTTCAGTTCATTAATCGACTGTTTTATTTTGTTCTTTGCCTTCGACGTGACCACAATGTTGAGCCAGTCGAGCTTGGGAGTCTGCGTAGATGAGGTGAGCACCTCTATTGTGTCGCCGCTCTTGAGCTTATAGGTGATTTTCTGGTTTTTCCCATCGACCTTGCCTCCAATGCAGGAACTTCCCACCTTGGAGTGGATGTGGAATGCGAAGTCGAGCAGTGTGGCTCCGGCAGGGAGCTTGTAGAGGTCGCCTTTGGGGGTGAATACAAACACTTCCTTGTCGTAGATGTGCATCGACGCGTTCTTCATCAGCTCCGCAGGTCCGTTGCCCGATTCGAGCATATCGCGCACGTTGTTCATCCACTCATCGAGTCCGCCTTCGCTTTTTATTCCCTTGTATTTCCAGTGGGCTGCAAGTCCGCGCTCGGCTATCTCGTCCATTCGGCGTGTGCGTATCTGCACCTCCACCCATTTGTTGCCTGGACCGTTGACGGTGATGTGAAGCGACTCATAGCCATTCGATTTGGGAATGGTGAGCCAGTCCTTCAGGCGCGACGTGTTGGCGGTGTACATTGCCGTCACTATCGAGTAGGCATTCCAGCACTCGGCTTTCTCGCGCTCAAGCGGGGTGTCGAGAATGATGCGAATGGCGAAAAGGTCGAAGATGTCCTTCACGTCGGCATTTTGGTTCTTCATCTTGTTCCAGATTGAGCTTATCGACTTTGTGCGGCCCTTAATCTCGAAGTTGAGTCCTTCTTTTTCCAGCGCGGCCTTAACCGGAGCTATAAAGTCGGCTATGTATTTGTCGCGTGCCACCTTGGTTTCATTTAGCTTGCGGGCAATGTCGGTGAACACTTCGCGGTTGGTATATTTGAACGAAAGATCCTCCAGCTCCGACTTTATCTTGTAGAGTCCAAGCCTGTGGGCCAGTGGAGCATAGAGATATTTCGCCTCATTCGAAATGTCGTGCACGAATTTCTCATCGGGGTGATGGTTGATGGCTCGCATAATGGCAAGGCGGTCCACAATCATGATGATAATCACGCGGATATCCTCGGCAAAGGTGAGAAGCAGTTTGTGGAAGTTGTCGCTTTCCACTGCTGCCTGGCGCTTGTAGAGCATCGACACCTTGGTCAGCCCTGCAATGAGTTTTGCTATGTCGTCGTCAAAGTCGGCACGAATTTGTGCCTCGGGGATAAACTCCGAGCGGCAAAGGTTGTAGAGCAACACGGCAATAATCATGTTGCGGTCGGGTCCTATATTGTCGGTGAGAAGCATGGCAGTGTTGAGGTTGCGGATAGTAGGGTTGATGCCATACTTGTCGCGACGGTAGTGGTTCTGCCTAATTCCCTCTTTGATGATCGAGTGCACGCGGTTGATGTCGGCAGCCGTGAGCTGTTCCCTATTCTTCCTTATCAGCTCGCGGCACAGCGACAGCACAATCGGCTTCTCGCTGTCGTGGAAATAACCTTCATTCATAGTCATCGGTGTTTTTTTATTATTGTTTTGTCACTACGAAAGTACACAAAAATCCCGATATACCGAAATTTCTTCCCAAAAAACTACATCGTAGTTCTGGCCGCAGCAGCGGCAAGTCTCAGCAGGTTTATTGTGGCATTGCCGATGAGTAGCGGTTGCCGGGCGAGGCAATCACTATGCCCTTGAATTCCAGCTCGACGAGCAGCCCCATGAGCTCAGCCACAGGAATTTTCAAAGATGCGGCCAGTGTGTTGATGTGTACGTCGGAGTTGGCTCGCAGATAATCAACCACAGGTTGCTCTTCAGCAGTAAGTTCGGGGAATATTGAGCGTTGCCGAGGTGTGGTTTCATCGCCTATCATCTCCCAGCGCATGGCTTTCATCAGGTCGTCGCAGCTTGTTATGAGTGTGGCAGTGTTGTTGCGAATTAGGCTGTTGCACCCAGCCGAGTATATGTCGGTCACTTTTCCTGGTATGGCAAAAACGTCGCGGTTGTAGCTTTGCGCAATGCCGGCCGTTACTATTGCTCCTCCCTTTTCGGCCGATTCCACCACGATAGTGCAGTCGGAAAGTCCGGCAATGATGCGGTTGCGGGCAAGGAAGTTTCCGCGCGACATAGCCGCTTGCGAGGTGTAGTCGGTGATTATCATGCCGCCGTTTTCGAGTATATTCAGTGCGTCGTTGCGGTGCTGCGATGGATATATTGTGTTGAGGCCATGGGCGAGCACGGCCATTGTGGGCACGCGGTGGCTTAGGGCCGCGCGGTGGGCAGCTATGTCGATTCCGTATGCCAGCCCGCTCACAATCACGGCATCGGCAATGCAGCCTGAGATGTCGCGCACCAGCGCATCGCAAAAGTGTGCCCCGTAGGGCGTAGCATGGCGAGTGCCCACAATGCTTATCATCTTGTCGGCATTGAGGCAGCCGGGGTCGCCCTTGTAGTAGATGAGCACAGGGCCGTCGGGAGTAGCGGCAAGACGCCGCGGAAAGTCGGAATCTGTAAAATAGGTCACACCGATGCTGTTCTTGTTCAAGAATTCGAGTTCTTTATCGGTGCTGTCGAGCAACTGGCGGCGATAGTCGTCGCCAAGCAGGCGGCTTTTCACTGGCAAAAGTTGCGCCAGGTCGGCTCTTTTCATCTCGAAGAAATCGCGCTCCGATGGCACAAGGTCGAGAATTTGCCGCGCCAGTTCGCAGCCCATGCCGCGAATCGACGCAAATGCTATGCGATATTTCAGTAGTTCATCAACCATTCTTCATTTCTTTTTTTGGCTTTGAGCCTTGAGCTTTGAGCCAATTACCGGCTCTTTATAGCTCACAGCCCACAGCTAAAGATACTCCTTGAAAGCCTCGGCAAGAGCCTCACCGCGCGACAGACGGCCACCCTCGAGGCACACACAGCTCACCACAGCCTTCACCGAAAGCTCTCCGGTTGCTTTATTATATATTTCTTGATGAAAGATGAAGCGCACGCCCTTCATCTCCACCCACAGCCGGCTCTGCATCACGTCGCCACTGCGCAGCGGCGTCTTGTAATCTACCTCTATTCGGTTGAGCACCGGTGTTATGCCACGTTCCTGCATCTTGCCAAATGAGAAACCGGCCATGCTGCAAAACTCATGCCGCGTGTGCTCCAAGTAGTGCAAGTAATTGGCGTTGTTCACTATTCCCTCACTGTCGATCTCATAGTCGCGCACTTTCATCTCAAGCGTGAAAATGTAACGGCCGTTATTGTCGTTTTCAAGTTGTGCCATATCCATTGTCGATAATCAGGATGCAAAATTACAAAAATTTGCTCTAAATCAAAGTGTGTCACCCCCACCTTTTTTCACT
>JAQXTJ010000164.1 GCA_029219425.1 Bacteroidales bacterium
GCACGCTGCGCGGCGTGAAGCGGTAGTCGTAGCCCTTGCCCTTCATCGCAGGGTGGCCATACACCTCGAAGGGCTTGTCGGTGCCGCGGCCAAGGCTCACCGGCGTTGCCTCGAAGTAGCATATCGAGGGATAGAGGTAAACAGCAAGCATGGTGCGGAGGTTGGGCGAGGGGGCGATGGGGAGGCGGTAGCGCGTCTGGTGCGTATAGTTGTCGCAGGGCACCACCTTGAGTCGCGGGCCCAGTGGCTTTTCCCCCTTGAGCCAGCCTTCGCCATCGGCCATCAGGGCAAGCTCACCGAGCGTCATGCCATGCACCACAGGGATAGGAAGGCGGCCCACGCCCGACTTATACTTCATGTCGAGAACAGGCCCATCCACATACATTCCATTGGGATTGGGGCGGTCGAGCACCAGCACCTCCTTGCCGTAGGTGATGGCGGCGTCCATGAGGTTGATCATCGTCACATAGTAGGTGTAGTAGCGCAGTCCCACGTCTTGAATGTCGATTACTATCACGTCGAATTTCGCCATCGTCGCGGCACTTGGCATTGGCGACTTGCCATCGTAGAGCGAGGCAATGGGTATGCCTGTGGTGGCATCCACGCCGCTCTTCACCTTCTCTCCGGCATCGGCGTTGCCGCGGAAGCCGTGTTCGGGCGAGAAAATTGTGGTCACATCCACGCCCTGCTCGAGCATGAGGTCGAGGGTGTGCTTCTTGCCCACCATTCCGGTGTGGTTGCTCATAATCGCCACGCGCTTGCCCTTGAGGAAAGGAATGTACTCGGCAGTGCGCTCGGCTCCCACCTTCACGGCATCCTTGCTTTGGCTGGCGCAGGCAGTGGCACACTCAGCCTTGGTGCGGCAGCCGCCATCGGCACGCGCCCCACACTGGGTGAATATGGCAATCACCGCCACAGCCACCAATTTCATAAAAATGTTCTTGTGCATCATCGTCATAGTCGAAGTTGTCGTAACAGTATTTGTTGTTCTATTAGATTTTCCCCACGGTGGAGACTGGCTCACAAAGTTCCACCCGGTGTGATTGTCTTTGCAAAAATACTAAAAAGCCCTCTATCCCCCACCCTTTTCCACACAAAATCTTCACTCAATGTGCCATTTTTCTGCCACACGCCCTCAGATGCTATCCACATAGCACCGAGGGAAAGCATCTATGAAGCTGCCGGGAGTGATATTGAGTATTCTCACGGATTTGTGGCGGGCATAACGCGCTATGGTGAAGTAGCTGCGGAAAGCCACATAGAAGCTGAAGAGAATCTGATGCAGCGGATAGTTCATATAGTCCTTGCGAATGCGCTTCTCCTCGCGCTCATCCTCCTTGTAGAAGTGTGGCTGAATGGAAACCACGCGGTTGTCGTCATCGACCGAGAGCGTGCGCGTCCAGGAATGGTCGGCACCGGCAAGATATATCGTGCCAAATCCAAGAGCCATGCCCAGCATAATCGAGGGAATGAGCACGTTGCGCGGACGTGGCATGCCCAGGCCCGCCGTAAAAGCCATATTCTCAAGCCAAGTGAAGCCCTCGATTGGGGTGGTGTTGAAGAAAACCACCTGCACGGCGGCATTGCCCGAGGCAAGCCCTTTGGAGCGCATTGGGCCGGCAAAGCGGTGAGGCACAAGCAGGGTGAGCGGCCATGTCACTTCCTTGCCCAGCACCTGCCACAGCCGCTGCACATTGGGCTGGTCGGTGGCTGTGAAGAAATGAGGGTCGGCAAGCACATAGAATCGCGGGCGCAGCACGAAAAACTCCTCGGCACACGCCGCAAAGTTCACCGCCAGCAGCTCGCGCTCCTGCAAGAATGCCATGGAGTGCTCCATGGTGTGGCGCAGCGAAGGCCCGTTGCCAAGCACCACCAGCTCCTTGCCGGCGCCAAGGGCGGGAACAGCCACATGCCACTTCGACTGCAACACAATTTTCACCACACTGAGCAGCGACTGCCACATCGCCGCGAGAAAGTTGCCAATACGCTCCATTTTGCATAAAGAATTGATGTTGGCACAAAATTACTACATTTCATTCACATAGCCACGCAATATCGGCGGGAATCGGCAGGGAATTAATTAAAACCTGTTAATAAGAGGTGGCGGTGACGGTGTGTAGGAAAATTATGCTTATATTTGTAGATTAAAAAGCAAAATAATGACCGACGACAGCTTGCATATCGACCTCGACCGGCTGCTGCGCACAAAGGCGCCCCGGCAGCGACGCTTCATACCCGGCTGGGTGGTGAGGTGGCTTGAGCGCATAATATGCCAGCGCGAGCTCAATGAGCTGCTCGATGCCACCCGTGGAAAGCACAACGAGGAATTTGCCGCCGCTGCTATGGAATATATCGGCGCCACGGTGAAGGCACAAGGGCTGGAAAAGTTCTCCCCCACTGCCCGACGGCGCTACATCTTCGCAGCCAACCACCCCCTTGGCGGGCTCGACGGGATTGCCCTGATTGCACTCCTTGGCCGCCACTATGGCGGCAATCTGCGCTGCGTGGTGAATGACATGCTCATGCAGGTGACCCCGCTTG
>JAQXTJ010000165.1 GCA_029219425.1 Bacteroidales bacterium
TATTCCACCGATGGAGTAAACAGAAGTGAACCATTGACAACCTTTGTCAACCCAGTCCACGATATAACGCTTTTTGCCTATCAGCTTCAAATCTGTCCTCCATCGTAACCACTCGTAAACCCTTGTCAACTACGTTCACGATATGACAAAATAAAAGCTCCGCAAATTCTCCACGGTAGAAATACGCTGCAAAAATATGTGGAAAATCGGGAACTGCCAAAAAGCACTCAGAAAGTGTTAAAAATCAAATAGTATTGAAAGTCAAGACTTTATGGTTAGTTAATCATAGTAAGTTATGGTTAGTTATAAGGCTCTAAATACAGTTATTGAATGCGCACCATTCGATAGAGGTAACGGAATTGGGAATCTCCACCGAAGTCAAGCCGCTGCAGCCATAGAAGGCATTGTCGCCAATTCCGGTGACGGAGTTGGGTATCTCCACCGATTTCAAGCCGCTGCAGTGACCGAATGCAGAGCCGCCGATAGAGGTGACGGAGTTGGGAATCTCCACCGATGTCAAGCCGCTGCAGCCATAGAATGCAGCGAATTTCAACTCTTGTACTGTTTCAGGAATAACCAAATTTTTTATCTCTTGTCCATTAAGAAATAAGTTATGGGAATAATATGTTGGATTTGCATATACATCATAAAAGCTGATTTTACACCAAGCTTCAAGGTTGGAAATTTCAACTTTCTGAAGTCCGCTGCAGCCGTCGAAGGCATAGCTGCCGATAGAGGTGACGGAGTTGGGAATCACCACCGATGTCAAGCCGCTGCAGTCCTCGAATGCATAGTTGCCGATAGAGGTGACGGAGTTGGGAATTTCCACCGAAGCCAAGCCGCTGCAGCCCTCGAAGGCAGAGTCGCCGATAGAAGTGACGGAGTTCCCGATGCTCACCGAAGTCAAGCCGCTGCAGCCACGGAAGGCAGAGTCGCCGATAGATTTGACGGAGTTGGGAATCACCACCGAAGTCAAGCCGCTGCAGCCCTCGAAGGCATAGCTGCCGATAGAGGTGACGGAGTTGGGTATTTTCACTGAGGTCAAGCCGCTGCAGCCATCGAAGGCAGCGTAGCCTATAGAGGTAACGGAATTGGGTATCTCGACCGAAGTCAAGCTGCTACAGCCATAGAATGCATATATGCCGATTGTGGAAACGGAGTTCCCGATACTCACCGAAGTCAAGCCGCTGCAGCCATAGAATGTATAGTTGCCGATAGTGATAACGGAGTTTGGAATCGCCACCGATTCCAAACCTCTGCAGTTGCGGAATGCCTCTTGGTAGATTCCTGTGACGGAGTAGGTTTTGCCGGAGTAGGTCACTGAATCCGGGATTGTGACTGCGCCGGAATATTCTTTGTCGTAAGGGTAAGAATAGCTTCCTCTTTCGGTGACGCAGACGGATGTGCCGTCGCTGTTCTTTTTGTAGTAGATGCCATTGACCTTGAAGTCGTGGGCGGAGGCTGTTGTTGCACTGATTAGCAGCACTGCTGCGGCTGCTAATCTCCCGAGTAAATTCTGCTTCATAAATTCAGCTTTTTTAAGTTAGTAATAAATGATTAATTCTTAGGTTGTTGTGTTCTTCGATTCCCGGGGAGAACGGGTTTAACTTTAGGGTACAAGAAAGGTGTGGGAAACCTATTTTTTTGTCTTATCCAGATGCAAGGTCTTGGCGTACCTAATTCCACAGATAAGACAACAGCCCCACACCGTGAAAGGTATATAGCCTACCAATCACGGCAGGACGGTATATGCCTACGATGTAGGTGCTATTGTCATATATCTTCGTGGAATTATAAAAACCGCCAAGTTTTTGCATCATGAAGATAATGAAAATAACACCTTTTCGGGTGCTGCCTCGCGGGGGACTGCACGTTGCCCGACAATGTGGGGCTGCCTGTGAGCCACGAGCGCGGAGGAGGAGTGTCACCCGATATATGTACGTTTTGTACCCAAGGCGCGGGGCAACTCTTTGCCACCGCTTCGCATCGCCTTGATGTCGCTGCAAATATAAAAAGTATTTATTGAATTTTCAAGAAATTTCGCACTTTTTTGGAGTGAGCGACAAAAAGAGTGATTTCGTGAGGGGACTACCGACGTGCTGGGGTAAGTGGGACAAGTCGTGAGGTGTGGTGTGTGCCGACGGCTTGTGATTGTGCCGGGTGATTTTTTTGGGGCTGCAACTGTTTTTTTCGGGCAGAATATGGTGTAAATTCACGAATAAACGCTAACTTTGTAATGATTTAATGGGCTTTGGCCAAATCGGCCTGCTGTAATCCCCTCATATTCGGCAGATTCGGAGGCTAAGCGAGTCCCCACAAGCAGCGTTTTCACTGACAATAATCACCCCGGAAGGGGCGTAAAAAAGATATATATCCAGGTTTATGGCAAAGAATCGGAATTCAAAATCGACACAATCGACAAAGAAGGAACTCGAATCGCAGGTAATTGATTTTTTCAACAGGGAGAACCACGTTCCCTACAACTACAAGCAAGTGTCGGCCGCACTGGGCGCCGACACCCCCAAGCGCCGCTCGGCGGTGGTGGAGATACTTGAGGAGCTGGCCCTTGAGGGCTTCCTGATAGAGACTACACCCGGGAAATTCAAGGCGACGATGCGCAGCACTGTGGCCGATGGTGTCTTTGTGCGCCGCAGCAATGGCAAGAACAGTGTGGAGATAGCCGATGCCGACGGCGGAGTGAAAGCCATCTTTGTGGCAGAGCGCAACTCCATGCATGCGCTTAATGGCGACAAGGTGAGGGTGCACATCTGCGCCCAGCGGCGAGGGTGTGAGCCCGAGGCCGAGGTGATAGAGGTGCTTGAGAAGAAGGATCAGGTGTTCATAGGCACTTTGCAGGTGGATAAGTATTATGCCAACCTGCTCACCGACAGCAAGTTTCTTGCCACCGACATATTCATACCCAAGAACAAGCTCAAGGGCGGACTGAATGGCGACAAGGCCATAGTGCGCATCGTGGAGTGGCCCGACAATGCCAACAGCCCCGTGGGCGAGGTGGTCGACGTGCTGGGCACTGCCGGCGACAACAACGCCGAGATTCATGCCATCCTCGCCGAGTTTGGACTCCCCTACCGCTATCCCGAGGCTGTTACCAAGGCCGCCGACCGAATCCCCGACGACATCACCCCCGAGGAGATTGCCAAGCGCCGCGACTTCCGCAGCGCAATCACTTTCACCATCGACCCGCGCGACGCCAAGGACTTCGACGACGCGCTCTCAATCGAGAAGCTGCCAAACGGCAACTATGAGGTGGGCATCCATATCGCCGACGTGACCCACTATGTGAAGCCCGGCACCATCATCGACAAGGAGGCCGAGAAGCGTGCCACCTCGGTGTATCTCGTGGACCGCACCGTGCCCATGCTCCCCGAGCGCCTGTGCAACGGCGTGTGCTCGCTGCGTCCCAACGAGGAGAAGCTGGCTTTCTCGTGCATCGTGGAAATGGACAACAACGCCCGCGTGCTCAGCACCGATATTTGCCGCACCGTGATTAAGAGCAACCGCCGTTTCACCTACGAGGAGGCCCAGGAGATTATTGAGACGGGGCAAGGCGAATATGCCGAGCAGGTGCTCACACTCGACCGTCTTGCAAAGATACTGCGCAAGTCGCGCTTTGAGAACGGGTCGGTGGAATTCGACCGCGTGGAGGTGCGCTTCGACATCGACGAGCAGGGAAGGCCGGTGGATGTGTTCTTCAAGGAATCGAAGGACGCCAACAAGCTCGTGGAGGAATTTATGCTGCTTGCCAACCGCAAGGTTGCCGAGCGCATAGGCATCCCGCCCAAGGGGAAGAAGGCCAAGGCATTCGTGTATCGCATACACGATGAGCCCAACACCGACAAGATGGACAACCTGCAATCGCTGGTGCGCAACTTCGGCTACAAGCTGAAGACAAAGGGCAGCGCCACCGATGTGAACCGCTCGCTCAACCGCATGCTCCACGACATAAAGGGCAAGGCCGAGGAGAACATGCTCTCCACGCTTGCCGTGCGTGCCATGGCAAAGGCCATCTACTCCACGGTGAACATAGGCCACTACGGACTTGCATTCGACTACTACACCCATTTCACCTCGCCCATACGCCGCTATCCCGACATGATGGTGCACCGGTTGCTCGACAAGTACCTGAATGGCGGGCGCACCGTGAACCAGGCGAAGCTCGAGGAGGAGTGCAAGCACTCGAGCGACATGGAGCAGCTTGCAGCCAATGCTGAGCGAGCTTCTATAAAATACAAGCAGGTGGAATATCTTGGTGAGAGACTGGGACAGGTGTATGAGGGCACTATATCGGGCGTGACCGAGTGGGGACTCTATGTGGAAATCAAGGAGAACAAGTGTGAGGGCCTGGTGCCTATACGCGACCTGGTTGACGACTACTATGAATTTGACGAGAAGAACTACTGCCTCATAGGGCGCCGCCGCCACCGCCGCTACCAGCTTGGCGACACTGTGACCATACAGATAGCCCGTGCCGACTTGGTGAAGAAGCAGCTCGACTTCGCGCTGGTCGATGATGAGCACCCGGCAGGCACACACCGCATCGACAAGGCTCCGATCACGATGTCGCGCTCGCGTCTGGCGCAGGTTCAGGAGAAGGCCCCGGGCCGCAGCCGCGGCAACAGGCCAGGCAAGCCTAAAGGCAAGTCGAAGGGTAAGAAGAGTGGCAAGAACCGCAAGAGCTGAGGCTTTAAGGACGGGAAAATACGCTTTTGCAGCAACAAAATGAGGGGAAATATGGATTTTTTTCCTTAATTGTTGTAAATGCGGTGAAAAAAAGGTAATTTTGTGTGCAAAATTGCTGAACCATCAAAAAAATACAAACTAATAATCAAAATAATTAATTAACTAAATTCAGAACTACTATGTGGTTAACAAACTCTTCTGTAGGAAGAAAGGTAGTGATGTCGGTAACAGGACTCGCCCTTATCCTATTCTTAACGTTCCACGTGCTGATGAATGCTGTGGCAATCTTTAGCCCAGAGGCTTACAACAAGGTTTGCGGCATTCTTGGTGCCAACTGGTATGCCATTGCGGCCACACTTGGCCTCGCGGCATTATTCGTAATTCACATCATCTATGCTTTCTGGCTGACTGCTCAAAACAAGAAGGCCCGTGGCAATGATGCCTATAGCGTGACAGCCCGCCCGAAAAGCGTGGAATGGGCTTCGCAGAACATGCTTGCCCTTGGCGTGGTGATTGCGTGCTTCACAGTGCTTCACCTGTATCAGTTCTGGGGCCGTATGATGCTTGCCGAGATTTTACCCTGCTGCGCCAATGAGGTTGCTCCCGCCAATGGCTGGGGACACATTATGCTGCAATTTGGTGGACAGCTTGGCTGGGCAGTGCTGGTGGTTTATCTCATAGGCTTTGCTGCACTGTGGTTCCACATGACACACGGCTTCTGGAGCGCATTCCAGTCGCTTGGCACTAACAACACCGCATGGCTGCCCCGCCTGAAGAAGACAGCTTGCGCATGGGCAACAGCCGTGTGCTTGCTCTTTGCCGTGGAGGCAGTGGTGTTCACACTCAAGGCACAGTGCCCCGACTGCTCGGGAGAGCGCGTACCTGCATACGAGCTGAAGATAATGGAGAAGGCTTGCCACAATGCAGAGGCTCCGGCATGCCACAAGGGAGAGTGCCCAGATGCTGCCGCAGCATGCTGCAAGGAGAAAGCCGAAGGCTGCTGCAATGAGGCAGTGGAGTGTCCCGAGGACAAGCCGTGCTGCAATGAGACAGCCACAGAGGAATAATATCAAAGCTGAGTGATGATTCTATTAACGATTAAATTGTAATTTCGAAAAAAATGGAAGATAATAAGAAAACTACTGCTACAGCTCAGCCCGTAATCGACTCGAAGATTCCAGAAGGTCCCGTTGCTGAGAAGTGGACTAACTATAAGGCACACCAGAAACTTGTGAACCCCGCCAACAAGCGCCGCCTCGACATCATCGTGGTGGGAACAGGCCTTGCCGGAGCATCGGCTGCCTCTACGCTCGCCGAGATGGGATTCAACGTGCTCAACTTCTGCATTCAGGATTCACCCCGCCGCGCGCACTCTATCGCCGCACAGGGTGGTATCAATGCCGCCAAGAACTATCAGAACGATGGTGACTCGGTTTATCGCCTCTTCTACGACACAGTGAAGGGTGGTGACTACCGCGCCCGTGAGGCCAACGTTTACCGTCTGGCTGAGGTGTCGAACAACATCATCGACCAGTGCGTGGCACAGGGTGTACCTTTTGCCCGCGAATATGGCGGCACTCTTGCCAACCGCTCGTTTGGTGGCGCCCAGGTATCGCGTACGTTCTACGCCAAGGGACAGACCGGCCAGCAGCTCCTTCTTGGTGCCTACTCGTCGCTCAACCGCCAGATACAGCTCGGCAAGGTGAAGAGCTTCAACCGCTATGAGATGCACGACGTGGTAATCATCGACGGCCGTGCCCGCGGTATCATCGCCAAGAACCTCGTAACCGGCAAGTTTGAGCGCTTTGCCGCTCACGCTGTGGTTATTGCCACCGGCGGTTACGGCAACACATATTTCCTTTCGACCAACGCAATGGGTTGCAACTGTAGCGCTGCTATCGCTTGCTACCGCAAGGGTGCGTATTTTGCCAACCCCGCCTACGTTCAGATTCACCCCACTTGTATTCCCGTGCACGGCGACAAGCAGTCGAAGCTCACGCTTATGTCGGAGTCGCTGCGTAACGACGGCCGCATCTGGGTACCGAAGAAGATTGAGGATGCCAAGAAGTTGCAGAAGGGCGAAATCAAGGGTAGCGACATTCCCGAAGAGGACCGCGACTACTACTTGGAGCGCCGCTATCCGGCATTCG
>JAQXTJ010000166.1 GCA_029219425.1 Bacteroidales bacterium
GTTGAGCCGGCCATCACCGGTATCATCGACAAGACAAAGAAGACCGTTTCGCTCGTAGTGTCCGACCCCTCTATCGACCTCTCGGCTGTCACTGCTAAGGCCGACATCTCGGCACATGCCACTATCAGCCCCGACCCTGCAACGCCACAGGACTACAGCCAGCCCGTGAAGTTCACCGTCACTGCTCACAATGGCACCACAAGCCAGGAATACACCGTGCAGATTGAGCAGCCCGAGAAGATTGAGCAAGGCTTCAACAAGGAGACCGTTGAGCTACTCTTCAACATGGATCCTGTCGCCAACCTTGGTATGCCGGCATTCGACGTTGAGGTAGGCCCCACTATCGCTGCTATCGATGGCAAGGTTATCCTATGCCCGGGCAATGGAAGCACTCCTATCTACGTCAATGGCCAGACGGGTGCCAAGCTCGGAGAGATCAACCTTGGCTCGGCTGTTCCGGGTGCCGTGACCAATGATGAGGGTGAGCACCTCCTCATCTGCAACCACACCGACGCCTATGGCACAATGAGCATCTATGTTACTTCGTCGGTTACCGAGGCTCCCAAGCTCCTCACTTCGTTCACCAACAATTGCGACCTAGCATTTGGCTCGAAGATTAAGTGTATTGGCGATGTGACCAAGGACGCTCTCATCACCATCACTCACGAGGGTGTTGCCGGTGTCACCACAAGCAGCAAGTTCACCGCTATCGAAATCAAGGACGGAAAGGTGGGCGAGCCGCAGATCATCGACATTTCTGCATCCGGCTACGGATGGGGCAGCGCTCCTGTCAATTTCACCACCGTAGTGCCGCGCACCAAGAACCTCAGCGACGGTGTGTTCCTCAGCTACTATGAGCCGAGTAAGTTCTCTCATGTGGCAGGCGACTGGGCTACAGTAACAGGCAGCTTCACGAGCGATACTTCGGGCTGGGGATTGAACCCTAACTGCCTCGACTCTAAGGCGTTCAACAACCAGAACTACGTTGCACTCTTCGTCGTAAGCCACTTCCCGGCTTGGGGTATGGGTCCGCAACTCTACCTCTACAACGTCAGCAACATGGACAAGTTCACCGGTAACGATGTCACCGACCTCGCTTGCCTTGAGATTGCCAACAGCAACATTGAGTGGTATCAGGTGGGATCCTACTCTATCGCTTCGGGCGACGTGGTGATTGCTCCGAGCGCCGACGGATACAAGCTCTATCTCTACTTCTACGACCACAACTCGCAGGCATTCGGTGGCTACACCGCCGACTGCATCAAGCGTTGATGCGACACAATTAAATTAGTTCGGGCAATCCCGTTCTCCGGGACGGGATTGCTCTTTTTTCACATCAGGTTATAGTTAGGCCTCGCTTATGCCTGCATACGTTTATGCTCTCAAATTAGATTCTGGTTACCTATTGCCAACTAATAAACTCCTAACTAATAACTCCTAACTATTACAAACTATGCTTAGAAAATTAACTATCTTATCTGCCGCTTGCCTCACTTTCGCAGCTTTCGCTACAAGCTGTGGTGAGGGCGAGGGAAAAATACAGTGGTGGGACTGGAGCTACAACGCTCCCGAGCCTGAACCCGAGCCTGAACCCGAGCCTGAGCCAGAGCCGGCAAATCCTTTCATCGAAAAAGGCTGGACTAACGTAACCTCCGATTTCGGCACTCTCCCTGAGCACATCTCAGTCTATAAATCGGCCGAGAACATGGTTCTCAACAAGAAGTGCATCGCATACATCGCCGTGGCCGATGCCAAGAAAGCCACTTTCAGCGTCCTTGGCGAAGAGAAAGGCTACAACACTCCAAGCCAGTTCTACGAGGCCGAGAAGCACTCCGTAATCATCAATGGAGGTTTCTTCTGGGACGGAACTTCTCTCAGCCTCATCTGGCGTAATGGCGCCATGGTATGCCCAAATGCGCAAGTCGATAGCCCCGACTGGACCACCACTTTCTACTACATGCCTCGCGGCACTTTCGCACAGCGTGCCGACGGCTCTTTCTTCGTGGGTTGGACCTACACTTCAACCTCCGGCAAGACTTATTGGTATCCCACCTCTATGCCCCTTGAGGCCGGGAAGATTCCTTCGCTATCCTATCCTGCCGGTGGCGAGAATTTCGAGGCCGCAACGGCTATTGGCGGTGGCCCGGTACTCGTGCGCGAGGGTAAGGTCATCAACAGCTACAAGGATGAGTACCTCGAAATCAACCCCACAGGCAACCGCCCGCGCACCGCTATCGGCTACAACCCCTCGGCCGGTCAGCTCATCTACTTCGTTTGTCAGGGCGATGGCTACGACCAGTGCCCGGGTCTCACGCTCGAGGATGTGGCTAATGTGATGCTCGGCATCGGCTGCACCGAAACCTGCAACCTCGATGGCGGCGGTTCTTCCTGCATGCTCGTCAATGGCAAGGAGACTATCAAGCCCAGCGACGGACGTCAGCGCTCCGTTGTATCAGCCGTCGCACTCGACTAAAAGCATTTCAAGCTACGCATTCGCTGCTTCATAACTAATCTTTTCAATAAAAACAACAAATCCCAAGGAATGAAACTCAGCAATATTCTGAAAACATCTCTTTTTGTGGCCATTGCTGCCCTCCTGTTGCCTTCTTGCGGCGACGACAACAAGGTGCAGTGGTGGGAATGGGGCAACGGCACTGAGGAGCCTAATCCCGACCCCGACCCCACTCCTGATCCCAACCCCGAGCCTGGCGTGGATAATTCCAAGCCCCGCTTCATCTGGATCGACGCTGCCGCCAATTTCTCCGAGTTTGCCAACAGTCAGGACAACATTCGCCGCGACCTCGAGAAAGCTCGCAACGCCGGCTTCACCGACATTGTTGTCGATGTCCGCCCCTCAGAGGGCGACGTTCTCTTCAAGTCGTCGGTGGCTCAAGAGGTAACCAAGCTCGACTGGTGGTCGCCTTCGGGCTACAAGTTCTTCGAGCGCACAGCCACCTGGGACTACCTCCAGGCTTTCATCGACATTGGCCACGAGCTGGGCCTCCGCGTCAATGCTGCCATGAACACCATGGCCGGAGGCTGCCGCTATCTCTATGGCCTCGGTGAGCAAGGCATGCTCTTCCGCGAGCCAGAGAAGAAGTCGTGGGCTACTACTCTGTGGCTCAATGGGCAGCTCGTCAATGCTATGGACTGCAACGATGATGCCTACGCCACCAAGTTCTTCAACCCTGCCAACGACGATGTGCAGCAATACTTGCTCACCATCATCTCCGACCTCGCCAAGTACAACCTCGATGGCATCTTCCTCGACCGTTGCCGCTACGACGGCATGGCAAGCGACTTCAGCGACATCTCCAAGAAGAAGTTTGAGCAGTTCATCGGCTCCGAGGTTTCCAATTTCCCCGCTTGCACCGAGAGCACCTATCGCAAGCAGTGGCTGGCTTTCCGCGCTCAGGTCATCCGCGACTTCATCGTCAAGGCTCGCAAGGCGGTGAAGGATCAGAACCCCGACCTGCGTTTTGGTGTCTATGTCGGTGCTTGGTATTCGTCTTACTATGAGTATGGCGTCAACTGGGCAAGCCCCAACTACGATGCCACCGCCGATTTCTCCTCTTGGGCAAGCAAGGAATGGAATCAGGCCGGCTACGCCGATCAGCTCGACTTCCTCCTCCTCGGTGCCTACGCCGGCGCAAACAGCATCTATGGCTCCTCCGAGTGGACCTGTCAGGGCTTCTGCACCCGCGCTCAGAAGTATCTCGCCGGCGCAGTGAAGTTTGCCGGTGGTCCCGATGTGGGCAATGGCTCGGGGTTCGAGAATGGCGGCCAGGGAAATGCCGTGAGGCAGTCGGTTGATGCCTGCATCAACTCGTCCGATGGCTACTTCCTCTTCGACATGGTCCATGTGCGCCAATTTGGCTACTGGAACTACTTGAAAATGGGTATCGACGACTATCTCAAGGCACAAAAGTAATGAACCTCATGCTCCGCATATCACTAAAAAATGTTGCAAGCCTCGTGCTTGCAGCATTTTTGTCAGTAAGCGCCGCTCAGGCGCAGGGTATTGTCACACGCACCATCTCCGGCAAGGTCGTGGCAGGCAAGAAACCGCTCGCCGGCGTGCCGGTTACCGATGGGCTCAACTTCGTCACCACCGACGCGCGTGGCTGCTATCGAATCGTCACTCTCGCCGACTCACGTTTTATCTATATCTCAACCCCTGCCGGCTACGACGTGCCTGTGGCCAATGGCACCGTGCCGCAGTTCTTCAAAACTCTCAACGCTACTGACAGCGTCTATAATTTCTCCCTCTCACGCTCCAAAAAGGCCGACAAGAGGCACTCTTTCCTCGTCTTTGCCGATGTGCAGGCTACCTACGACGACGATTATGCACAATTCCGCAGCGACATCATCCCCGATGTCTCCGCCACTATTGCTCTCTACCGCGAACGCGGCATTAAGCTCTTTGGCACCGATGTGGGCGACTTCATTGGCGGTATTCCGCAAACCTACATGCAGGTCTATGCCCGAGCCACCGAGCCGCTCGGCCTGCCTTTCTATCGCACCATTGGCAATCACGACATGGATTGCGATGGCCGCAGCTACGAGTCTTCATTCCGCACTTTCGAGCAGTTTTTCGGCCCGGTGAACCACTCTTTCAACTGTGGCAACGCTCACTATGTGTTCCTCAACAACAATTTCTTTGCCGGTATCGGCATCAACTATATCGGCTACCTCCCCGAGCAGTCGCTCCGCTGGCTTGAGCAGGATCTGGCTCTTGTCCCCAAGGATAAGGTCATTTTCCTCTTCATGCACATTGCCACTGGCAAGAGTGCTAATCTCGATGAGGCTTCTTTCCACTACGACTGGCTAAACAACTCTCGCCACCTCTTCGAGATTGTCAAAGACCGCAACACTCACATCATCACCGGTCACACTCACTTCCAGCTCAACAATGAGTATTCCGACCGCCTCTTTGAGCACAACACCGCCGCCGTATGTGGCACTTGGTGGCGCTGCGAGGAGTGCATGGACGGCACGCCGCGCGGCTATGCCATATTCGATGTCGATGGCTACGATGTGCGCTGGCACTACAAGTGCGCCGGCTATCCCTCCGACTATCAGATGCGAGTTTATCCTCCCGGCTCCTGCGAGGAGTGTCCCGACGACGTGGTGGCCAATGTGTGGAACTACGATTCGCGCTGGCGAGTGGAGCTTCTCGAAAACGGCTATGTTACAGCACAAATGTCTCAGTTCACCGGCTACGACCCCATCTCCAAGGCACACTGCCTCGACAAGAGCGTGGTGCTCTACGACTGGATTTCGCCCGTGCCCAATGGCCACATGTTCCGCGCCAAGCCCTCAATCCCCGGCTCGCGGCGTGAGGTGCGTGTCACCGACCGCTTTGGCAATGTCTATATTTCTCAAGTGAAATAAACCCATTCAACTTAAAATCATCAAAAACAATTGCTAATGAAACGTTTTTCTTTCGTCACTGTTTTCTCTCTCTTGCTTGCCTTTGTCTTCAATGCTAAGGTGAAGCTCCCTGCCTACTTCGGCGATGGCATGGTGCTCCAGCAAAATGCTTCTGTGCTTATGCACGGCTCGGCTAATGCCGGTGCCAAAGTCACCATCAAGACTTCGTGGAGCAAAAAGCCTGTCGTCACCTCTGCCGGTGCCGATGGCGCATGGAGCGCACAGCTCTCCACCCCATCCTACGGAGGCCCCTACTCCATCTCCATTTCCGATGGCTCCGCTCCGCTCACTCTCAGCAATGTGCTGGTGGGCGAAGTGTGGATTTGCGCCGGACAGTCTAACATGGAAATGCCCATGAAGGGTTTCCGCGGCCAGCCCACTCACGGCACTGCCGACATGATTCTCTCGGCCTCGCCCTCGCGTAGCCTGCGACTGTTCCGTCAGGAACGTGGATGGGCTACCACCGAAAACGACGATTTTGCTCCCGTGAGCTGGACTGCCGCCTCTTCCGACCAAGTGGCCGATTTCAGCGCAGTGGGATATGTATTTGCCAATCAGCTCCACGCCGCCCTCGGCGATGTGCCGGTGGGTATGATTCAGTGTGCTTGGAGCATGTCCACTATCGAAACGTGGATGCCTCGCCACTGCTTCGAGGCTTCTTTCCCCGAAATCGCGCTTCCTGCCGTCGATGGCAAGGACTTTGGCTGGATTCAGGGCACTCCCACCCTCGCATGGAATGCCATGGTGGCGCCTTGGCGCGGTTTCCCGGTTGCCGGCGTGATTTGGTTCCAGGGCGAGGCCAACACTTCCAATGCCGAGCGTTACAGCCGCCTATTCCCCGCCATGGTCACCGAGTGGCGCTCCTTGCTTGGCAACAACCCCGCCATGCCTTTCTTCTTCTCCGAGATTGCTCCGTGGAACGACGGCAACACTCGCGGCACACGCTGGGCCGAGTTCCGCCAGATGCAGAGCGGGCTCCTCAAGTCGGTGCCTGCCTCGGGAATGGTGACTATCGGCGACCTTGGCGACAGCATCTTCATTCACTTCCCCAAGAAGATTGAGGTGGGCAAGCGTTTCGCCTATCTCGCTCTCGAAAAAGCCTACGGCCGCAAGGGCATCAAGAGTCAGGCTCCCATCGCAAAGTGTGTCACCCCCGACTCCCCCACTTCGGTCATCGTGGAATTTGAGGGTGGCGAGGACGGTCTCACTCCCGAGAATGCCGAACTTGCCGGTTTTGAGTTTGTCGATGCCTTTGGCAACGTGCATCCCGCCAAGGCAAAAATCCTCAATAGCGACAAGAAAGTGCGCGTGTGGACCGACTGGCTACAATATCCCGCCGAGGTGCGCTACGGCTATCACAACTACTACGAAAGCTCGCTCTTCAACAACGCCGGACTGCCTGCCGCTCCCTTCCGCATGGAAGTGCCCAAGCAGAAAAAGACCGCTCTCATATGGTTTGATGCCGAAGCCAACTATCGCCGCTTCAACAACCCCGACAGCATTGAATACTATGTGAAGAAAGTTGCCGACCTCGGCTTCACACACGCCGTGGTCGATGTACGCCCCATCACCGGCGAAGTGCTCTACAACAGCTCTTTAGCCCCAAAAGTGAAGGATGTCACCAACCAATTCGACTATCTCGCCCGCTTCATCGAGGTAGGTCACAAATACGGCCTTAAAGTGCTCGCTTCCATGAATGTTTTCTGCGCCGGCCACAATTATCACGATGCCGGACTCATCTACTCGGGTCACCCCGAGTGGGCAAGCGTGGTCTATGACCCCAAGCGCGGCCTAATTCCCATCACCGAGCAAAAGCACAAATATGGTGGCATGGTCAACCCCATCAATCCTGAATATCAAGCATATATCATCGAGGTGATGAAGGAGCTCGCCAAAAACTACAAGGACCTCGACGGACTTATGCTCGACCGCGTGCGCTACGATGGCATTCAGGCCGACTTCTCGCAACTCAGCCGCACGGAGTTTGAGAAATTCATCGGCAAGAAGGTGAAAAACTTCCCCGGCGACATCCTCTCGTGGAAGAAAGGCGGCGAGCGTCCGGCTCCTGTCTATGGCCCGCTTTTCAAGCAGTGGACCGAGTGGCGCACAAAGAATATCACCGAGTTCATGGCACGCGCCCGCAAGGAGGTGAAAGCCGTGCGCGACGACATCATCTTCGGCACCTACACCGGCGCTTGGTATCCATCTTATTATGAGGTGGGTGTGAACTTTGCCAGCAAGGACTACGACCCCTCGGCCGACTTCGACTGGGCCACCCCCGACTATAAGAATTATGGCTACGCCGAGCTTATCGACCTCTATGCCACCGGCAACTACTACACCGACATCACCCTCAAGGACTACAAGGGCAGCGAGATTTGGAACGAGACCGACAGTCAGGCTCAGTCAGGCACTTGGTACTGCGTGGAAGGCTCATGCCGCCACCTCCGCAAGATACTCGGCAAAAATCCATTCGTAGGCGGTATCTTGGTTGACCAGTTCTACGACCACCCCGAGAAACTCAGCCTCACCATCGCCGAGAACCTCAAGGACAGCGACGGCCTCATGGTCTTCGACATCGTCCACATCATCACCAAGAACCTCTGGAACGAAGTTGAGGCCGGAATGCGCCTCGGCGGCAATCTGAAATAACAACGAAAAGGTGAGAGAGAAGAGTGTAGCAGCAAAAAAAGAATCACCCTCTACTCTCACCTATACCCTATACCCTACACCCTACACCCTACACCCTACACCCTATACCCTATACCCTATACCCTATACCCTAAGAAATGAACAACCGAGCTTTATCCCTCGATGCGCTCCGAGGCTATGCCATCCTCACGATGGTGCTGAGCGCAACTATTGTCTATGGCATTCTCCCGGGGTGGATGTATCACGCTCAAGTGCCGCCCCCCGACCATGTCTTCAATCCCTGCCTCCCGGGCCTCACCTGGGTCGATATGGTATTCCCAAGCTTCCTTTTTGCCATGGGTGCCGCCCTGCCTTTCTCGGTGGGTAAGCGCATGCGCAAGGGCGCAAGCAAGCTGAGCCTTGCCCTCAATGCTCTGTGGCGTGGCGTGAAGCTCACTTTCTTCGCCATACTCATTCAGCATTTCTATCCCTATATGACAGGCGGCGACCTCCACAGCCAGCTCCTCGCAGTCTTCTGCTTCGCGCTGCTCTTCCCCATGTATATGCGTCTGCCATGTGAGATGCCCGGCTGGATGCGCACCGCCATTCAGCTCGCTGCTATGGCTGTGGGTGCCACCGTGATGCTCTGCATGAGCTATCCCACCGACTACGACCTCAACCTGCACCTGCACACGAGCAACATCATCATTCTCATTCTTGCCAATGTGTCGGTCTTCGCCACGCTGCTGTTCATCTTCACTGCCAACAGCCGCACTGTGCGCCTCTCCATCCTGGCTATCCTCTTTGGCATCATTCTCTCGGCCGATGCCGATTCCGGCTCTTGGGCTGCATGGCTCATGGGTGCCACACCTGCATCGTGGCTCTATGTGCCTGCCTACCTCAAGTATCTCTTCATCGTGATTCCCGGCAGCATCGCCGGCGAGATTCTCCTCGCCCACACCGAGAAGATGCAGGCTGCACCCTGTGTCGCCACGCCGCGCTCAAAGGCCTGGGCCATTGCAGCCATCGCCATCGCCATTGTGGTGGTCAACCTGGTGTGCCTCTATGCCCGCTGGCTCAACCTCAACCTGGCTCTCAACGCCGCCCTGCTCATCGCAGGCTATGCCACAGTGTGCCGTGGCGAAGGCTTCTGCGCACTGTGGCGCGAGCTTTTCATCGCCGGTGCTGTGATGATGCTGCTCGGCCTGGCTTTCGAGCCATTCGAGGACGGTATCAAGAAGGATCCTGTCACCTTCGGCTACCTATTCACCACCGGCGGTATGTCGTTCATGACACTTATTTTCCTTAGCGTCGTCTGCGACTATTTCAAGTGTCACCGCTCCACCGCCTTCCTCGTGATGAGCGGACAGAACCCCATGGTGGCCTATGTGGCTTGCGACCTCCTCATTTACCCCATCCTCGGCATGTGCGGCCTCATGCAGCACCTTGGTTTCTTCGCCACCTCTCCGTGGCTCGGATTCCTGCAAGGCGTGCTGCTCACCTCGCTTGCAGTGCTCGTCACCATGTTCTTCACCCGCATCAAGTGGGTGTGGCGCACCTAAAACAACATCGTTTATCGAAATTCCCCCATAGCATTATGATGAAACGCAGTTTCCTTCTATCCCTTCTCGCCTCCCTGTCGCTCACTGCGGCGGTGGCTGCCGATGTGCTGCCCGTCAGCGGCAGTTGGATTAACCTCTTCTACCAGGACGAGCGCAACAAGTATTCCAACCCAATGGATATGGACAACACCGACCCTGCCCTGTGGCGAGCCAAGGTGCGCGAAATGAAGGCTCTCGGCATCGAGTACATCGTCTTCATGGCCACGGCCAACGATGGCAAGGCCGACTATCCCTCGAAGCTCATGCCTCTGGCCTACGACGACAGCCGCGAAAGCCCCGTCTCGGCAATTATGGATGAGGCTGCCCTCGAGGGCATGAAGGTGTTCATGAGCATTGGCTGGGCCGAGAATCAGGACGACAACCTGCGCAACCCCGCCATTCTCAACCGCCAGCTCGCTATCATGCAGGAGCTTGCCTGCATCTATGGCAACAGCCCCGCTTTCTATGGCTGGTATCTCCCTGTGGAGGACTGCCTCGGCCCGGTCCTCACCGACGCTGCCGTGGTGGCCGTGAACAAGCTCGTGGATCGAGCACACAAGCTCACCCCGGGCAAAAAGACTCTCATCTCGCCCTACGGCTTCTTCTGCTGCCGCTTCGACGACCCACAGTTTGCACGCCAAATAAAGTGCCTCAAGGTCGATATCATCGCCTATCAGGACGAGGTGGGCTGCGTGCGCGAGGAGTTCCCAATGCCGCGCCTCAAGAGTGCATGGCGTGAGATGAAGAAAATCCACCACGAAACCAAGATTGAGTTTTGGGCCAACTGCGAGCTGTTCTCATGGGAGAAAGCCACCAACAGCCGCCAGTCGGCTCTCGTGCCTGCCGCTATGCCGCGCGTGATATCGCAGCTCGCCGCCGCAAGCGAAGCCGGTGTGAGCCGCATCATCTCGTTCATGACGCCCGGTATCTGGAGCCTCAACGCCGCCGACCGTTACCCCCTTGGACAGCCCGGGGTGTCGCAGCGTGCCGCATGCGAGTATCTATCCTGGCGCAATGGCGACCCTACCCTCACACTGCTCGAGAAGTCGCTTACCGGCTCTCTCACAAGCTCCTACAGCGACGGCTCGCCTCTCACCGACGGCATCACCGGCGATGAGAACCCCGAGAATCCCGCCTGGCAGCACTATGAAGCCGGCTACCACGAGATAACGCTCTCCTTGCCGCAGGCCAAAAGCGGAAGCGTGCTGCTGCGTTTCCTCAACTGCGCCAAGCGTGGCATCGGCGTGCCCTACAAGGTGTATCTCTACACCGCCGACGATACCTCCGGAGCATATCGCTTAGAGCATATCTACGAAATGTCGCAGCACCCCAATTCCCTCCACGACACCTGGATCGACCCTCTACTGCTCAATTTTGCCACCCCGGCAACATCAGTAAAAATCGGTCTTCAGTCCACCGCTCCCCTGCTCCTCGACGAGTTCTACCTCCTCCCATAGCACACCATCAAGAAACAGGCACACCCGGTCGCAGCCCCTCGCCGCCTCCGGGTGTGTTGTTTCTTCTCACTCACACCTTCTGGTGTGTGCGATAAGCTCGCGGACTCATTCCCATTATCTTCGTAAACAGGCGCGAGAAATAATAAGGGTCGTCGATTCCCAGCTTGTAGCAAATCTGGTTGAGCTTCATCGTAGTGTTGTCGAGCAGATTGCATGCCTCCTGTATCTTCAGCAGGTTGTAGTAGGCCAGCGGACTGTGACCCGTCTTTTGCTTGAATTGCATTGAGAAATGCGACTCCGAGTAGCCTATGTAGTCGGCAATCTCCTTGAGCGTGAGGTGCCGCTCT
>JAQXTJ010000167.1 GCA_029219425.1 Bacteroidales bacterium
CTCAATCGGGCGGCTCGGAGCGACACTCTCGGCACCGGTGCATGAGTAGAGCACTCCGCCTATCGAGCGCACGCCCTGCACGTCGAAGTTGATGCGGTAGCCGGCTCCCGGTGTGTCGATGTCGCCGCAGTCGTAGGCGTCAATCACAAATTGCACCTCATCGCCGCCCCCGGGGAACTTGGCTGCCGGCACGTAGCCGCGCAGTGCCTCAATGCGTGTGTCAGCGGTGAGGCGCACAAATTTCGTTCCGTCGTCGCTCAGCACATAGTCGCCCGCGCTCGCGGTGGTGGCGGTGAATGTGCCTGTCATGTATTTTCCGGCCACCGCATCGCCCACAATGGTGCTGTTGTATTCATTGTAGTCAATCACTGCGCCCTCGGGTGAGTAGAATATAAATGGCTTGCCGGCTTTCGCCACTTCTATCTCCTTGCTGCTCACCACGCCGCTCACATAGCCCTCTATGCCAAGCATCTTGCAGCCCTCGGGCAGCATTGTGCTGTGCATCTCAAAGGGGAGGCAAAGCACCTGCCACTTTCCGGCATCGGCGTTCTCATAGTGCACTGCGTAGGCATGGAATGAGTTGGGATAGGTGTAGTCCATCTTGTCGTTAAGATAGAAGCGGCTCGCTACGCCGTTAGTCGACACCACGTTCGGCTTCGCTGCCACCAGCATCTGGCTCCAGCGTGTGTTTTCCCTGAGCACTATCACGTTGTTGTCGAGCGGACATTCGGGCAGCGTGAAATCCACCATCAGGTACTCGGGCGGAGTTACAAGCTGGGGGTATTTCAGGTCGTAGTGCGAGTAGCGTCCGTTGCCCGAGGTCGCCGGTATGGCCACGCTCGACACAGTGGGATAGTAATAGCCCCACTTCATGTCGCCCTCATTGCTGTTACCGTTCAGGAAGTAAGCGCTCCAGCCATAAAGTTTGCCAAACGTGTTATACACCTCGTCATAGCCCAAGCCAAATGTCGTATTGTTTCCCCAGCCGCAGAAGTTGGGCTTTTCGTCTTTCCCTTCGGTTGCAAAATGCACATATCTAAGATTCACACTCAGCCAGTACGACGCACGGCCCACTATGGAGCCCTCATACACATTGTTGCTGTCGGCCAATATCATCTTGTCGTCGATAAGAGTGTTCTTTACGTTGATGATAAATCTATCTCCCCAGCCAAAATCATCGTTCATTCCCACTATGCCGCCAAAGAAGCACTGCTTTTCTCCTGTGAGAACTTCTTCGCATACAAAGGTGGGTATCACCACGCTGTACAGAATTGAGGATGAATACGGCCTGTACGAACCGGCAAGTGCATACTGGCCTATCAGTCCGCCAAGTATCACCCGCCCGCTCACCGCCTCGGTGGCGGCTTTCAGCTCACATTTCACAGTGCAATGGTCTATTATCGTCCAGGCTCCTAAGCCCACTAATCCGCCTCCCACTCGCGATGAGGTGATGCGGCAGTATTGCACCGTGCAGTATTTTATTGTGTTTTTCTCAGGATTCGCCGCACTGATTTCTCTATCGTCCGTGGTAAAAAGTCCTGCCATGCTTCCCACTATTGCCTCACTGTCGCCCGTCACATGGCAATTTATCAGGTTGATGCCCGATAATGGTGTAGTTGCGTCTTCTGTGTAGTTGATGTAGGCTCCCACTGCCACACCGGCATAGCAATTGCCCGTGGCTTCCACTTCCACGCTCTCAAAGTTGAGGTTGCTCAGTGTGCCTTCGGTTTCCATCCTCGCGATAAAGCCCGCTGTGGGTATGATGCCAAAATTTTCATAGCTCCTGGTTATCTTTGCGTTGCGCACCGTGTAGCCGCCGCCATCGTAGTGTCCCTTGAAGCTCTTCACGGTCGTTGCTCCCTCGCACACGCCTATCGGCGTAAGCTCTCCGCCGGCAAAGTCGAGGTCGGCCACTTGCTTGAAATACACCCCGCTCAGGCCGTCATCGCGGCTGTTGAGCAGGCTGTTGATTTTCTCAAATGCCTCTATGCTTCCCACCAGGTAGGGTTGCTCGGCTGTTCCGTAGCCCTCGGCTCCGCTAAGTGCGAAATCTCTTTCGACTCCGCCCCATCTCACCGGCGCGGGATATTTGTTGGTCATCTCTATGCCCCATGGCATGCTCCACACAAGTGAGTAAGTATCGAGAAAATCCTTCCCTTGCAATTGTTCAAGTGTGGCCGAGCCGCTGTCGTCGCCGGGCATACCGCTTTGTGCCTGAATGTCGTAGTACCGTGAGTGCCCCGTATTATCCACTCCTGCCACTCCCGAGAGACCGTAGGCCACGTTGCTGCTTATCAATGAGCCATCAGTGTTGCTCAGCGAGGCGGTTCTCATTTCACCCATGTTGAGGCAACAGCCCATCACGGTTGCCTGGCCGGCAATGCCGCCTATGTAGGCATTCTGCTCGCGCTTGCTCGTGGTGATATTCATGTCGGCCACTTTCACCTTGTTATAGTTGGCACAGGCCACCACCGCGCCACACTTGCCGGCTATGCCGCCCACCCACACCTGGTCAATGCCAAGTGGGTTATTGAATCGGTCGTCGCATTGCACCTCTCCGAAGTTGCCCGAGTATTGCACTCCTTCGCATTCTCCCACAATGCCGCCCACTCGCATATCCTTGCTCTTGCACACCACGTTCAAGTGGTTCTGGCAGTGAATCGCGGTTTTTGCCTTGCCGGCTATGCCGCCCACCCACTTGCAGTCGGTGCCGTTCACATGGTACCCTCCCAACATCTGTCCGCTGTTTATGGTCTTGCAATACACCACTTTGCCATCGGCCAATCCCACAATGCCGCCAACGTAGGCGCCCGCGCTGCCCTGTCCTGCACGCACGAAGCCCTCCATCGTGCAGTCGCTTATCGACGAGTAGCTGTAACCGGCTATGCCGCCAAGGTAGTCGGCGCTCTTGCCGTCGTTGTTCACCCCTATTTCGCCCTTGAAGTGGCAGCCGGTGATGTCGGTGTAGCTGTTGTGGTAGCCAACGATGCCGCCCTCATACTTGCAGCGGCTGTTGCCATAGATTTTGCCCTCAAAGGTGCAGTTTGTCACCTTGGCGTAGTCGGCAGTGTAGCCCACAATGCCGCCTACATAGAGGTTATGCTTGTTGAAGTTGGTGAGGTCGATTATCGCATCCTTCACATGCAGGTTCTTCACCTCGCCATTGCCTTTCACAGTGCCAAAGAGCCCCACATAGCCCGAAATCCTCGATTCGGCGGTGATGTAGAGCCCATAAATGGCGTGGCCGCAGCCATCAAACTCTCCCATGAACTTTCCGTCGCTGAACGTCCCTTCGCTGCCTATTGGCTGAAACAGCTTAGCGCCGCTCTGGTTCTCAAGCAGATTCTCATTGAGCACTATGTCGTTGCCCAATTGAATATGCAGCGAATTGTAGTTGTAATCGCCCTTCCACACGTTGTTGGCAAATGCCTCCAACTGTTTGGCTGTGTAGATGATGTAAGGATGTTGACGAGAGCCATCGCCGGCCCCGAATACGTTCTCATTTCCCTCATCCAAGCTCGATTTTGGGCGGTTGCTCGCGCCCTGCATTGAAGGCGCTGCAAAAATTGCAACCAGTATGGCTACAACTAAGATTCTTAGTTTTTTCTGCATAATTCTATTCACAAAAAATTAGTTAATAAAGATTATCTTATTCTCGTGCAAATTTAGCACTTCATCTCCACTCCAGCAAATTCCAATAAAAAAAAGCGGAATTTATCCACTTTTTTCCTGATTTCCCACTGACGTTTCCCACGCTTTTTCTGCTACTCTGCCGGCACAACGGGGAGCGGAGCGGGTTCGCTCCGACGTTTCCCTAAGGGCAGCGTGTAGTATATCGACAGTCCTCCGGCAAGCTTCGAGCCACGAGTGCCGAAGCCTGGAATATACCACGGCCGCGAGTTGGCATTATCCTTGCAGCCAAAGAGGAAATGGTATTTCAGTGCCCAGCCTGCCGAGATGTTGCCAAGCAGCTTCACCTTCACTTGCAGCACCACCTCTCCCCAGGTGGCATTGGAGTGCTGGTCGGTGATGTCAATCACCGGGTGCTGGCCCCAGTAGTCGTTTTTTATGTGCACGTCGGTGATTTCGTAGCCAAAGGTGCTGTAGCCCGCGCGGAATCCGAGCAAGGCGCAGTAGTCGGGCGAGTCGTTGAATTTGAAGTTGTAGCACGCACCCAGCTTGCCATACACGGCAGGCTTGCACCTATAGGTGTAGTTCATGTCCTCGGGCGTGTCCTTCGCCCAGCCCATTCCCACCTCCACCGAGGGTATTATGCGGTTCCACAGGCTCAGCTCGGCCGAGAAGTCGATGCCTCCATACTTCTGTCCCATGATGCGCATCACAGGATCCCACACGTTCACGCCAAAGATGGCGCTCGTGAGCAGGGGATATTGCATGTGCTTCTTCTTCAGCGAGTCGGTCTGAAGGGCCACGCTGTCGGGCAATATGGTGTCGCCCATTATCATCATTCCCTTGGCACGCAGCTCCTTCACCTTTAGCTTGTGCTCCTGCGCGGTGAGGATGCGGTTGTTGTTGGGCTGCACCGGAGTGGTGCGACGCTGGGCGTGCACCGCCACCACGGCGGCAAGGAGCAGCATTGCTGCTATGGCTCTTATGTTCACTTTCCGTTGGCTCATGGGCTATTCGCTTGTTCGCATGTAGAATTGTATTGTCTCGGTGTCAACGTTGGTGAAGCGCGTTGCGGTCACCACCACCGAGTCCATTAGATTGGTGGTGAATGTGTAGCCCTTCACGTCGAAGTGGTACATTGCCCCACACTCCCCCGAAACAAAGTAGGGCACGCGCTCATAGCGCAGCGTGAGGGTGTCGTTAAGCCTCTCATCTCGCAGCAGCTCGGCATCATAGTGCAGCACATACCTGGTGGAGTCGCAGCTCATGTCGAGCGGCATGTAGAGCTGCGTCAAGCCCCGGCCACACTCCACCAGCATGCTGTCGCCGGGCACTCCCACGGCATACACCGTGATTGAGTCCAGGCTCACAGCCTTCTTGCTCTGCGAGGAGTAGAAGCCGCAGCGTGGCACCGCGCTCTGGTTGTCAATGCAGCCATTGGTGTTGCACGATGCGGCCGCCATCGAGGCCGCCACGGCACACAATATGTAGCTCACCTTCTTGCGCATCACAGCAGCTCCTCCTCTATCTCATAGTCGTTGCGCCCCGCCGCATTGCGGCTCACGAGCTCTCCCACAAATCCGGCAAGGAAAAGCTGCGTGCCAAGTATCATCGCCGTGAGCGAGAGGTAGAAGTAGGGAGAGTCGGTCACAAGAGTGTAGGGATTGCCGGCGTGCATGTTGTAGAGCTTCATCGCACCCACTATCACCACCGACACGAAGCCAAGCAGGAACATCAGCGTACCAAGAAGCCCGAAGAAGTGCATAGGCTTCACGCCAAACTTCGAGAGAAACCACAGCGTGCCAAGGTCGAGGTAGCCATTCACGAAGCGGTTCAGGCCAAACTTCGACGTGCCATATTTCCTCGCCTGGTGCTGCACCACCTTCTCGCCAATCTTGGTGAAGCCGGCATTTTTTGCAAGATAGGGTATGTAGCGGTGCATGTCGCCATACACCTCTATGCGCTCCACCACCTTGCGACGGTAGGCCTTCAGTCCGCAGTTGAAGTCGTGCAGGTTCTTTATGCCGCTCACCGCGCGGGCAGTGGCATTAAAGAGCTTGGTGGGAATAGTCTTGCTCAGCGGGTCGTAGCGTTTCTTCTTCCAGCCGCTCACCAGGTCGTAGCCCTCCTCGGTTATCATTTTGTAGAGAGCCGGAATCTCGTCGGGGCTGTCCTGCAAGTCGGCGTCCATCGTGATTACCACATCACCCTTCACATGGCGGAAGCCGGTGTTCAGTGCCGGCGACTTGCCATAGTTGCGGCGGAAGCAAATTCCCTTCACGCAGCTGTTTTTCCCGCTCAGTTGCTTTATCACCTCCCACGAATTGTCGGTCGAGCCGTCGTTCATGAAGATAATCTCATAGGTGAAACCATTCTCACGCATCACACGCTCAATCCATGCTGTCAGCTCGGGCAGCGACTCGGCCTCATTATAGAGAGGCACCACAACCGATATATCCATAATACGTTCCTTTATGTCTGTCACTAATAAGTAGTAAAAAATAAAAATCAAAAAAAATCAAAGCTCAAAGCTCAAAGCTCAAAGCTCAAAGCCCAAAGCCCAAAGCTCAAAGCCCTACTTTCGCCAGTTCACCACAAATGCAGCCATAAGCGAGAGCAGCGACCCCATGAATGTGGTGAAGAGAATCATATTCACCACAAATTCAATAGGCGTGGGAAGCATTCCCATGTCTATAGCCCGCTGGAGCGACGAAAGAAGCTCCGTGTCGCGCACCTCAGGCAGTTGCTCGTAGGCCTCAATCGCAGCATTGGCCTGGTCCAGAATAAACCCCGGACTCACCCATTGCAGCCACGCATAGTCCACCAAGCCGCATATCAGCGAGCCGCAAAGCGTGCTCACAAGCCCCAGCAACCACAGAGCCGGCACATCGGCACAGCCTCCGCAAGCACGCTGGTAGCGCCGTTCTATCACATAGAGCAGCACAGGAAATCCAAGCAGCATGGCGAGCACAAGGAGCGACAGCACCCCCGATGCCGTGCCATAGAACGACAGCATCGACACCACAGTGAGATACACTCCCACCATCACACCATTCTCAGCTCCCTGAGCATACACATTTTTGTCCATCTTCTTTTCCATGGTGCAAAGTTAACACAAATCGAGCGCAAAAGCAACAAGCTTGCTTGATTGCGTTTGCCGAGATGCCGTTTAACTTATACAAAGTTAACACAAATCGAGCTAATAACCACAATAATTGTCAGCTATTTTATCCTTTTTGCCATATTCCTACCGCAGCCCCCTCGGACGGGCGGTGATGTGGAAGCAGCCCTGCTTGTGCTCATATTTCACATAGCAGCGTCCCTGCTGCCGCAGGCGGTGGAGCACCTCGGCGAGAATATTCTTCAGGTCGCCCTCATGCACCACATAGCTCGAGTCGCAGCAAATAAACTTCGAGTAGCTGATGTCGAATGTAGTGCCGAAGCGGTGAGCCGACTCCTGAGTGGCAGCACGGTTGCGGCGGCGAAGGCGGCGCACTGTCACATCAGTGCGCGTGAGGCTCGTCACCTTTATCTTATATTTCTGGCCGCCACGGGCACGAATAGTGTCGCTGAATGAGCGGCCTATCTCACGCAGCAGCATCTCGGCCTCCGGCACAAGATAAGGCATCGAGTGGCTCAGCTTGTCGATGTGGTAGTCGGCGCAAGTGTACACCTCGCGTATGGGCTTCGCAATGTCCCATGCGGTGCGCAAGTCGGTGATTGGCTCAAAGCCCAGACGCATGGCGGCACTCAGGTGCACGGCATTGCTGTCGTTGAACACCGACCGCAACGACCGTCCCACGGCATTCACCTTCATGCGGTGAACCACTCCATCCCACGGATGTGCCGAGCGCTCATCGCTCGCCAGCTCGCCATTGGCAGGCACGGCCGCAGGCCTTGTGGCAGGCACGGCAGTGGTGTCGCCGGTATTCTCTGCCGAGTCCGTTGCTTCACCCTCAGCGTCAGGCTCCTCCTCCGTCGAGTCGGCAGGAGCGGTGTCGGCCGGCACTGTCGCCTCATTGTCCTCGTAGTAGGCCTCCTCGCTTATGTCGTCAAATTTCACAATGTCGGCAAGCTCACGCGAGCCTTCCCTGTGACTGCCCCGGCACCCCACAATGGCACACAGCACAGCCACTATCATAGCATAAAGCAAAAATTTCATTTCTCTATTATTCTTGAGTGTGTGAATGCTTGTTGTTGTTCCAAAATCTTTCTGCAAAGTTACATCATAGCCGGCAATTAAGCAAACTACTATCTTCCTATTTTTCCCACATTTTCAGCATTCCGGCATCATCTCATCAGTCTTCACCTTCTTTGTGATTCCGCCTCTTTCCATCCCATCATTTTCAGATATTCACCCTGTTTTTCCCAAAAAAACATGTTTTTCGGCATAAAATAAAAATATTTACAAATTTATTTAGTGAAATATAAATTTTTTTATTAAGTTTGCACCCGCAAACTCAAAAGAAATGTTTCTGCCGCCTCTGTGGGGTTTCTGCTTCATGGCAGGCGTCACGATATCGCAAAAAGGAAAAACAACTATGCAATACTTTGCGAAGAGATTTCATAGTAACCATGATACGATTGTGCCTGCGGCTGTAGCCTTTGGCACTTCTGGCTTATGCCCTTTGCGCGGTATCCTCTGCTCGACATATATGTTTAGTAAAATTGTTAAAAATGGTTTCAAGGTGAAAAGCGAAACCACCTTCCGGCGCCAAGACAAAGCTTGGTGCCGGAAGGTGGAAGTAGCTCCCTTGATTTCTATTTGTGCCTTTTTTTTGAGCATGCACCGCATTTTCTTTTAAGTGGAAGACATATACAACAAAAAAACCGCATAACAGTTATGACCGACCGTAGAAAATTCTTAAAAGACCTTGCCATTATCGGCGCCGCAGCCACTGCGGCTCCGGCCCTCATGGGCTGCAACCGCAATGCTTCCTCCGATGAGCAGATGGCCGAGGCTGCCGTGGCAGCCGACAACTTCTGGCTCGTGGAAAAGAACAATGCTCTCCCCATCACAGGCACTTTCCTCGATGAAATCTCTCACGACATTCCCCACCAGAACTGGGGCGTGAAGGAGTGGGATGCCGACTTCCGCCACATGAAGGCCATCGGAATCGACACCGTAATCATGATTCGCTCCGGATACCGCAAGTTCATCACCTTCAATTCGCCCTATCTCATAGGTAAGGGCTGCTACCGCCCCTCGCAGGACCTCCTCGAGATGTTCCTCACCCTGGCCGACAAATACAATATGAAATTCTATTTTGGCCTCTACGACTCGGGACGCTACTGGGACACCGGCGACCTCTCCTGGGAAATCGAGGACAACAAATATGTGATTGACGAAGTGTGGAAGAACTACGGCAGCCGCCACAAGAGCTTCCAGGGCTGGTATATTAGCGGCGAGATTAGCCGCGCCACAAAGGGCGCAATCAGCGCGTTCCACGCCATGGGCAAACAGTGCAAGGACGTGTCGGGCGGACTACCCACATTCATTTCTCCATGGATCGACGGCAAGAAAGCCGTCATGGCAAGCGGCAGCAACCTCTCAAAAGACGACGCCGTGAGCGTGCAGCAGCACGAGAAGGAATGGGACGAGATTTTCGACGGAATCCACGATGTGGTCGATGCCTGCGCTTTCCAGGACGGTCATATCGACTACGATGAACTCGACGCTTTCTTCGAGGTCAACAAGCGACTCGCCGACAAGTACGGCATGAAGTGCTGGACCAATGCCGAGACTTTCGACCGCGACATGCCCATCAAGTTCCTCCCAATCAAGTTCGACAAACTGCGCCTCAAGCTCGAGGCCGCCAAGCGTGCCGGATACGACAAGGCAATCACATTCGAGTTCAGCCACTTCCTAAGCCCACAGTCGGCTTATTTGCAGGCCGGTCATCTCTACGACCGCTACAAGGAGTATTTCGGAATCTAAAAAAGGCACAACAGAATGAAACAATACAATTTTGCATATCTCATATTCCTGTCGGTGGTGGCAGCGCTTGGAGGATTTCTCTTTGGCTACGACACGGCTGTGATTTCAGGCACAATAGGCATGGTGGCAAGCCAGTTCTCGCTCGACAGCATTGCACAGGGATGGTACGTAGGCTGTGCCCTGCTCGGCTCAATAGGCGGTGTGCTTGTAGCCGGCTACATGGGCGACACCATAGGCCGAAAGCGCTCCATGATTATCGCAGCTATGCTTTTCTCATTGTCGGCAGCCGGATGTGCCATCAGCGGCTCTCTCAATGAGCTTGTAATCTACCGCATCATTGGCGGCGTAGGCATCGGTATCGCATCAATCATCTGTCCGCTTTATATCAGCGAACTTGCAGTGGCTGAGTATCGCGGGCGTCTCGTGTCGTGCTATCAGCTCGCCATCACGGTAGGATTCCTCGGAGCCTACCTCGTGAACTATGCTCTTCTCAACTACTCGCAGAGCGGTGCCGAACTGACCGGCTGGGCGCAGAAACTCCTCGTCAGTGAGGTGTGGCGCGGAATGCTCGGCATGGAAACTCTCCCCGCACTGCTGTTCTTCGCCGTGATTTTCGCCATTCCCGAAAGCCCGCGCTGGCAGATTCTCAAAGGCGACCTCGACAATGCCCGCTCCACATTCAAGCGCGTATATCTTGTGCCTGCCGAAGTTGAGGAGCAGGTGACAGCATCGCAGAAGGTGAGTGGTAATGTTGACGATGGCAACTGGCGGATGCTCTTCACTCCGGGCATCTTCAAGGCTCTGCTTATCGGTGTGGCTATCGCCATTCTGGGGCAGTTTATGGGCGTAAATGCAGTGCTCTACTATGGCCCGAAGATTTTCGAAGATTCCGGGCTGAGTGGAGGCGACTCGCTCTTCTATCAGGTAATGATTGGACTGGTCAACACCATTACCACCATACTCGCACTTGTGATTATCGACAAGGTGGGACGCAAGCAGCTCATCTATTGGGGTGTGAGCGGAATGATAGTTTCGCTGCTGCTCATCGCTTTCTATTTCTCTTTCGGTGAATCGATGGGTATCTCAAGCCTGTTCCTGCTCACATTCTTCCTCGCCTACATCTTCTGCTGCGCACTCTCTATCTGCGCTGTGGTGTGGGTGATTCTGAGCGAAATGTATCCGGTGAAGGTGCGAGGCATTGCCATGAGCATTGCGGGATTCTCGCTGTGGATTGGCACCTACCTCATAGGCCAGCTCACACCGTGGCTGCTTGAGAACATCACACCTGCCGGCACATTCCTGCTCTTTGCAGCCATGTGCGTGCCCTACATGCTCATCATGTGGCGCTTAGTGCCCGAGACCACCGGCAAGTCGCTTGAGGAAATAGAGCAATACTGGACCGGCAAGAACTAACACGGCTGCTACAGTTCTATATGCTATCAAGATAACAGAATAATTCACCTAAAACTATAGAAAAAAATGACTGACTTCAAAAAATTAGCCAACCAGTACAAGAGCGAGCTTCTCGACTCTGTGCTTCCTTTTTGGCTCGAAAAATCCCAAGACAAGGAATGTGGCGGTTTCTTCACTTGTCTCGACCGCAAAGGCGACGTTTACGACACCGACAAGTTCATCTGGCTCCAGGGCCGCGAGGTGTGGATGTTCTCCATGCTCTACAACAAGGTGGAAAAACGCCGGGAGTGGCTCGACGCTGCAATTCAGGGCGCCGAGTTCCTAAAGAAATACGGACACGACGGCAACTTCAATTGGTACTTCTCCCTCACCCGCGAGGGTAAGCCGCTCGTGGAGCCCTACAACATCTTCTCCTACACTTTCGCCACTATGGCTTTCGGACAGCTCAGCATCGCTACCGGCAACAAGGAGTATGCCGACATCGCAAAGCGCACTTTCGACATAATTCTGTCGAAGGTCGATAACCCCAAGGGCAAGTGGAGCAAGGCTCACCCGGGCACACGCAACCTCAAGAACTTTGCCCTGCCCATGATTCTCTGCAACCTCGCCCTCGAGATTGAGCCTCTGCTCGACCCCGACTTCCTGCAGAGCACTATCGACACATGTATTCACGAGGTCATGGACGTGTTCCTTCGCCCGGAGCTCGGTGGTCTTGTTGTGGAGAATGTGGGAGCCGACGGTTCGCTCGTCGATTGCATGGACGGACGACACATGAACCCCGGCCACGCAATCGAGGCAATGTGGTTCATCATGGACCTGGGCAAGCGACTCAACCGCCCCGAGCTTATCGAGAAAGCTAAGGACACCGCTATCCGCATGGCCGAGTATGGCTGGGACAAGGAGTTTGGCGGAATTTTCTACTTCATGGACCTCCACGGACACCCCACCCAGGAGCTGGAGTGGGACCAGAAGCTGTGGTGGGTACACATCGAGACGCTCATCTCAATGATTAAGGGCTACCAGCTCACTGGCGACGAGCGTTGCCTCGAGTGGTTCAACCGCGTGCACGACTACACTTGGTCGCACTTCAAGGACACCGAGTTCCCCGAGTGGTTCGGCTACCTCAACCGCCGCGGCGAAGTGCTCCTCGAGGGCAAGGGCGGCAAGTGGAAAGGTTGTTTCCATGTGCCGCGCGGCCTCTTCCAGTGCTGGCAGATTCTCGAGACACTCGCTTAATCGCGCACCTCATCATCAATGCAGCCGGGCGCGCCCCGGCTATTCCCGGCTGCATCTTCCTATAACCTTCTCGATTTGTCGATATTATCTTGTAAAAAAACAATAACAATCAATACACAAATCTATCTTTATTTTTTTATTAATTACTTTTCAACATTTCGTTCTATGGATTTAAACTCAAAATCTAATCAGATGAGCACATTGCGACGCATTCTCGCCGTGATGCTGTTCGTAGTGGCAATTCCGGTCATCGGCTTTGCACAGAAGATTTCGGGTAACATCACCGACGAACAGGGAGAACCGTTGATTGGAGCCACTGTGCTGGTGGAAGGCACTTCCACCGGTGCAACCACCGACATCGACGGCCACTACTCAGTGAATGCCAAGAAAGGGCAGACTCTGACTTTCTCCTACGTCGGTATGGACACCCAAAAAATCAAAGTCGGTAGCAAATCGGTTATCGACGTAGTCCTGAAACAGAATGCCGCCAACCTCGACGAGGTTATAGTCGTGGGCTATGGCAAGCAGAAGAAATCATCATTGACGGGTGCCGTCTCGGCTATCAAGGGCGAGGAGCTCACCGTGGCTCCCACCACGCAGCTCACCCAGATGCTCGCCGGTAAGGTCGCCGGTCTTTCTTCTATCCAGACTTCGGGTGAGCCGGGCGTCGACCAGGCTTCTATCCGCATCCGTGGCTCGGTGAAGGCAGTCACCTACATCGTCGATGGTGTGCCTCGCTCTATCGATGAAATCGACCCCAACGACATCGAGAGCCTCTCGGTCCTCAAGGACGCTGCCGCTACTGCCGTCTATGGTCTTAACGCCGCCGGCGGTGTGATCATCGTCACCACCAAGCGCGGTGGTAAGGGTGCTCCAAAGGTGACCTACGACGGCTCTGTCGGTGCTTCGGTCAACGCCAACTTCCCCAAGTTCATGGATGGCCTTCAGTTTATGAACTACTACAATATGGCCGACATGATGGACCAGCTCGCCAACGGTCAGATTACCGACCGCTCGCAGTATGTGCCCAAGTATGGCAAGGAGATGTTCCAGCTCGTCGCCAACGGCGACCCCACCGACGGCTACGACAACTACGACTACATCGGAAAGGTGTTTGGCACCGGTCTCACCCACAAGCACACCGTGTCGATGCAGGGTGGTACCGAAAACCACAACTACTACGCTTCGGTTGGCTACCTCAACCAGCAAGGTAACATCGACAACTTCGAGTACAACCGCTACTCAATGCGCTTCAACCTCGACTCTAAGATTGCAAAGTACTGGACTCTCACTATGGGTGCTTCGGGCTTCGTGAGCGACCGCCGTCAGCCGGGCTACGACTCTGGCGGTGCCGACAATGGCTCCTACGAGGCCGGCTACATGTCGATTGCCAAGCAAACTATCGGTATGCACCCCTATCTTGCTCCGCAAATCGACGGCGTGTACACCGGCGTGACATCAAGCAATATGTCGAACCCCAATAGCCCGCTCGCCGCTATCTACGAATCGGGTAACAAAAAGACCAACTCCCTTGAGCTGCGCTCCAACATCTCGCTCCAGTTCGACGTGCCTTGGGTGAAGGGGCTCTCGGCCAAGATTACCGGTGCCTACGACTACACCAACTCGCGCAACAAGAACCTCGACACTCCTTTCTATGTAATGGAGTACAGCAAGGCCGCCGGCACTTTCACCAAGGTGCTTGGCGAGAAGGGTTCATCGATTCTCGTGGGCGAAGGCTCTACCTACGGCCAGCAGCTCCTCGGCAACGCACAGATTAACTACGACAACACTTTCGCCGGCGTGCACAATGTTTCGGTGCTTGCACTCGTCGAGGGTCGCGAGTATCGCAGCAACGGCCACTCGGCCTACGCCAAGGATCTCAGCTTCGCCGAGCTTCCCGAACTTAGCTACGGCACCATGAGCAGCCTCGGCGGCTGGAGCAACCGCTCTCGCCAGATGGGCTATGTGTTCCGCGCCAACTATAACTACGACCAGAAGTACTATGCCGAGTTCTCGGGCCGCTACGATGGCTCCTACAAGTTCTCGGGCAACACTTCGGGCAAGCGCTGGGCTTTCTTCCCCTCGGGCTCTATCGCATGGCGTCTCTCAAAGGAGAACTTCATGGAGGGCACCAAGGACTGGCTGAGCGACCTGAAGGTGCGTGCATCTCTCGGTCTCATCGGTGACGACTCGGGTTCGAGCGCCTACGCTTTCCTCAGCACCTACGCTTTCGGAAACAAGGTGTTCCTCGACAACGCCACAACTAACTCCATCTACTTGTCGTATATCGCCAATCCCAACCTCACCTGGACCAAGACGCGCTCGCTCAACTACGGTTTCGACGCTACGCTGTGGAATGGCCTCCTCGCTGTTGAGTTTGATGCGTTCTACAACTACACCTACGACATTCTCCAGTCGCTCGGCACTGATTATCCTCCTTCGATGGGTGGATACTATGAGAGCTATGGCAACATAGGTGCTACCGATGCCAAGGGTATCGACGTGCTCGTGACTCACAACCACAAGTTCATGCTCGCAGGCAAGCCTTTCCACTACACAGTGGGAGCCAACGTGTCGTGGGCTAAGAACCGCTGGATTAAGTATCCCGACGCTGCCAACACTCCCGAGTGGCAGAAGGTGACAGGCACAAGCCTCAACGCAACTTACGGCTGGGTGGCCGACGGTCTTTTCCGCTCTGAGGAGGAAATCGACAACTCTGCATGGTTTGGCACACGTCCTAACGTGGG
>JAQXTJ010000168.1 GCA_029219425.1 Bacteroidales bacterium
ATCAAACCGAATTTTGACACACCCTCATTAATGGGGCATCGATTTACCTTGTACTCAATTGGAGTCAGATTGCTGTATTATAAAAAACACATCCAAAGGGAGTGAGTTCCTTAGATCCTATTGCTACATTTGCCATATTTGTTGGGCTTGATACATATTTTGATAATCAACACAATGACTGGTGAAACCTCTGACATGACAAAATACTGAGTAAATTTTTGTTGCTCAGATACTTAAAAAGTAAAAATATATCATGGTGTTGCGAAATTAAGTAAAGTATTGTTTTCTTGGTTCGGTGGGAGCGAAAGTGGGGTGGAAGGCTTGGATATGTGGTGGAAAATGTGTAGCTTTGTATGTCAAAAAATGTAAGATTTTAGTGAGAATGGCAAAATTTCACAATTACAGCATAAATATTGGTGGACGGCTGGTGGAAATCGACCGCCCGCAGGTGATGGGAATATTGAATGTGACTCCCGACTCGTTCTACAGCGGCAGCCGCTGCGGTGTGGATGAGGAGGTGATTCGCCACCGTGTGAGGCAGATGGTGGCCGAGGGTGCCGACATGATCGACATAGGTGGTTACTCGTCGCGCCCAGGAGCCGGCGACATCAGCCCCGAGGAGGAATACAGCCGCCTTAGTACCGGGCTGCGCATTATCCATGAGGAGGCTCCGGCGGATATGATAGTGTCGGTGGATACGTTTCGTGCCGCTGTGGCGCGAAGGTGCGTGGAGGAGTGTGGCGCTCACATAATCAACGATATTTCGGGCGGCGACCTCGACAGCGACATGCACGCCACAGTGGCCGAGCTGCGAGTGCCTTACATACTGATGCACATGCGCGGCACGCCTGCCACGATGAACACGCTCACGCAATATGAGTGCGTCACCGCCGATGTTATAAAGGAACTCCAAGCCAAGGCTTTTCACTTGAGGCAGCTTGGGGTGAACGACATAATCATCGACCCCGGTTTTGGCTTCTCGAAGACTGTGGAGCAGAACTATGAGATGATGCGCGACCTGGGCGAGTTTTTAGCCATGGACTATCCCGTGCTTGTGGGTATCTCGCGCAAGTCGATGATTTACCGCTTGCTTGGCACATCGCCCGAGGAGGCTCTCAATGGCACCACGGTGCTCAACACCATAGCCGCACTTAGTGGCGCCCACATTCTGCGCGTGCACGACGTGAAGGAGGCTGTGGAGGCTGTGAAGATTGTGGGGGCTTTGGGCCGCGATTGATGAGCAATGAGCCGTGAGCTATGGGCTGGGAGTATTTAAGGGTATAAATATAATTTGGTGATAATCTGCTGTTTTTCTTGATTATGGATTTCGGAATTAAAGATGCCATCGATATAATTCTTGTGGCAACACTGCTCTTCTATGTGTATCGCACCATGAAGGAATCGGGCACACTGAATATTTTTGTGGGTGTGCTGGCATTCATTGTGGCGTGGGTGGTTATTAGCGAGATAATTGGCATGAGGCTTATGGGCACTATTATGGATAAGTTCATGAACATTGGTCTGCTCATTCTCGTGATTATCTTTCAGGACCAGATTAAGCGGTTCCTGGTGGAGCTTGGCTCGCACAAGCGGTGGCAACTGGTGCGCAAGCTATTCCACAAGCATGTGAAGAGCGAGGAGGACAAGAAGTGGATAATGCCTGTGGTGTATGCCTGTATGAACATGGCCAAGAGCAAGACCGGGGCACTGATAGTGATTCAGCAAAACATGCTGCTCGACGACTATGAGCGCACCGGCGACATTATCGACGCCCGGATAAATGCCCGCCTCATTGAGAATATATTCTTCAAGAACAGTCCGCTGCACGATGGCGCGATGATTATTGCAGGAATGAGAATAATGTCGGCCGGCTGCATACTGCCAGTGTCGCACGACACCGACCTGCCGCGACACCTTGGCTTGCGCCACCGCTCGGGGCTTGGAATAGCGCAGGCTACCGATGCTATTGCTGTGGTGGTGAGCGAGGAAACGGGCAACATTTCGCTTGCCCATAAGGGCAACATTTACCTGAAGCTCACCAGCACCGAGCTTGAGCACCGCCTATCGGAGATTATCACTGCCTGACACTGCTGCTAACACCAAAAATTCAGGATATTATGGAGGAATATGTGAATGTACTTATCGCGCTGCTCAATGAGATGTCGCCATACCTGCTTATAGGCTTCTTGGCGGCAGGACTCCTGCACGGCTTTGTGCCGCGCCGTGTGCTTGCACGGCATCTCTCGGGCCATGGACTTGCCACGGTGTTAAAGGCGGTGCTCATGGGCGTGCCGCTGCCACTGTGCTCGTGTGGGGTGATACCAACCACGGTGTCGCTCAGGAAGAACGGAGCCTCGGAGGCGGCATCCACGTCGTTTCTCATAGCTACGCCGCAGACGGGCATCGACAGCATTGCCGCCACCTACTCGCTGCTGGGGCTGCCTTTTGCCCTGCTTCGCCCTTTGGTGGCTATGGTCACCGGGGTGGTGGGCGGACTGCTCGTGGGTGGCATGGGTAGCCACAAGGAAGTGACCGAGGATTGCAACGACGGCTGCGGCTGTGGCTCGCACAATGATGCGCCGCAGAGTTTCAGCCAGAAGCTGCTTGCCTCGCTCGAATATGGCTTTGTGACCGTGATGCAGGACGTAGGCCGCTGGCTGCTCCTGGGCTTGCTCATAGCGTCATTGATTACAGTGCTTGTGCCCGAAGGATTCTTTGCACAATTTGCACACCGACCGCTGCTCAATATGCTGGTGGTGCTTGTCATAGCGGTGCCCATGTATGTGTGTGCCACCGGGTCTATACCCATAGCTCTCTCGCTTATGCTCAAGGGCTTGTCGCCCGGAGCCGCGCTGGTGTTTCTCATGGCCGGCCCTGCCACCAATGTGATGTCGTTGCTGGTGATGGGGCGCGTGCTGGGCAAGCGTTCGATGCTGCTCTATCTCACCACGATTATTGCCGGAGCGGTGCTCTCTGGGCTTGCAATCGACTATCTGCTTCCGGCTGAGTGGTTCATGCCAAGTGCCGGGGTAGCAGTCGGTTGCTGCCATGGAGGTTGCGCTGTTGAGCCGGGGTGGGCTACTGTGGCAAGTTCGGTGGTTTTCTCTCTGCTGCTTGCGTGGAGTTTCATAGCTCGGAAAATCGACTCATTGCATCAACTAAAAACACGACATACCAAGATGAAGAAAGAATTTAAGATTAATGGCATGATGTGCAACCACTGCAAGGCCAATGTGGAGCGCAATCTTGCCAAAGTGAAAGGCGTGAAGGCCGTGACCGTGGATCTTGCCCTCGGCGTGGCATACGTGGAAGGCACTTTCAATCCCACTGAAGTGATAGAAATGATAAAATCTATAGGATATGAATACATTGAAGAATAAAACTGTGAAAAGCGGTTTGGCGCTCGCCGCAATAATGGCGCTGTGTGCGCAACCATGCGCTATGGCTCAGGCAGCAGATGCCACCACAGGAGCTACCTACTCCAATAAACCGGCAGTAAAGGTGCAGCAACCCTACGTCCCCACAGAGGAGATTCTGGAGTCGCGCCGTGAGTTTCAGGATGCAAAGTTCGGAATTTTCTTGCACTGGGGACTCTATAGTATGCTCGCCACTGGTGAGTGGACAATGACCAACCGCGACCTTAATTATCGCGAATATGAGAAACTGGCAGGCGGGTTCTATCCGTCGAAGTTCAGCGCAAGGGAGTGGGTGAGTGCCATCAAGGCCTCGGGCGCGAAATACATCTGCATCACATCGCGCCACCACGAGGGATTCTCGATGTTCCACACCAAATACTCGAGCTACAACATTGTGGATGCCACGCCATTCAAGCGCGACATTCTCAAGGAGCTTGCCGATGAGTGCGCATTGCAGGGCATCAGGCTCCACTTCTACTACTCCCACATCGACTGGTGGCGAGAGGACGCAGTGTGGGGACGCACGGGGCGTGGCACAGGCCGCCCAAATCCCAAAGGCGACTGGAAGAGCTACTACAAATTCATGAACAACCAGCTCACCGAGCTGCTCACCAACTATGGCAAGGTGGGTGCAATATGGTTTGATGGCTGGTGGGATCAGGATCAGAACCCAGGCTTCGACTGGGAACTGCCCGAGCAATATGCCCTCATCCACCGCTTGCAGCCCGGCTGCCTCGTGGGCAACAACCACCATCAGGTGCCATTCGACGGCGAGGACATTCAAATCTTTGAGCGCGACCTCCCGGGCGAGAACAAGGCCGGGCTTTCAGGCCAGGACATCAGCCGTCTGCCTCTCGAGACCTGTGAGACTATGAACGGAATGTGGGGTTACAAAATCAACGACCAGAATTATAAATCGACCAAGACCCTCATTCACTATCTCGTGAATGCGGCAGGAAAGAATGCCAACCTTCTCATGAATATTGGCCCGCAACCCGATGGCGAGCTTCCGGCAATTGCCGTGGAGCGACTGCGCGAAATGGGTGAGTGGATGCAGACCTATGGCGAGACTATATATGGCACTCGCGGCGGTATCGTGGCTCCGCACGACTGGGGCGTGACCACGCAGAAGGACAACCGCCTCTTTGTGCACATTCTCAATCTCCCCGACAGCTCCCTATTCCTGCCCATTGGCGACAAGAAAGTGCGCAAAGCATTCAATTTTGCAACAAAGAAGCCGGTGAAGGTGCAGCGCTGCGACGGCGGCGTGCTGCTCACCCTCGATGCCGCGCCCACCGACATCGACACCGTGATAGAACTCAATTTTTAGCAAAGTGTGCGCACCCACATTCCAACAAACAGACACAGCAGCCCCACACCTCTTCCGGTATGGGGCTGCTGCTATGCTGTGATCAGGCTTTGCGGTGATGCGTGGCAATTATTCAGTTGCTTGGGTGGTATAGCGGCGGATTAGTGACATGATTGATTCTCGGTGGTGAGGCTTGTGGGTAAGGTAGTAGCGTGTTGATGTGGGAGTAGGAGGATTGGCGTGGATTATCATTTGGTCATCTACAGTGAGGTCGAAAGGGCCATGCAGGTCAAAGAGACCGGGGTGAACGAGCTGCAGCAGAGTTACTGCGTCCCACATGCGCTGCCCCGGGGCGATGAAGTGGTGGTCGTAGAAGTGATAGAGTGGGCTGTCGGTCATGCCGGCGGCGGAGAGGTCGGCGAGAATCATCTCGGGGGTGTAGTTGAAGTTGTCGCCCACTTCTTGGGGCGAGAAGAACATAGGCACCGGGCATAGCTCCATTAGTGCGTGAGCACTGGCAGCGTCTTGGCTGAAGTTGTAGTCGGGTTCATTGTCGGTGTCGAACTGACCCGCTTGCAGGTGTATTTCTTTCACTTTTCGCTTCACAAGCTCAAGCCCACTCAATGGTGATACCACGTCGGGTTGTGACTTGAGGAGGCGTGCAAGGTTGTTGGCAAAGCCTATTGAGACAATTACTATCGAGTTGTCATCGCTATGGCTGAGAATTTCTCGGTAGAGCATGGCGGCATCGGGCAGCCGGCTTATTTGTTCATCGGTGATGGTTCGGGCAAATAGTGGCTCATCGGGATAGAGTGAGGGCTCGGCAGCCTTGTAGTAGTCGCACCACACCTTTGGATTTTCGGGGCCGTGAGTGGTGGTGCCTATTTTCACCTCGGGGTGGTTTTGATAGGTGAGCAATATATCGGCAATCTTGGTGTTGGTGTCGCCGTTTCGGTTCACCATTATTGCTGCAAGGTCGATAGCTCCGACCTTGTGGAGGTTGCAAGCGGCAATGATGGCTATTACGTCGTCGGTCGAGGAAGCGAGGTCAGTGTCGATAATCACTATAGGTGCTGCTTGAGGTGTGGGCTTTGCGCCCGGGTCGTCGCTGTGACATGAGGCAACTAATGGGAGCAGTGCGAGCATGGTGGCAATTTGCAGCAGTGTTGCGGGGAGTTTCATAAATAGTAATGCGTTATAGGGTAGGAAAAAGGGAGGGAATGTGCGCTGTGGCGCGTTTACATTCCCTCCCATTGTTTGTGATTTGTTTTGTTGTCCACACTTAGAAGTGGGCAAGGGCAAGAATCAGGATTTGAGCCGTGACCACTCGCAAGAACATGGTGAGAGGATATACGGTGGAGTAGGCTACGGCCGGAGCATCGTTGTTGGCAGTCTTGTTGCCGTAGGCGAGTGCTGGGGGATCGGTGTAGCTGCCCGATAGCAATCCGAGGATTGAGAAGTAGTTGAGCTTATAGCGTCCGCGTGCGATGCAGCCCACGATAATCAGGGGCAGGAAGGTGATGAGGAAACCATAGAGCACCCATTGTGCGCCTGTGGCGTTGAACACTGTGCCCACGAAGTTCTCACCGGCTCCAATTCCCACCGAGGCGAGGAACAGGCATATTCCCACTTCGCGCAGCATCATGCTTGCCGAGGTTGAGGTGTAAGTGATTAGCTTAATCTTGTAGCCCCAGCGGCTCATGAGGATTGCCACTATGAGCGGACCTCCTGCGAGACCCAGTTTCATTGGAACCGACATGCCCGGGAATGCAATTGGAATAGAACCAACGATGATACCCATAAGAATACCCACAAACATGGTGAACATGTTGGGGTGGTTGAGACGCTTCATGGAGTTGCCCATCTTTTCGGCGAGGCGGTTTATGTCGTCGATGTTGCCCACCACGGTGATGCGGTCGCCCACCTGGAGCGAGAGGTTGGGGCTTGCAAGAAGATCCACGCCGGCACGGTTCACGCGAGTGGCATTGAGCTTATATCCCATGTGTAGGCGCAGAGAGCCAATCTTGCGTCCCGAATACTCGTGGTTGGTGACGACGATGCGTCGCGAAACCACGGGTCCTTGCTGCTCTTCGGTCTTCCAGTCCATGTCGATTTTCGGACCGATAATCGCAACGAAAGCATCCTCGTCCTGCGCCGAGATTACCATATAGAGAAGGTCGTCCTCGCTGATAATGGTCTTGGAGGTGGGGATGATGATTTCGTCGGATCCTTGCTTCTTCATTCGCGAAATTACGAAGTTGCGGTCGATGATGCTGATGAGGCGGGCAAGGGGCATGTTGTGGATGAGCTTGTTGGTCACGCGCACGGTAATCATGTAGGGCTTGAGCTGGCTCGCCTCCTTCTCGGCATCGAGGCTCTTGCTCTCGTCGGCGAGATTGATTTTGAAGATAACCTTCACCAGAATCATGGAGAGGATAATGCCCACCACGCCAAGGGGATAGGCTGCTGCGTAACCCATCGACATGCTCTTGATGGCATTGGCGGCATCGGGGTAGTTCACCTCATTCAGCGTCTGCTGAGCTGCACCAAGACCGGGAGTGTTGGTCACGGCACCCGAGAGCACTCCCACCAGGTCGGTGATGTTGATGTTGCCCACACCGAAGTAGATGATGAGGGCTACCACCAGGTCGAGTCCGATGATGAGCATGGCAAGGCCATTGAGCACTATGCCACCTTTCTTGAACGATGAGAAGAAACCGGGACCAACCTGAATACCAATGGAGAAGATAAACAGGATAAGTCCGAACTCTTTAATGAAGTGCAACACGCTGGGGTCGATGGCCGGAGTGTCGGGCTGGAAAGTGTAGTAGAGCTGCCCCACGATAATGCCCACGAAGAGCACAAACGTAACGCCGAGCGACACGCCAAAGATTTTCACTTTACCCAGGATTACACCAAAAGCTATCACGAATGCATACAGCAGTATGGCATGTGCGATAGTGCTTTGTGTTAAAAGATCGAGAAACCACATAGGGATTGAATGAAACTTTGTTTATTGTTTTGATTATTACTTGAAATATCTCGGGATTTTGGCTGCGTTGAGGATACCACAATGCAAAGTTAGCACATTTTTGGCAATCGGCACTGCGACTGGGGCGAAAAAATGCAGAATGTAGCCGAAATTTTCACCAGTGGTTCAGGCGTTGGCAAAAATTAGCTGCTCAATGTCGGCAGGTGAGTGCACAATGCTGTCGGCATGGTTTTCCACCAGCTCTTTCTCGGGGCGGAATCCCCACGTCACTCCCACCGAGTCAACGCAGGCGCGTCGTGCGGTTTCCATATCAACGCCCGAGTCGCCTATGTAGATGGTGTCGGCCTTGGGTGTCTTGGCTTTTGCAAGTATCTCAAACACGATTGAGGGGTCGGGCTTCACCGGCACACCTTCCTTTTGTCCTTCCACGGCTACGAATTGCAGGGTGGGGAAGTAGTGCGCAATGAGCTTTTCGGTTGCAGCCTGATATTTGTTTGATGCCACTGCTATTGCCACGCCGCGCGATGTGAGGTGTTCGAGTAGCTCGGTAATGCCGTTGTAGGGCTTTGTGAAGTCGGTGTTGTGTTCGTTGTAGTAGGTCTTGAAATCGACCAGCAGGCGGTCGATGTTGGCCTCGGTGCGGGCATCCTCTGGCAGAACGCGCTCAATGAGGCGACGCACACCATTGCCCACGAAGAAGGGGTAGGAGGCGATGCTGTGGGTTGCGAAGCCATGAGTGGCGAGTGCGTGGTTGGCAGCGTGTCCCAGGTCCTCAATGGTGTTGAGGAGCGTTCCGTCGAGATCGAAGATTGCTAATTTCTTCATAACTTGAATGTTGTGTGGATTATGATATTTTTATATTGTCGTTTAGAATGCTCTTTTTGAATTTAGAATGGGTAGCCCACCGAGAAGTGGAAGGCGGAGTCGCGCTTCCACTGAGGCGACACCAGCGGCCAGCGCACCTGGTTGGTGGCTGGATTGTAGGCCTTCATGCCCAAATCGAATCGAAGCATGAAGTAGGTGAAGTCGAGTCGCAGCCCAAGGCCATAGGAGAGTGCAATCTGCTTGTAGAACTCGTCGATGCGGAACACTCCGCCTGGCTGGTTTTCGTAGTCGCGAATGGTCCAGATGTTTCCTGCATCGACAAAAGCTCCCAGCTCGAGCACCCAGAAGAGCTTGGCTCGATACTCGATGTTGATGTCGAGGCGGATGTCGCCGCACTGGTAGATGAAGCTGTTCATGGAGTTGAGTCCATCGTAGCTTCCCGGGCCGAGCGTGCGCACGCCCCAGCCTCGCACGCTGTTGGCGCCGCCGGCATAGAATCGTTTCTCGAAAGGAATCACTGTGGAGTTGCCGTAGGGAATGGCCACTCCGGCTCCCACATGGAAGGCCAGCGAACTGCGTGGATTGAGATTGTGGGTTATGGAGTAGTCGGCATCGACCTTGGCATATTGCGAGTAGTTGATGCCGAAAATTTCGTAGGAGCCGGTGCTCGATTTTTTCTGTCCCACCATTTTAGAGATGCCGTAGAGAAGGCTGCCTGCGCTCTCCACGGCGGCGCGGAAGGTATATACGTTGGGCTGATAGAACTGTGCTCCCAGTGCCGATGCCTGTCGCTTGTTGGTGTGGTAGAACGAGTATCCGGTGCGCATTATGAAGTGGTTCTCATAGGAGTAGCGCAACAAGGGGTTGGTGATGCTGTCGAGGAAGTCGGAGCGGCTTTTTGGCAGATACACATAGTTGAGGTCGAGCAGGTTGAAGGTGTGTCGGGTGCGGCTCTGGCGTTCGCTCCAGTGATATTTCCAGCCAATGCCGGCAATGATGCGCGTGTATTCGGGACGCTCCTGATAGTTGAATTGCGTAGTCAGCTCGGTGGATGCGAGAATCTTCTGCTTGAACGATTTCTTGAGGAATGGGCACACGAATTTTGGGAAAGTGATACCCACCTCGCCGGCATACTCGGAGTAGTTGTCGTTGATGAGTCCCGAGAAGTCGCCCGACAGGCTTTCGTAGGACATTCGGAACTTTGCGTTGAGAATTTCCGAGCCGCGGCCTATGTTGCGGTGCTGGTATCCTGTGCCAATGCCGAAGCCAAGGTCGCCCTCGGAGTTGGTGCCTTCGAGTGACAGCGACACCGTCTGCGAGCGGTTCTTGGTGAGCAGCACAAAGGCGTCGAGCCACGTTTTGCCGTCGAACTCGCCCACCGGCACGATTTCTATATTCACAAATTTCACTATGCCGAGGCGGGCAAAAGCCTGATACGTCTTATCCACGGCGATGTTGCTGTAGGGCTTACCGGGCTCAAGGAAGCTACATTCGTCGATAACGCCTGGACGCAGGTAGCGCTCGTCGTAGAGTATTGAGATGTTTTTGTAGCGCACGGTGTCGGCTGCCGAGTATTGCTGGTTGTCGTGCTGCACGAGAGGGTTGTAGTTGGTCACAAAAGTGACGTTGCGGAAGTAGAATGGCGCGTGGCTGGTGTAGTATTCGTATTTTTTGTTTTTGTAGGGAGGCATGAGGTTCATGGTGAGCTTCACCTGCTGTGAGTTCTCGGCGGTGTCGGCGGTGTAGGTCACATACTCCTTGTTGAAGGCATAGTAGCCACGGTTGCGCAGGCGGTCGGTGATGGCCTGTCGGTCCTCGTCGAGTGTGGTGCGGTCGAATGGGACTCCGGGCTTCACGCGCATCTGCGCGGAGTCGGCGAGGATGAGCCGGCTAAGGGTGGAGTCGGGGATGTTGAAGCCTATGCTGTCAACGAAGTGGCGGGCACCGAGGGTCACGTTGTAGTTCACGCGGATTTTCTTTTTATCGGGGCGGCAGAGGGTATCTACCTGCACTGTGGAGTGCAGGTAGCCCTTGTTGGAGAGGGCTGTGCGCAGTTGCTTGGCCGAGGCGAGAGTGAGTGTGTGGTCGTAGAGCACCGGCGCGGAGCCTACGCGACGCACCCAGCGGTTGAACCATTTGGAGCTGTCGCGGCCCGAAATGTTGTACACGGCGAGCTGAAGCTTCAGTCCGCCGAGCACCTTGTGGTTGGGCTGCTGGCGCAGGTAGTTGATGAGGTCGGCCTGTCGCAGCTCCTTTTTCTCGTCGAGAATGTTGATTTTCACGTCGTCGAGAAGCAGCCGGCCGTCGGGCACATGCTTGGTGGAGCTGCACGAAGTGGAAAGCAACAGCGCAAGGGCCATTGCCAGCGATAGTGAGATATGTTGAATCACCAGGCGTGCCACAGACATAACATTTTTAACTGGTTTCAAGCTACAAAATTATAAAAAAGTTTGCAAGTGTGCAAGTGTGTGGTTTTGGAAGTTTCCGGCGCTTCGGCGCAATGGATTCTTTAGCACTATTCTCGAGGATAGGATAGGGGTGGGGTGGTGCAAACGTTAAAGAGGGACTGTGCATTGCGGCACAGCCCCTCTTTGGCGTTACAATCTTGATTCTTAATATCTGAAAAAATTCCTAATGATAAGAAACTCTACCATGCAAACATTGGGTAGTCGGCCATGATGGCGTTCACCTTCTCGCGCACAGCCTTGATTACGGCGTCGTTCTCGGGGTTGTGGAGCACGGTGTCGATCATCTCCACGATTTCGCCCATTAGAGGCTCCTTGGCACCACGTGTGGTGATTGCCGGAGTGCCGAGGCGAATACCAGAGGTGAGGAACGGCGAGCGGCTGTCGAATGGCACCATGTTCTTGTTGGCGGTGATGTCGGCATCTACAAGCGCTTTCTCGGCGAGCTTACCGGTGAGTTCGGGGAACTTGCTGCGCAGGTCGAGCAAGATGCAGTGGTTGTCGGTGCCGCCCGAAGCGATTTGGTAGCCTTTGTCGAGGAATGCCTGAGCCATTGCGGCGGCATTGGTCTTCACTTGCTGCTGGTAGGTGCGGAACTCGGGCTGGAGAGCCTCGCCGAATGCCACTGCCTTGGCGGCGATGACGTGCTCAAGCGGGCCGCCCTGCACGCCGGGGAACACGGCAGAGTCGAGCAGCGACGACATTTTGCGTATCACGCCCTTGGGCGTAGTCTTGCCCCATGGGTTGTCGAAGTCCTTGCCCATCATTATCACGCCGCCGCGGGGGCCGCGGAGGGTCTTGTGGGTTGTAGAAGTGACGATGTGGGCGTATTTCACGGGGTTGTCGAGGAGGCCGGCAGCGATGAGGCCGGCAGGATGAGCCATGTCGAACATAAAGATTGCGCCCACCTCATCGGCGATTTTGCGAATGCGGGCGTAGTCCCACTCGCGGGAGTAGGCGCTGGCGCCACCCACGATGAGCTTTGGGCGCTCGCGGAGTGCCACTTCCTCCATCATGTCGTAGTCGATGAGGTTGGTGTCGCGGGTCACGTTGTACTCAACGGGCTGGAACACGAGTCCCGAGAAGTTTACCGGCGAACCGTGTGAGAGGTGTCCGCCATGAGAGAGGTTGAGTCCCATAAACTTGTCGCCGGGCTTTAGTACAGCCATGAACACGGCCATGTTGGCCTGAGCTCCCGAGTGGGGCTGCACGTTGGCCCACTCGGCTCCGAAGAGCTGCTTGAGGCGGTCGATTGCGATGTTCTCGGCCTCATCTACCACCTGACAGCCGCCATAGTAGCGGTGGCCGGGATAGCCTTCGGCATACTTGTTGGTGAGGCACGAGCCCATGGCACGCATCACGTCGTCGCTCACAAAGTTCTCACTTGCAATCAGTTCGATACCTTTTTTCTGACGCTGATGTTCGCGCTCAATGATGTCGAAAATCATTTTGTCTTTCTCCATTGTAGTTCTGATAATATGTTTTTATAATTTCGTTAATTCTTTTTAATGTTACGATAAACCAAACGCCTCACTGTGTGGGTGTTATCGCGAGGGTGTATCAAAATTGGAAAATAACCACTTATGTAGGAACGCACCCTGGTGCGTCAGCCCACAGTCGCTTTGGATATTGCTTAATTATGAGGTTGTTACGCGGACGCACCGGGGTGCGTCCCTACATCAAAATATTATCAAACCGAATTTTGATACACCCTCCTACAGAAGTGAATCCTGTGATTTTGATACTCCCTTATTTCTTTTTCACGCTCCAGCCAAAGCGGCCTATGGCGTCGCCCAGCTTGAAGTATTGGCCGTGGCAGTAGGCCATGAGGTGGGCGGCCTGCATATCGAAGGCGCCGGTGGCGGGGTCGATGTAGCGGTCGTCGGCAATCACATTGAGCACCTCGGCTATAAACATATCGTGGGTGCCGAGCGGAACGATTTCCTTCACGCGGCACTCTATGCTTATCGGCGACTCCTCAACGTAGGGCGACGACACTTTCACGCCTTTCACCGGGGTGATTCCCATCTCGGTGAATTTGTTGTAGTCGCGGCCCGAGCGTACTCCGCACCAGTCGGTGGCGCGAGCCAGCTCCTCGGTGGTGAGGTTGAGGGTGAACTCCATGTTGCGCTTTATTATGCCGTAGCTGTGTCGTTCGGGTCGAATCGACACATAGCACATTGCAGGGTCGGAGCAGATGGTGCCCACCCAGCTTGCGGTGAACACGTTGTATTCGTCGGGCGTGGCTCCGCAGCTCACCATTATGGCGGGAAGCGGATATATCATTGTGCCCGGTTTCCAGTTTTGTTTCATTTTTTATTTCATTTTTGGGCTTTGGGCAATGAGCTTTGGGCTAATTACCGGCTTTTTGCAGCCGGATAGCGGCTCACAGCTCACAGCTCACGGCTCACGGCTCACAGCTCACGGCTCACAGCTAAATAATTTCTATCTCGTCGTCCTTGAAGGTGCGCTCGCAGTAGTGGCACTTCAGCACCACGTTGTTGCCGCGCTCCACCACATGGAAGTGGGTATCTACAGGCTCGTTGTTGGTGATGCACTTTGGGTTCCCGCAGCGCACAATGCCCACAATGTCGTCGGGCAGGGTCACGGTGTGCTTGTCCACCACCTCATAGCCGCGAATCACGTTGATTTTGGCGTTAGGGGCAACGATGGCAATGCGGTTGAGAGTCTTTTCGGGGAAAAACACGTCGGCAACTTTAATAATGCCTTTCTTGCCGCACTTCTTGCTGTCGAGGTTGAAGCCGATGGTCACGCTGCTTGTGAGGTCCTTTATTCCGAGCAGGTTCACCACCTTGAAAAGCGATTGTGTGGGAATGTGGTCGATCACTGTGCCGTTTTCGAGGGCAGCCACAGCCAGTTCCTCTTTCTTTATCTTAGTCATTGTGTGTGAAAGTTTCGTGTGATGATTAAGTTATCGGTTCACCTTTATGCCGAGCACCTTGCAGATGATAGCCTGGCGTGCGTAGAGTCCGTTCTGAGCCTGCTTGAAGTAGTAGGCCTTGGGGTTGCTGTCCACGTCGTAGGCAATCTCGTTCACGCGAGGCAGCGGGTGGAGAATGCGCAGGTTGTCCTTGCTGCCGGCGAGCATTGAGTTGCGCAGGGTGTAGAGGTTCTTCACGCGCTCATATTCCATGAGGTCGGTGAAGCGCTCGCGCTGCACGCGGGTCATGTAGAGAATGTCGGTTTCGTTGATCACCTCCTCCGAGAAGTCGGTGTATTCGTGATATTCTATTCCGTGCTTGTCGCAGAAGTTCTTGTATTCCACCGGCATTTGCAGCTCGTTGCAAGCCACGAAGTTGAAGCGTGGCTTGAAGTAGTACATTGCCATGAGCAGCGAGTGCACGGTGCGGCCATACTTGAGGTCGCCCACCATGGTGATGGTGAGGTTGTCGAGCGTGCCTTGTGTCTTGTAGATTGAGTAGAGGTCGAGCATTGTCTGCGAGGGGTGCTGGTTGGCGCCGTCGCCGGCGTTCACTATTGGCACTGGCGAGAACTCGCTGGCATAGCGGGCAGCCCCCTCAAGGTAGTGGCGCATGATGATGAGGTCGGCATAGTTGCTCACCATCATTATGGTGTCGTGGAGTGTCTCGCCCTTCGATGAGCTCGATGTGGCGGCGTCGGAGAAGCCTATCACGCGGCCGCCAAGGCGGTTGATGGCGGTCTCGAAGCTCAGGCGGGTGCGTGTGCTCGGCTCGAAGAAGAGGGTGGCCACCACTTTGCCGGCGAGAAGGTCTTGGTTGGGATTCTCCTCGAAGTGGCGGGCATCTTCGAGCAGCTCGAGCAGCTCCTCCTTGGAGTAGTCGTAGATTGAAACCAGGCTGTTATTTTTCATAAATATCTTTAGGTGTTGTGAAAAATTGGTTTGTTTCTCTTTGTCAGCCATGCGGGGGAAATCGTGTGGGGTTTCCTTCCATAACTTGCCACAAAGTTACACATTTTTTTCGAAAAATTTCATAAATTCCGTCGATTACCACCGTTTTTTCCGCGGCTTTTGTGCTATGCGGCAGAGCGAGCCTTGGCGGCTGCTGCGCCGCGATGCTCGTTGCGGCTCTGAGTGGCGTATTTTTGTGTGCCATTTATATAATTATAGGTGTGGATGTCTTAGCGTGGGTATATTTATTGAAAATTTATGCAAAACAGTCAAAATTAATAATTATTAACACTATATTGCGTGAAAATGGAGTTAAAAGTAGGATAAAATAAAAATAATGTTGTATCTTTGTGTGCTTTTTTCAAAGCAAGCATGTTGGTGTAGTGCCTCGAGGAGATGAGAGAAGACAAAGTATTATCCGATTTGAGGAAACTAACCCATGTGCTGACGAGATATGACGAGATTAGTTTTTTAATTTAGAATTTGTAATTATTCAGCTGCAAATTGGAGAACATAAAAGCCACATATTACTTGACTACCGGCGGTGATTGTACTATGGAAGACCAGCAGCCTGCGATTCGCCGAGCCTATGATGAATCATCTATTGCAACAGGCAAGCCGATGTGTGGAAATTACCCCCCCCCAATGCTGAGGAAGCTGAATTTAATAAACCAACATTCATTGTACAGAGACTTGAATACAACCAGTGGTCGAAAAGCAAAGCGCGAAGTCGTGCCGTTGTGCCGACAATCCGGCTGCAAAGCAATGCGCAGTGTGATTTGCTTTGTGATACTGCTCGCAATGGCGGTGCCCGCATCCTTGTCGGCTCGCTATGAGCAGCTCAGCGACTATCCTTTTGTACTCGTGGGTGAGCCAGGAACGCTCACCGATCCGGGTGTGACCGATTCACTCTTCAACGCCGCATCGCGTGGTATTCGCTTCGAGGTGAACCGCACCGAGATGCGAGCCGACGACCCCTTTGCGGCACTCTACACCGAGGAGATTATTCCGCTGCTTCAGCGCGACGACATGGTGCTGAAGGGGCTTATCGTGCGTGGCGCTGCCTCGCCCGAGGGCGGATATGACAACAACCGCCGCCTGGGCCGCGAGCGTACCGCCCGGCTTGTCGACTTCCTCACCGCGCAGCTCACCGAGCAAGAGCGCACCCTGATAAAAGACAATTTGCGCACCGCAAGCATCACCGAGGACTACCAGTATCTTGTGGAGCTTATGCAGGCCGCCGGCGACAAGGACGCACGCCTGGTGGGCGGAATTGTGGAAGCCTGTGGCGGCGACGAGCTGCGCTGCAAGGAGGCACTGATGGCACTCAGCGGCGGCCGCACCTGGGCACGCCTCAAGGAGAAATACTTCGCGCGGCTGCGACAGGCGCGTGTGCTTATGTGGTTTGTGCGCAAGCAGGACATGATTGCCGCAGTGCAGGGCGTGGAGCCAACCGGCATTGCCACCGACTTTGCTCAGGAGCTTGCCGCCGAGGCTCAGGCTATCGACACTCTCACGCTGCGGGTGCCTCGCCTGGAATACATCACCGAATCCACGCGCCGCCACCTCATCGCGCTGCGCACCAACCTGCTGCACGACTTCTTCTATATGCCCGACTTCGGCTTCGCGCCTTCGGTGAACGTGCAGCTCGAATACTATCCGCTGGGCGGACACTTCACCTACAATCTTGGCTTCACCTGGAGCAACCACCGCCACTGGGAGTCGCAGCAGTTCTTCCAGATTCGCGACCTGCGACTGGAAGTGCGCCGCTACTTCAAGGGAGGCGGCGTGCACCGCGGGCTTTTCCTCGACGCCTACGCTCACGGCTCGATTTATGGAATAGGTCTCACCAAGCGCCGTGGCTGGCAGGGCGAGGGCGCCGGCGGAGGACTGGGCCTGGGCTACACCCTCGCGCTCAACAAGCAGAAGACGCTGCGCCTCGAGGTATCGGCACAGGTGGGCGCTTTCGTCACCCGCTACGACCCCTATGTGTATGGCAACCCGGTGACCGGCACCGAGGACGGCGACTACTACTACGACTACGTGGGCAATGCCTCGCGGTTCCACCGCCGCAACCACCAGTGGTTCTGGCTGGGACCCACCAATGCCGGAATCCACATCACCTACGATATTATCTACCGCAAGCGCAAGCACAAGGTGCTGGGCGTGACCACTGAGAAAGGAGGTGAGCTATGATTGCACTGCTCCGCTCACGCCTCGCCCCCGCCGTGGCAGCACTGCTTGCCGCGCTCTCGCTGCACTCGTGCATAGAGCCGCCGCTCAAGCTCGCCTCGGAGAGCGTGCTTGTTGACCTCCCAATCGTGAATACCGACCTGAAGGTTGTGTGGAACATCGACTTCGACCTCCAGACCGACTGGTACTATGGCTGGGACGACACCGACCGCCAGATGTGGGGCGAGATAGGCTACACCCTGCCCACCAACTATGAGGTACGCCGCTACTACCTCGGCTCCGAGCCGGGCGGCCCGCACACGCGCGAGGGTCTCGACGCTTTCACCATATTTGAGAACCGATTCCGCCGCACCTACTATTTTGGCTACTACGACCTGCTCGCGTGGAGCAACATCGACTCGAAGGACGGAACTCAGGTGCTTGTAATCGACGACAGCAACCTCGACTATGTGAAGGCCACCACCAGTGTGAGCCGAGGCCTGTCGCGCGACCCCGAGAACCCCGACCAGGTGACGGCACTCTACAACCAGCCCGAGGTGTTCTTCTCAACTTATCCGCGCGACATTCACATCTCGGAGCGCTTTGAGGACTACGACTACTACGACGAGGAGTTGCAGGCCTATGTGAAGAATATCACGGCCACGATGAAGCCGCTGGTGTATATCTACCTCGTGCAGATTGTGCTGCACAACAACGACGGCCGAATTATCGGCACCACCGGCGACTGCGCCGTGTCGGCTTTCGCCTCGGCCACCAATGTGAACACCGGCCGCACAGGCTCGGTGCCTTGCATGGTGTATTTCGGCACCCGAATGAAGCGAGGCATAGAGCTCAAGGGCGAGACGGTGGAGGTGATTGGCGGACGTCTCACCACCTTTGGCCTTTGCGACATGGAAGGCTGGGAGGAGGGCAGCAAGGCCGAATACTCCGGCTCACGCCAGGATCTGCCAAACTACATCTACTACACGCTGAAGTTTGACAATGCCTCGCAGAAGACCTTTGTGGCCACCATCACCGACCAGTGCCAGAGCCAAAGCCACGGCGGAATCATCACCTTGCACGTGGATTGCAGCAAGGTGGAAGTGCCGCCACCGGGCGACGTAAGCAGCACAGGTGGTATGTTCTATCCCACTATCGAGGACTATGAGAATGTGGATTACGACATTCCGATGTAGAAAAAATAGAGAAAACAAATAAATATTTTTTTAATTACTAACAATTAAATTTTTTACAATGAAAAAGTTTTTATTTATTGCAGCAGCCGCGCTCGCGATGGTATCGTGCAGCAAGGACAGCGAGGTGATTCCCTCCGTAGAGAATGGGAAGCAGAACGCAATCGGCTTCCAGGTGACAAAGCAGAACATGGGCCGCGCAGCTAACGACATGCAGAACACCCACTACAACTTTGGTGTATTCGCTCACAAGAATACAACTGGAGAAACAAAAGTTATGGAAAACTATCTTGTTGGCTATATGGGTACAAATGTTGGTTACAAGATGGATGTTAACGACCAAACAACTCTTGGCACGTCTAAGTGGTCTTATGAGAAACTTGGTAATACTGAGTACCAATACGACGGCTCTGAAGGTTACTACAAAAAAGACCAAACATTCTTCATGTCGAACTGGGATGTTCAGTTCCTTCGTTACTGGGATCACACTTCTTCGTGGACAAACTTCTATGCTTATGCTCCCTATATCAATGGAACAAGCACGGTGACGTTTGATAACCCTACTCATACTATGACATTTGCTGATGGTACAATCAAAGATGGTTATGATGACACATTTATGTATGAGTATCTTTATGCAACTAAGAATGTTCCAGAAGGTGTTTACAACCAGGTAGTTAACATGACATTTAAGCACCTTAATTCAAAGATTCGACTGACATTCTGGGAGGATATCGCCGGCTATTCAGTGGAGATGAAAGATTTGGTTTCCGGCTCGAATGTAGGTATCAGTGCCGCTCCAGCCAAAGCAGATACACCTGATTATAAATATGGAAACCTTGCCAAGAAAGCCGGTGCTAAAATAACATTCACTGATAATACGACTTCTGGTGTATATGTTGATTCTCCTGAGCTTTCGAGTTCAAATTTCTTGAATCCTACATATTATACTGGTGTAAAGAAGGATGAACCGAATTTTAATGATAATGAGTATCTGAACTTTAAGATACCTACTGCAGCCGCGTTGGCTACAAGTAAATTAGAAGCAACTAATAAAACTACTGGCATTGAAAACTTCTCTCCTACTGTTTATTTCGGAATTCCGAAGGATGACAACTGTGGTTTAACATTCCACGTATCATTTGAGCTTACTGCAGAACAGACAGGTGAAAAGATTCTTGTTCAAGATGCACGTGTTTATGTTCCTGGTACTCAGTGCGCATGGCAAGCTGGTAAGGAATATACTTATGTATTCAAGATTACAAAGAACACTACCGGTACAACAGGTAACCCCGGACACATTGTACCCGGCGATCCTAACCCTGGAACTCAGGCACTCTATCCTATCATTTTCGATGGCTTGACAATCGAGGATTGGGGTACGGCTGTTGAGACTGAGCATCCTATCAACTAATTCAGTTGTGGAGAGGCAGTTACACTGCTGAGATGGTATATTCTCGGGGTGGGGGAGGCCCTGCCCCGGGAATTATTCTAAACAGAAAAAATATAAATGAGAATAGCGAAAACACATATAATTGCACTTATAGCACTGATAGCCGCGGGCTGTAGCACCGAGGAGGAAGATGTGATTGTGCCCGAGAAGCACGGCATCACCTTTGGCATGGCCTACGATGGCAGCGAGACGTCGCTGTCGCGAGCCGGAGGCGTGGAGCTTGAGCAAGGCTTCATGGTGAGTGTGTATAAGAACTTCGGCAGTGCCGAGGAGCAGTTGGTGATGGACCGCTATGAGGCAAGCTACAATGTGACCCCCTACAATGGGTCGAAATGGAACACCGTGGGCGAGGCCAACACCGCCCCCGACAATTTCTATCAGACACAATATGAGCGCTACTGGGACCTTTCGGGCTTCCCCTATCGCTTCAACGCCGTTTCGCCGTGCCCCAAGGACGCGGGAAACAACCTTATCACCGGATATGAGTTGACCGGAACAACACTCATACTACCCCAGAAACAAGACGACAACGTAACATATTCCCTCACGAGCCACGACGGCGAGCTGTTCGACTCGGAGGGCACCCCCCGCACCACGGCCGAGGCCCTGGCACAGGAGAAACTCATCGCCCAGGTGAGCCGCGACTCAGCCGGTGTGGACCTTGACCACTTGCAGCCCGCCTTTAATGCCGACGGCGACGTGACAAGCTACACCACCAAGATTTCGCAGAGCGACAACCTCATGCGCAAGGTGGCTCTGCCATTCCACCACACCAACTGCAAGGTGCGCTTCGGCATCTACAGCGAGGTGGATATGAGAGCGGTGAATGAGCCGCTCACCATCAACAATGTGACAATCACAGCCCGCGCCGCCAGTCCGCGCCAGCGATTTATCGACAAGGCCTTCGGCTACCGCTCGGAGAATCCCGAGCACGACAGCTTCCTCGAAGGTGCAGTCGATTGGCCGCTCACGCAGTTTAATGTTGCGCTGGTGGAGAACGTGGTGAAGACCAGCGACCTGCGCAATCACTACCTGAAGCCGAATGCCTACTACTTCCACCTGCCTGCCACCGGCAAAGATGCTATGCCCGACGGCACTCCCGCCGGACTGCTGCAAGTGCCGCAAAAGGAGGTGGAGCTTACGGTGCGCTTCAGTATCAACAACGAGCACTACAACGTGCCACTCACCTTCACCCGCAGCGACGGCACGGTGAAGACCTCATTCGACTGGCTCATGAGCTGCCGCTACACCTACTATGTGATAATCCGCAGCCTGTACCCCTTTGAGGTGCAGTGCACCGCCACCATAGAGCCATGGTTCACCGTGATCTCGAGCGACATCGACACCGACCTGGAGCTATAAGCGGCAGAGGGGCTATGCTGTAGGGACGCTCCCCGGAGCGTCCGCCCACAGCCAAAGCCTCCGGCAGCGGAAGAGCCACCGGTAGGGACGCTCCCCTGAGCGTCCGCGTTACTACCTTGCAAAGAAGCAGTAGCGGTGTGGCAGATTGGCTGACGCTCCGCGGAGCGTCGCTACGTGAGCGGTTTTGTCAATTTCGATAAAACCTCGCCTACTGCAAATGGAGCATTGCAAGGCCTTGCACCTTGCAAAAAACAATGTGATAATGTAACAAATTTTGTATGAAAGGAATAAAGATATATATCATTGCACTCGCGGCCCTTGTCATGGCAGGGTGCAACAAAGACGAGGTCACTCCCGTTGACGGAGGCGACCAGAAGCAGCCTGTGCAGCTCTCGCTGAGCGGTATGGGCGGAGTAGGCACCGGCATGAGTTCGCGCACGGGCTTTGCAGGAGCCACACGCATGGTGATGCGCATCACGTCGAAGAAAATCGATGGCGCTACCTCGCCCAAGGCCGAGACTCTTGTGACTCGCACCATCGCCAAGGCCGAGGCAGCCGGGACAAACGAATACTCCAATGTGAAGTTCGACGCCGAGCAGCACTACACCCGCTACTGGGACGATGCCCACGGCCGAGACTCGCAGCTCTCAATCTATGCAGTTTCGGTGCCGGGCTACGACAACGAAGCTGTTCTCCCCACCGACATCATCACCCTTCCCACCGGTCAATCGGCAACACAGCACTGGGTGGCCGATGATGGCGCCTACACCGTGGAGTGGGCCACCGGCACCGACCAAAGCGCCAACTATCTCGAGAAAGACCTCGCCTTCAGCAACAATATCAGTGCTAACGGCGAGAATGGCCGCTACATCTATGACTTTGAATACGGAAAATATGTGCCGGAAGGTTATCCCGGCGATGCAAATATAGGCGACCTTGGCGACGGCATGATGAGCTTCAAGCGCGACACTCGCGGCATAAACACCGGAAAATTCGACCTCGGCCACCTCATCTTTACTCACGCGCTCGCACAAGTCACAGTGAAGCTCAAAGCCGGCACAGGCTTCGACCTCGCAAATGGAGAATTTCAGTTTACCAAGGCCGGTGAGAATGTGAAATTCCACAATGTGAACACCGGTGGCACACTCAACCTCAAGGATGGCACTTGGAGCGATCAGACTCAGCAGGATATCACCCGGATTGCCGAAATCACCCCTGTGGGTGAGGGCGTCACTCGCCGGCTCGTGGGGCTGATTGTTCCCGGCGAGCAGATTCGCGATGGCGTGAACACAACCAAGATGGAGTTTGAGATTGACCACAGCACCTACCGCGTGAGCGAGGAAATGCTCTTTGAGGCTTTCAAGTCTTCGACAGGAGCAGTGATAGCCGACGGCAAGCTCACCCTTGAGCGCGGAAAGAACTACCAAATCACTATCACAGTGAGCAAGAAGGGGATCGACAACCTCACCGCCACACTCGTGCCGTGGACCAATGTTGATGCCACCAACATGAACGTGAACAATGCCTATATCAAGCTCAATCTGCACAGCCCCACAGGCACGGCGTGCAGCGACTTCAAGCTCTACCGCCTCAACGACCCCTCCGGTGAGATTTCGATTGATGGCACGTGGAAGCACTATGCGTGGTATTCGCAATATGAAAGCACCACACCCGAAAGGGTTGGTAGCACCGATGTGTGGAAAACCAACTGGTTTTTTGAGAACAACAAGGCGTTCTACCACTTCCGCACCACCAATAGCGCAGTGGCAGTAAATCCCGATGCCGAGGGCGACTACTTCAATATCGCAGCCGACGGCAACGACATTCACTGGGGTGCTCCAATGCAGAGCGACCCAACCGCTGATGGTGCTTACGACTTCACCAACAACGTCAAGAGCGTCACCGCGCCCAAGGGTGGTTTCTCTTCGTCGCTCTATTGGGGAATCGGAGCCACCGAGGATCAGATTAAGATTACCGAACTCCACATAAAGTCGCAAATCAACGTGGTGCTGAAAACCACAACCGGATCCGAAGCAGTGAAGCTGCACGACGGCGTTACGCCTGCCGAGGTGAAGATTGTGCGCCACGCAGCAAGCGGCACAGTGGAGCTTGGCCGCGGACTGGTGACTCCTATTGGCACTGACGGCGCGACAGTGATACCGGCACCCGGCTCTGCCCCCGGCACATATTATAAGACCAACGGTGTGGAGAGCAACGCCTATATGCTCTACGCCGTTCCGCAAACGCTCGAGCGTGGCAGCAATGCCGCCGATTATGTGGGCCTTGAAATCACCACCCCCGACGGCAACCTCTACAAAGTGAACCGCCTGAGCGACATTAGCGTGAATGGCAGCAGCGAGAAGATCACCCGCTGGCTTCCCAACCACAGCTACACCTATACTTTCACCCTCACCAAGACCGGCATAAAGCAGCTCACCGCCACAATTACCAATTGGCAGGAGGTTACCGCCGAAGGCGAGGACATAGTGATAGAGTAGGGGCGCTCCATTGAGCGCACGCAGCAAGCAAATTGAATTATCATATAACAGAACAAAGATATGACACAACGATTCACCACAATAATATTGGCAGGAGCAATGCTCGCAATGGCAGCGTGCAGCGACGAAGTGCAGGGCGGCTACACTGTGGGCGAGCAGGACAACGCCATTAGCCTCAGTGCCGGCGTGCAGAGCGGCAGCAACGCCGCCGAGAGCCGCGCCACCATTGCCGGGCATTATGCTTTCACACCGAATACGCCGGTGCGCCTCCACGTTGAAGGCACATGGGCAGGCAAAACACCTGAGCTAATCCAAAAAAACAGCATCTACACCACCGGCACCAAAGATGGCGACGAGAACGCACTTGCATATAGCAGCCTCGACCACCTCTATTGGGACGACTTCGGCACCGCCGACCCCGGCAACACCGCCAACCGCGCTAATGGACTCGACATCTATGGCGTGGCAGTGGACGGCCAGTCATCAGCCCCCGAGGTGAGCAATTGGGATTCCCCCCTCGAGTGGAGTGTGCAGACCGACGGCAACAATGTGCTCGCGAAGGATATTATTGTGTCGAACAACCTCTCACAGAGTGCGACACCCCAAAACCGCTACACCTTCGATGAGCAGAAAGCCGGCACCGACCCCGAGCAGTCGCGCCTCGACTTCAAGCACCTGCTCAGCCGAGTAACATTTGTGGTGAAAGCCGGCGCAGGATTCACCGATGGCAAGTTTGCCGCTGCCCCTGTGGTGACTCTCACTCGCAACAAGAGTGGCAAG
>JAQXTJ010000169.1 GCA_029219425.1 Bacteroidales bacterium
GCATTTGCCCATCAGCACACTCTTTACAAGGATGGCCAGTTTCACAACGGCGCGTCTTTCCAGTTCAACGAATCGGTTGTAAGACACCGTTTTAGGAAACAGATGGCGCATATATTTGCACACATATTGAAGATAGAAATGCTTCAGGCAGCGGTACCCAGAGTTATGAAACAAGATGAGAATGGTCATTACTTCGGAATCCGACATCATGCCATCGCGATGATACTTGCGTTTCTTGGAACTATCACAAGCCGTTATGGCATTTTGCTCAAGAGTTTTATCAAAAACTTTGCTGAAATCGTCACAAATTGAGAAAATTTCTATAATTTTGTCTTCAGGGAACATAGCGGTTGTTTTTTGTTGTTTTTTGCACTATAAAGTTACTAAAAATACCACTATTTCCCTAATATTCAATTAATTATATTTCATCGAACTCACGTTAATGATTACTATCACGACAACTCATAGACAACAATCATGAAACGACTCACTACTCTGGCTGCCGCATTGCTGGCTGCCGCTACTACCCTTTTTGCCGCCGCCCCTTCGGGATACTACAGCTCACTCGACGGGAAGTCGGGCGAGGCGCTGAAGAATCAGCTCCACGACATCATCTTCTCTCACACTCAGCTCACATATAGCAGCCTGTGGAACTATTTCCCGCAGACCGATGCCTACCCCGAGCAGGTGAATGGCCGCGTGCTTGTGTGGGACATGTACTCCGACAACTGGAACTCTCGCCGCTACTTCTACTATGGCGGCACCGGTGGCCTCAACCGCGAGCACTCTGTGCCCAAGAGCTGGTGGGGAAACTCGGGAAGCACCAACAGCGACATCGAGAAGTTCCTTGCCGGCACCGACCTCATGCACCTCTTTCCCAGCGACGGCGATGCCAATATGGCTAAGAGCAACTATCCGCTTGGAGTGGTGGAGGTATCGACCTTCGACAATGGTGTGAGCCGTGTGGGCTATGCCACCGCCGGGCAGGGTGGGGGAAGCTCCAGGGTGTTTGAGCCTGATGATGACTACAAGGGCGACTTTGCCCGAGTGTATTTCTATATGGCCACATGCTATCAGGAATACACGTGGAAGTACACCTACATGTTCATCGACAAGGCGCAGAACTATCTTTCGCTGAAGCCGTGGGCCTACAATATGCTGCTCGAGTGGGCACGCCAGGATCCTGTGGACCAGAAGGAAATCGACCGCAACGATGCCGTGTATCGCATTCAGGGAAACCGCAACCCATTTGTGGACGACCCTATGCTCATGGAATACATCTGGGGAAACCGACAGGGACAGAAATACAGTGCCGACCACCCAACAGGCGACCCCGAGCTGATTAGCCCCGTACAGGACTCGGAGCTCGACTTTGGCGAGGTGGCTATTGGCAGCCAGCAGCATGTGGACTTGCTTGTGAAAGGAGTGAATCTCACAGGCTCTATATCGGTGACGATTTACCGCGACGATGCGGCCATGTTTAAGGCTCAGGTGAAGACTATCGCCGCCAGCAATGCCAATAGCGACGACGGCTACAAGCTGCGCATCACCTACACTCCCACTGCCACCGGCGACCACAAGGCACGACTTGTGGTGAGCGACGGAGGCCTCACCGGCAGCGTGGGCGTGCAGCTAAAGGCACAGTGCCTCGCCGTGCCGAGCCTGTCGCAGCTCACGGCCTACAATGCCACCGACATCACTTCCACCGCCTACAGGGCATCGTGGAGCGAGGCGGCCGAAACAATCGACTACTATGTGCTCACGCGCACCGTGTACAGCGGCGCGACTGCAACCACCGCCGAGTTCCAGATTGATGAGACCGCCTACGACTTCGACGACCTGCGCCCGGGCGACACCCACACTTATTCCGTGCAGTCGAGCCGACTGGGCTATCGCTCTGTGGCGTCTAATACAGTGACAGTGACCTCGTCGGGAGTGACCGGCGTAGAGGGCGATAAGCGCCTCGTGGTGGCATCTTATCCCGATGGGGTAGTCCGCATCATCTGTAGCGAGAAACTCGCAAATTGCCGCGTTTACGACGCTCAGGGACGCCTTGTCGAGTGCCTGCCCTTCGTGGAGCCAAATCAGCTCATCGTGCTGCCTCCGGGTGTGTATGTTGTGGCAGTCGATGGTGCTACGCGTCCTGTGAAAGTGGTGGTGCGCAAATAATTTGCGATATCGTAATCGAATAAACAGTATAGTAGTCTGTAATTCAGTGAAATATCATTGCAGATACGATTCATGAATGAGGGTGTGTCATAATTGGGTTTGATACACCCTCAGACTTATCCACGGGGCTCGAAGCAGCGAGCGGCAAGTGTGCATCGACAAGATGGAGTTTGACGAGCAAGGCTGCATAAAGCCTGTGAAGATTACGCGCAAAGGCGCTGACCCAGTGCGCATAGTCACTGCCGAGCCATAATCAAGACCTCGGCAGCAGTGAAATAGAAGAATCGTAGCGACCCACAGCCGGTGTGTGAGTCGCTACGATTCTGTTTTGCTGATGCTTCAGCCGTGGGCTTTAGAACGCTTTCACTGGCGAGCCGAGGATGTCGGCAAGGAGGTTGTTGCCAAGGCTCGACGCGCCTATGCGGAAGAAGCGGTTGTTGAGCCATTCCTCGCCCAGCACCTCTTTCACAATGGTGTAGTAGATGAGTGCATCGTCGGTGGTGCGCACGCCGCCCGAAGCCTTGAAGCCAATCATCACGCCATGCTTCTCGTAGTATTCCTTTATGCACTGGCACATCACGAATGCAGCCTCGGGAGTGGCGCCATCGTAGATTTTGCCGGTGGATGTCTTGATAAAGTCGGCACCCGAGTACATTGATAGTATTGAGGCCTTCTTTATGTTGTCGGCGCTCTTCAGTGCGCCAGTCTCGAGGATTACCTTGAGGCGTGCATCGCCTGCGGCTTCCTTGATTTCCGAAATCTCGTCGGCAATCTCCTCATAGCTCTCGTCCATGAAGTAGCCCAGCGGGAACACGATATCCACCTCGTTGGCGCCATCGGCCACGGCGAGGGCAGTCTCGGCACACTTCACCTCGAGCCGTGCCTGCGACGACGGGAAATTGGCGGAGCACACGGCCACGTTCACCTCGCTCACTTCGAGAGCAGAGCGCACCACGCCGGCAAAATTGGAATAGACGCAGATGGCAGCCACATTCTTGAGCTGAGGATAGTTGGTCTCGAAATCGTTCACCTTCTGGGTGAAGGCTGCCACCGAGCGCTCGGAGTCGGTGGAGCTGAGGGTGGTGAGGTCGATGCAGTTGAGCATAAACTGATACACCTCTTGCTTGCGGTTCTCTGCAAGGTGCTCATCGAGGAGCTTTGCCACCTCGGCCTTCACCTGCGCATCGTCGGTGCACACCTTGCTGTCGGCGATGGCTTGCATGTACTTGTTGGGAGTTTCTTCCATTGTGTGAAATTCTATTTTTTGTGTTATGTGATTTTTTAGTGAAAATTTGGTGCGCGATAATTGAGAAAACGTGTGCAGCCCGGCGGGAATTGGCGAATATTCAATTCTCAGCGCGTTGAGCTATGCTCTATAAGGGGGCTAAAACCGCGCTACAGCACCTCCACGCACCGATTTTCAGGCGTTTTCGGTGTTGCCTGATTGCGAGTGCAATTTAGCGTTTTCGAGATGCCGCGTGGCGTCGCGGCGGGTTTTTTTGGCGATGCTCGCCTTGAGGGCCTCGGTGAGATTCACGTCTGTCTGGTTGGCGATGCAAATCAGCACCCAAAGCACGTCGGCGAGTTCCTCGGGAAGAGCATCGGGGTTCTCGCCCTTCTTGAACGACTGGTCGCCGAAACGGCGGGCCATCACACGGGCGAGTTCGCCCACCTCCTCGGTGAGAATGGCCATGTTGGTGAGTTCGCTGAAGTAACGCACGCCGTAGGTGTGTATCCAGTCATCTACCGCTTTTTGTGCTTCATCAATTGTCATAGTTGCAGTTGTGCTTTTAGTTGCAAATTTACACTTTTAATTTCGAATCTACAATAATCGTGACGGGTCCGTCGTTGATTAGCTCCACTTGCATGTCGGCTCCGAAGATTCCTTTCCGGGTGGGCTTGCCGGTGTAGTGGGCGAGTCGGTCGCAGAAAGCATCGTAGAGCGGCACGGCAAGTTCGTGGCCTGCGGCGTGGATGTAGCTGGGGCGGTTGCCCTTCTTGGTCGATGCTGCGAGGGTGAACTGGCTCACGGCGAGAATCTCGCCATCCACGTCGGTTACAGAGCGGTTCATCACTCCATCGGCATCATCGAAGATGCGCATGTTGGCTGCTTTCTGGGCAAGCCACTCCATATCGTCGGTGGTGTCGCCATCCACCACACCCACGAGAATCATCAGTCCATGCCCGATTTTCGCGATTAATTCGCCGCCTACGCTCACTTGTGCGCGGCTCACGCGCTGTATCACTATCTTCATAATCAAAAAAAACTGTTTATTTGTTAGGTTATTAGCTGAGATTGCCTCAATGCTTATGATGGTTATTTCGCTGTGTTGCCAATTTCCTCGATGAAATCGTTGCCTGTCGGTCTGTTCATCGAAGTTTCGCTGTGAAGGGCGTCGTAGATGAGACGTGCCTTGGCCGGTCCCATCACTGAGGAAATTTCCTCGATTGTTGCGTCCTTCACGCGTTTGAGACTACGGAAATGCCGCAACAGCGTTTCACGTGAAACATTTCCGATTCCGCGAATGTCGTCGAGCGCGGAGTGGGTCTGCCCCTTGCTGCGGCGGTTGCGGTGGTGAGTGATGCCGAAGCGGTGGGCTTCGTCGCGCAAGTGTTGCACCACGCGCAGTGATTCGCTGTTTTTGTCGATGTAGAGCGGCACGGAGTCGCCTGGGAAGTATATTTCCTCGAGCCGCTTTGCGATTCCCACCAGGGCGATTTTTCCGCGCAGTCCCATGGCGTCGAATGCCTCAACCGCTGCGCTTAGCTGTCCTTTTCCGCCATCCACTATCACGAGCTGTGGCAAAGGCTCGCCTTCGGCCATCAGGCGCGTGTAGCGGCGCGTGAGCACCTCTTTCATCGAGGCGAAATCGTCGGGGCCCACCACCGTCTTAATGTTGAAGTGGCGGTAGTCGCGCTTCGAAGGCTTGGCGTTCTTGAATACCACGCACGAAGCCACGGGATTGGTGCCTTGTATGTTGGAGTTGTCGAAGCACTCAATGTGGCGAGGCAGTTCGTTGAGCCTGAAGTCGTGCTGAATGGTGGTGAGTGTGCGCATCACACGTTGCTCGGGATTGAGCTTCTCGGCGTGTTTCAGCTTGTCGAGCATGAATTGCTTGGCATTGCGCAGCGAGATGTCGAGGAGCTTGCTTTTGTCGCCGCGTTGTGGAATGGTGAA
>JAQXTJ010000170.1 GCA_029219425.1 Bacteroidales bacterium
CGAGCTTGCTCTGTGTGAACGGAGGGCACTGGAAATGCAGTCCGCGCATCACTCCGTATGCCGACATACTCTCATTGTCCTGCACGAATTTCACAGGGCGCACCTTCTCATCAAACTCCCTCTGCGAGAAGCTCTCGAAGAAGTAGCCACGCTCATCGCGCCACACCTTGGGCTCGATAATCACCACTCCCTCTATATCAGTCTTAATTACTTCCATTTATTCCTTCTTTAGAAAAATATATTCCTGCAACGCAGGCATAAAACCATCAAAACATACAGCAGCTCTCAGCCATCAGCCCTCAGCTCACAGCCCAAGACTCACAGCCCAAAGCTCTCAGCTCTCAGCTCTCAGTCAAGATTCTCCTTGCCGGTGCGCTTCACCTCATCAATCACCTTGAGCAGATACTGCCCGTAGGGATTCTTGAGCATAGGCTCGGCAAGCGCACGCATCTTCTCAGTGCTTATCCAGCCTTTGCGGTAGGCTATACCCTCAAGACAAGCCACCTTCAGCCCCTGGCGCTTCTCAATCACCTCAATGTATGTCGAGGCCTCCGAGAGAGAGTCGTGAGTGCCCGTGTCGAGCCAAGCGAAGCCACGGCCGAGCGTCTGCACCTTCAGCTCACCGTCGTCGAGGAAGCGCTGATTCACTGTGGTAATTTCAAGCTCGCCGCGTGCCGACGGCTTGATGTTCTTAGCCACCTCCACCACCTTGTTGGGGTAGAAGTAGAGTCCCACCACGGCATAGTTCGACTTAGGCTCCCGAGGCTTCTCCTCTATCGAGAGGCAATTGCCCTCGGCGTCAAACTCCGCCACGCCATAGCGCTCGGGGTCGCTCACCCAGTAGCCAAACACCGTGGCCTTCCCCTCAACCTCGGCATTGCGCACTGCCTCGCGCAGTGTGGCCGAGAAGCCATTGCCGTGGAAGATGTTGTCGCCAAGCACAAGGCACACCGAGTCGTCGCCAATAAACTTCTCCCCGATGATAAACGCCTGAGCCAGCCCATCGGGCGATGGCTGCTCGGCATACTCAAAGCGCACTCCATAGTCCGAGCCATCGCCAAGCAGTCGCTTGAAGCCCGGCAGGTCGTGGGGAGTAGAGATGATAAGAATCTCCCTTATGCCTGCAAGCATAAGCGTCGAAATGGGATAATACACCATCGGCTTGTCGAAAATCGGAAGCATCTGTTTGCTCACGCCTTTTGTGATGGGATACAAGCGTGTTCCACTACCACCGGCCAACACTATTCCTTTCATAATCAATAATTTATTAGTTCAATTTTTTCATCATTCATTTCACCACTCTGGCAGCACTCTGCATACCGAATTTTTTGAAAAGACTCAAAGCCCAAAGCTCAGCGCCACCGTGCGGCCTTGTATTGCTCCACCATATCCTTGGTGAGCTTTTCATCGAGCACCTCCCGCCAGCGTTCGAGCCTATGAGTGTCGGTGCCACTCATCGTGTAGTAGCCCTCGGCGAGCATCCACTCAGCCTTGTGCCTCTCGTTGGGTCCGTATGCTTCCACAAGCGAGGCAATATTGAGCTGAAACGCCACATTCATCTCCCTCAACTTGCGATAATCGCTTCGCTCCATATACACATACCGCTCAGGATGTGCCAGCACCGGGCGATAGCCCTTTGCCTTTATCTCCTTCAGCGTGTCATAGAGTCGGAAAGGTGGATTGAAATAGGATGTTTCCACCAGCAGGCTGCGACCGTCGTTGCCTATAGGCAACAAGTCGTCTGCCGCAAGCCTTTCATCAAAAAGACTGTCGAGCATGTGCTCAGCCGCAAGATTCAGCTTAATAGAGCCTTTGTAGGCAGTCGTCAGCTCAGCAAACTTGCTGCGCAGCCCGGCCGTCTCATTAGGAATGTCCTCCATAATGTGCGGCGTGAGCCACACCTCGCGCACACCAAGCTCCTCATATCCGGCAAGAATCTCAAGCGACTCCTCCATGGTTTGCACGCCATCATCCACTCCGGGCAGAAGATGGCAGTGCCAGTCGGTCATTCCCTCAAGTATTCCGCTCCGCGCAAGGCTATATTTCTTCTTAAATGGCCACATAAATTTCCCTCTCAATCACCTGCAAACGTTTAATATCCATTCTTCCTCTTCGAGCCATAGTAAGAGCCGTAGCCATAGTGGTAGCCATAGCGATAACCATAACGGTAGCCATAGCGATAGCCGTAGCGGCTGCCTGCGCTCTCTGTGCCATTGAGGATAACGGCAAGGTTCTTGAAGCGCTTCTCCTGATAGATATTCTCAAGCTCTTGCAGCATCGAGCGCTCCAGCAGGCCGGCACGCACCACAAACACCGTGCGGTCGGCATATTTCTCGATAATCTGCGCATCGGCCACAATGTCGATAGGCGGACAGTCGATAAACACATAGTCAAATTCCTTGCGCACCTCAGCTATCAGTTCCTCCAACTTGCCGTTCTCAAGCAGCTCGGTGGGGTTGGGCGGCACCTGGCCTATAGGCAGGACGAAGAAGTTGGCATTGTCCTCATAGTTCACCAGCATGCTGCGCCAGTCGTTGTTGATTTCTCCAAGGTAGTCGCTCAGTCCGCGCTCAGGATTGTCGATGTAGCTCGATGTCGATCCATGGCGCATATCACCGTCAATCACAAGCACCCTCTTCCTCTTGATTGCAAAACTCATCGCTATGTTCATTGTGAGGAACGACTTACCGCTGCCGGGATTGAACGAAGTGAGCACAAACACATTATGCTCTTTCTGCTTGCCCACCATGAAGTCGAGGTTGGAACGAAGCACGCGGAAGGCCTCGTTGATGATGTTTCGGTTGCCCTCCTTCACCAGCACAGCCTTGAAGTTGGGCTTCTCCCTGCGGCGCAAGCCCCACTTGCGGGTCACGGTGAAATATTGCGGTATCTCGCCGATAATCGGGGCCGACATGCCATCGAGGTCCTTGCGGCCGCGCACCACGGTGTT
>JAQXTJ010000171.1 GCA_029219425.1 Bacteroidales bacterium
GTGTTCGGTATTCCATTGCAGTTCAGCTATGGCGACTTCGACCTCAACATCTTCTTCCAGGGACAGACCGGCAACGAAATCTTCAACGTGATGGACTACTACCTCTACAACGGTGCTGCCGGCAACGTGTATGCCGACATCCGCTCGAAGCACTGGTCGGGACAAGTTGACCCCAACCGCGCATTCTTCCCGCTCAACACCGAGGCTACAATCCCCGACCTCGACGGCGACGACGCAGCGCGCAACTTCCGCGCCAGCGACTTCCTTGTGCAGGATGGCTCCTACATGCGACTCAAGGAGCTGCGCCTCACCTACAACTTCCCCAAGAAGCTCATCGGCAAGTGGAGTCTCTCCAATCTCTCGCTCTCATTCACTGCCTACAACCTGTGGACAATCACCGGCTACAACGGCCTCGACCCCGAGGTGGGCAAGGTGTATCTCACCGAGGGCAACAACCTGAGCATGGGTGTGGACCACGGAACCTACCCGCAGGCACGCTCGTTCACCTTCGGTTTCAAGATTGGGCTTTAATTATCGGCTGATAAATTATCAACATCAACATTAAGAAACTACGAATATGGTTATGAAAAGATATATTTTCCGTCTGCAAGCATTAGTCCTGGCTGCCATCGCGCTCACCGGCTGCGACGACTTCCTCGACAAAGGTGTGCTGGGTTACTCCACCGACGAGAATTACTACGACACCAAGTACAAGCTGCAAGCTGCGCTCAATGCCACCTACGACGTGCTCCAGAGCGACAAGTTCACCAGCTCGGAGTGGCGCTTCGGCGATGCGCTGGGCGACGACATGAAGGGTCGCGACGAGGGACTTGCCAGCCAGCAGGGCCAGCTCGCCCACTTCCGCTTCAACACCTCCAACATCTACATCAAGGAGCGCTGGGAGGTGAACTATGAGGGTATTCACCGTGCCAACCAGGTGATTGCCAACGCTCACCGCGTGCGCATCACCGACAACAACTACGCCACCTACCGCGACGTGCGTGAGATTCTGGCTCAGGCCAAGTTCCTGCGCGCCCTCTTCTACTTCAACCTGGTGAAGACCTTTGGCGGTGTGCCTATCCGCCCCGAAGTGGAGACAGTAGATAACCTTGTGATACCTCGCTCATCGAAAGAAGAATGCTATGCCTACATTGAGAAAGACCTGCGCGAAGCCTGCTGCATGCTCCGCAGCAAGTTCTCGGGCAGCGATGCGGGCAAGGCGGGAGCCGGTGCCTGCGCCGGACTGCTGATGAAGGTGCTCATGTATCAGGCCACGCCGGGCGTTCCCTCGGAGAAGTGGGAGCAGCTCATGGAGATTGGCCGCTACTTCGTCGACGGCGCTCCGATGAGCATGAGCCAGATGCTGCGCTACGACGAGCGCTACAATGGCGAGGACTGGGAGGCCCTGCGCCAGCGCCTGTGGTTCAAGCCCAAGGAGCTGTGTGCAGCCACCGACCCCTACGAGGGACCCGACTTCCAGATAGCTTTGCTCAAGGGAGCTTACAGCTATGAGTATCTCGATGCCTACAACAACCCTCTCGGCACTATCGACAACTACAAGATGTGGTATCTCAACCAGTTCTACAATGCCGGAGAGTTCTGCAAGGGCTCAGTGTTTGAAATCGTGCATCAGGAGTCGGCCGACGGCTCATCGGGCGACACCAACGAGGGCAGCTACATCTACCAGTCGCTTTTCAGCGCATCGTCGCCCCTCTATTGCACCGACCAGATTCGCAACGCCATCTTCGAAAACGACGTGCGCCGCGACTTCACCATTGGCCACCACGAGTACACCCCCGACAACGAGAACACCGAAATCGGAGGTCCCATCCCCATCCTCTCGCTCAAGTGGTACACTCCCATCAAGGACCGCCCGCTCTATAGTGGCGACAACAGCAAGAACCGCCGCTACATGCGCTACATAGAGGTGGTGCTCATGTATGCCGAGGGCTTGAATGAGTGTGGACACGGCCAGGAGGCTATCGACCAGCTCAACGGCTACAAGCGCGTGCTCAACAAGCTCAACAACGGCTCCACCCTCTACAACGGAGGTGGCTATGGCGTGGTGCGCGACCAGATTTGGAAGGAGCGCCGCATGGAGCTGTGCTTCGAGTTTGACCGCTTCTTCGACATCGTGCGCCAGGGCCGTGCCAAGGCTTGCCTGCAAAAGTTTGCCCTCGACTACACCGTGAACCAGCGCGGAATGTACTTCCGCGAGGGCGTGAACGAGATTTTCCCCATCCCACAGACCGAAATCGACGTGTCGAACGGCGTTGTGACTCAGAACCCCGGTTATTAATTTCTTTAATTTCACGACAAAGCGATGAAAACATTAAAAACGACAATATTCCTTATGCTCGCCGCTGTGGCGCTTACTGCATGCAACAGCGAGGACGAGGCCACACAGCCCTCGGCCAAGATAAAGATAGAGCAGGACACTTACAACATTAATGAGTCGATGACCGTGCACTTCACCGGCGATGCCGAGAATGTGGTGATTTATCCCGGCGACAGCGGCCACGACTATGAGCTTCGCGAGCAGAGCAACACCGGCCTGGTGGTGAACAAGGGCTTGTTCACCTACGCCTACACCACACCGGGAGTCTACAAGGTGGTGTGCCTTGTGACCAACCACAGCAATGAAGGCTCGGTGGTGCTTCGCGACACCTGCTCGGCCTACGTCAGAGTGAAGGACGATGTGACCGAGATTGAGCGCATCTCGGCGCCGGCAGTTTACTACGACGAGGTGTTTGCCAATGCAATTGGCGGCGGTGAGTGGCTCATGGTGCTTCCGCGCAAGCTGTTCTACAAGAACAAGACCCTCACGGTGCCACTGAAGCAGAAGCTGAAGTTCTACATCAGCTCCTCCACAAGCCAGATTGCAGTGGATGGCGCCGACTACAACTCGAGCACCAAGTATGACCTCGCCGGCACGCACACCGTCACCGTCACCTCCAACGAAGGCTCGGTGGCCGAGTACAAGCTTCTCACGCTCAACTATGCCATCTTCAAGAACTTCTCGGTGCTTGGCAAGGCCGGCACACTGGGCTACTCGGAGTATGACTACAGCACTTACACTATGGACGTGAAGGTGCCGTCGGGCAGCGACCTCAGTGCCGTGGCCCCCACCTTTGCCATGAGCGCCAGCAATGAGCGTGCCTACATCGACGGCGTGGAGCAGACTTCGGGAGTGAGCACCGCCGACTTCACCAAGCCGGTGACCTACACCCTTGTGGCCACCCACCCCGAGAACCCCGAGGCAAAGGTTGAAACGAAAGTTACCGTGAATGTCACGATTGAATAAAAGGAATCTGTAAGTAGTATGTGCATCGAAGCAGTGCCGCCACCACAAGCGCGCGGCGGCACTGTTTTTTCAAGAGCCATACTGCTACACTGATACTCGCAAGAATAACGAATCACTATATTTACTATCAACCGAGAAGCCAAGGGTGGCACGCCGGCATTGCTAATGAAGGCTCCAAAGTGCCACTCTCGGCTTTTTCAAAAAAAATTAATAACTGAAATTCCATAACATAACGATATCACGAATGATGAAAATCTATTCACGACAGGCAATTCTCATGCTCGTGTGCACGCTTGTGGCACTGGGGGCATCGGCGGCACGCAAGGATGCCTACGACCGCTCGCGTATCTTCTGGGACACCGACACGAAAAAGACTCTCTTCAACATTGGCAACTACGCCCGCATGATTCAGCTCGCCGACGGCCGCCTCATGGTGGCTGCCGAGAATGGCGGCATCAAGGTGATTTATAGCTCCGACGGCGGAAAGTCGTGGACTCCGAGTGAGCTTATCGCCCCAAATCCCGCCAATGTGTCGGAGTGTGTGCCCGACCTCTTGCAGCTTGCCGACGGCACGATAGTGGTGGGCTACAACCCCCGCCCCCGCGAGCCTTACTCCACCGACCGGCGTTTTGGCATACGCTGCCGCCGGAGCACCGACAACGGAGCTACGTGGAGCGATGAAATTTTCATCTTCGATGCACAGCACACTTTTGCCGACGGCTGCTGGGAGCCTTCGTTCCTTGAGCTGCCCTCGGGTGAGCTGCAATGCTATTTTGCCAACGAAAACGACTTCACCTCTACGAACGAGCAGTGCATATCGATGTGCCGCTCATTCGACAAAGGACTCACGTGGAGCGCCCCCGTGCGTGTGAGCTACCGCCAGTGGACCCGCGACGGTATGCCAGTGCCCATCCTCACGCCCGATGGCAAGGAAATAGTGGTGATTATTGAGGACAATGGCTGGCCGGGAAGCAGCGGCTTCATCGCCACCACCGTGCGCACCACGATTGAGGACAACTGGAGCGGCCCCTACGTGGATGCCACAAGCACGCGCCGCAGCAAGATTTTCGCCACCCAGCCTCCTGCCCGGCACGCTGCCGGCGCTCCCTATCTGCGGGTACTCCCATCGGGTGAGACTGTCGCCTCCTATCAGGGCAACGACAACCGCAGCACAACCGACATGGAGCGAATGAACATGTCGGTGCTCGTGGGCGACGAGCATGCACGCAACTTCAAGGGCCTCACACAGCCCTTCAACATAAGCGACAGCCAGCACAGCCTGTGGAACTCGGTGGCCGTGGTCGATACCGGCACCGTGGTGGCGCTCGGCTCGATAGGCCAGGTGGGCTCGGCCAACCGCATCGACATGATAAAGGGCTACCCGCGCAGGAACCTCATAGCACGCCGCGGCACTCCCAATATCAACGGCACAGCCGCCAAGGACACCTACTCCTATCCCAAGGCCTACCAGATTATCCTTGGGCATGAGAACAACACCCGCCGCACCATGGACTTCCTCTACGACGACCAGAACCTTTATTTCACCGCACGCTGCATCGACCGCGACATTATCGACGACAAGGCCGACAATGATGGCGTGACTCTATACCTCGACCTTGAGAATGCCTGCGACGTGTATCCGCGCAACGGCATGTTCCAGTTCTTCTTCGACGTGAACGGCACTTTCACCATGAAGCATGGCGAGGACCTTGCCGGCTATGATGCAGGAAAGTGGATTGCCAACGATGCTGCCGGGCTTGCCGGAGTGCAATACAAGCTCATGCGCGGCAGCACTTACTATGAGATTGAGGCGGCGATACCCTGGAGTGTGCTTGGCCTCGACAACGCTCCCACCGAGCGGCTCATGCGTGCCGATGTGGCGGTGCGCAACCGCCATGAGACTTCGATTGAATATGCCACCATCGTGGATACTTCCACTGCCTCGTCGAAGCCCAATTCGTGGGCATGGATGGGATTCCTGCTCATGCCGGGCGAGAGCGGCGTGGAGGCTCCTGCCGTGGGCGAGAGGGAGCTACGCATTGCCTGCACCGGCAGCGAGCTTAGCTTGTCGTCCTCGGTGGCGATGAGCAGGGTGGAGGTGGTCGCATTCGATGGCGCCTCGGTGGCAAGCCACATCGTGAACGGCACAAGCTGCACCATCGCCACCGGCGGCACTGCCTGTGGCATAGTGCGCGTGAGCTTTGCCGATGGCACGGTGCAGTGCAAAAAGTGGATGAGGTGAGAGTGGCGGCGGCTGTCTTTGACAAGATGATAAAGGCAGCTATGATAGCTGCATAAATAGAAACAAATCATTAATTTTGCCTGATAAAAGAATTATATGAAAACTATGCGAATTTTCTTTCTTGCATTTGCTATGGTGATGGCAATGTGCGCGGTGGCTTCGCCCGGCTACCGCTTCACGCACATCACCACCGGCGAGGGCTTGCCTCACCAGCAAATCAACGACATCAGGCAGGACAACCTTGGGCGTATATGGATTGGCACGCGCAACGGGCTGGCGTGCTACGATGGCTACGAAATCACCACTTTCTTCAATGTGGCCGACGATGAGCACTCGCTCACCAACAGCTCGGTGAGCGTAATCTATCAGGACTCGAAGCAGCGCATCTGGGTGGCCACCGAGGGTGGCCTGTGCCGCTACCGCCCCGCCACCAACGACTTTCAGCGCTACGAGCTTCCCACCAAGATGACGTCGGCGATTACGGAGATGCCCGACGGGCGCATCGTGGTGGCAGGCGTGGAGCTATACGTTTACAACGAGGCTGCCGACTCCTTCGCCATGATTGAGCGCTCGGACCCGGAGTTTATAATCTGCATAGCCGTTGACCGCCAGAACCGCCTCTTTGTGGCTACCAACAGGTCGATATTCTACTATGAGAGCGACTTCTCGCGTCTCACGCAGCTCAGCGAGGAGGTGTATGGCGACTTCCTCACCGGCTTCGACGGCATTGTGCCTATGCGCTTCGACTCGCACGGACTGCTGTGGGTGGGGCGCAACGGAAAGGGCGTGATGCGGCTCAATCTCACCACCGGCGAGAAGATAATCTACGACACACCGGCACTGAGCGACGGCACGGTGCGCGTGATCACCGAGGACCACATGCACCGCGTGTGGCTCGGCACTGAGCGTGGCGTGAATGTGATCAACCCCGACGGGCATATCGACCACCTCACGCAGAGCTTCACCGACAACACCGGCATCAACGACAACGCTATCTACTCAATTCTGTGCGACCGCGACAATAATATGTGGATTGGCACCTACTTTGGCGGCGTGAACCTGCTGCTGCACAAGAATGAGCAATTCCACTGGACTCAGCCCGGCTACACCACTCACACACTGAGTGGCAAGGCGGTGCGCAAAATCATTGAGCACCCCGCGGGGAAGCTCCTCATAGCCACCGAGGACGGCGGCATAAACCGCTACGACATCGCCACCGGCACCACCCAGCAGTGGGCACGCACAGCCGAGACAGGCAGCAACGTTCACTCCCTGCTCAAAGAGGAGGGCTGCGACAACCTGTGGATAGGCACTTTCCGCAATGGTCTTTTCTGCCAGAACCTGCGCAGCGGCGCCATGGAGCAGTATAAGCCGGGAACAACGCCCTCTCTCGCCAGCGACGCTATCTTCGACATCGCCCGGCAGCGCACCACCGGCCGGCTGTGGTTTGCCTCCACTCGAGGCCTTTTCTACACCGACCCGGGCGAGCGCACATTCCATGTGGTGAACCACGAGATAATGCGCCTCTACTTCTCCTATTGCCTGCTCGTGGACCGCGACGACAACGTGTGGGTGGGAATGCGCAGCTACGGCGTGTATCGCATCGACGCCCGCTCGGGCGAAATCACCAACGTTGGGGCCAACTTGCTTCGCGAGGGTTATATCACAGCACTCTATCAGGACGACACAGGGAAAATATGGATTGGCACCAACACCGAGGGGCTCTACTATGTGGAGCCTGCCGGAATGACGGTGCGCCGCTTCACCATTCACTCCATGCTGCAACAGAGCACCATTTGCAGCATAATAGGCGACTCTGCCGGCAACCTCTGGGTGGGCTCGTCGAGTGGGCTTTACCGCCTCAACCAAGCGCGCACCGAGGTGACGCGCTACAGCGTAGATAACGGGCTGCCCACCAACCAGTTCAATTATGCCTCGGCAATTCTTGCCTCGGATGGCCGCATCTATATGGGCACCAACAATGGCATGATATCCTTCAACCCGGCACGCATCTCGGCTGCCGGACGCCACACCGGGGTGCACTTGCAGCGGCTCATAGTGAACGACCATGTGCAGACGGCCGACACTCCCGGCTCACCACTCACCAACGTGCTCGACTCTATGGAGCAGATTGAGCTGAGCGCCGACCAGTCGCGCTCCTTCAGCATCACCTACGCTGCCATTTCGCCCGGCAATGCCAGCTCCATCTACTACCAGACGCGGCTCCTTGGCAGCAGCGGCAACAACTGGAGCACGCCCAGCCGTGAGCGCAAGTTTGTGGGCTCCAACCTGCCCTCGGGCACCTACACCCTGCAGGTGCGTGCCAGCGCGAGCAACGCCGGATGGGAGGAAGCTCCGGTGAAGGAGCTGCGAATTGTGATACGTCCGCCATTCTACAAGACCGTGTGGGCCTATATGGTGTATGCCATGCTCATTGCCGCCGCCATTTATCTCTTCATTCACTACTCCAGCACCCGAATGCGCGAGCGCAACGCCGTGCGTCTGGCCAACATGGAGAAGGAGCAGATGGCTGAGGTGAACCGCATAAAGCTCGACTTCTTCACCACCGTGTCGCACGAGCTGAAGACACCGCTCTCGCTCATCATCTCGCCGCTGAAGCGCGTGCAAGCCCACCGCAGCAAGCTCAACCAGGAAGATGCCTCGATGCTCGACACCGCACTGAAGAACTCGGAGAAAATCCTTGAGCTTGTGGATGAGCTTGTCACCTTCAACAAGGTGGAAACCGGCACGTTCCGCTTCTTCCTGCAATATGGCAACCCTATGGATTTCATTGAAAACCTCACACACCTCTTCAGCGAGAGCGCCAACGAGAAGGGCATAGCCCTCACCTGCTGGTGCGAGAACAATGGCGAGGAAGTGTGGTTCTCGCCGGGCTATGTGGAGCGCATAATGAACAACTTGCTCACCAATGCCCTTAAATACACCTCTCAGGGTGGCTCGGTGCGCGTGAGCGCGGCTATCACCGGTGAGGCCAATGGCCACACCATGCTTCACCTCGAGATAAAGGACACCGGCATAGGCATCGCCGCCGATGAGCTGCAAAACATTTTCACAGCCTACTACCAGACCAAGCGCGGCCACACCAAGAACCACAAGGGCTGGGGACTGGGACTCGCTCTGGTGAAGAAGCTCGCCGAGATTCACGGCGGACATGTGAGGGTGGAGTCGCAGATTGGCTTGGGCAGCAACTTCATAGTGGATCTTCGTGTGGATGACGATGCTTTCGACCCTTCGCTGCGCATCAGCCCCGAGAAGACTGTGGTGCCGCTCAAGCAATATGAATTTTCTATCCCCAGCCTCGCCAATGCCAATGCTGCCAATGGCAAAGAGTCGAAGGATGTGCAGACGAAGCCCGGTGTGCTCATCGTGGAGGACGATCCCGAGCTAATCGACTTCTTATCGACAATATTCTCGCCACGCTACAATGTGTTTACAGCCGAGAATGGCAAGGCCGGACTCGATGTGGCACTCGGTAACCACATCGACCTGGTGATAAGCGACGTGATGATGCCGGTGATGGACGGCACTGAGCTGTGCCGCCAGCTCAAGAAGAACTTGAGCACATCTCATATCCCGGTGATTCTGCTCACTGCCAAGAATGATGCCAAGGACGTGATGGAGGGCTATGAGAGCGGCGCCGATGCTTATGTGCAGAAGCCTTTCGACCCGCAGATACTCGAATTGCAGGTGAACAACATTCTGCGCGACCGCGTGCAGCTGCGTGAGCGCATGGTGAATGCCGACGACAACCTGAAGGCTGCCGAGGAGGAGACGGTGCAGCTTTCCGACCTCGATCTCGACTTTATCAACAAAATAAATGAGGTGATCGACTGCAACATGGAGAATGAGAACTTCTCGGTGGCCGACATCACGGCTCACATGGGCGTGAGCCGAAGCCTGCTCCATGTGAAGATGAAGAGCCTCTTGAACATATCCACGGGCGACTATGTGCGCAAGCGCCGCCTTGCCCGTGCCTGCACGCTGCTCAAGGAGGGCTTCAACGTGTCGGAAACGAGCTACCGCACGGGTTTCTCCGAGCCGAATTACTTCTCGAAGGCTTTCAAGAAGGAGTTTGGCGTGACTCCTACCGAGTGGCTTGGCTCAGAGCTTCTTCGGCAAAGAGCTGTGAGCAATGAGCAATGAGCAATGAGCTTTGAGCAATGAGCAATGAGCTTTGAGCAATGAGCTTTGGGCTTTGGGCTTTGGGCCGTGTGGGATTGTAAGAACGAATTTTAATAACATAATAATAACCAAATATAGGCTGAAAGGCTCACGGCTCACGGCTCAAAGCTGAAAGGCTCACGGCTCAAAGCTCACGGCTCAAAGCTTAAAAAATTTACTCAGCGATGAAAGGTTTAGTTTATGGATTTGCAACAGTGGCTCTCGCAGCTCTTGCAGCATGCAGCAGCAACGATGTGAAACTCGTGGATGCCCGCAACTTCGAGGCTACTCTCGATGGTAAGCCGGTGGCTCTCTACACCCTTGCCTCTCCTTCGGGAATGACAATGCAAGTGACCAACTTTGGCGGCCATGTGGTGTCGCTATGGACTCCCGACCGCAACGGACACATGGCCGATGTGGTGCTGGGACACAACACGCTCAATGAATATGTGAACTATGAGGGCGAGCGATTCATTGGCTGTGTGGTGGGCCGCGTGGCCAACCGCATCGCGCGCGGAGAGTTTGCACTCGACAGCATAACCTATCATGTGCCGGTGAACAATAATGGGCAAAGCCTCCATGGCGGCCTCAAGGGATTGGACCAGGTGGTGTGGGACGTGGATACGGTGGGTGACGACATGATTCGCCTCTCGCTCCTCTCGCCCGATGGCGCCGAGGGCTATCCCGGCAACCTGAGCATCACCATGACCTATGCACTCACGCCCGATAATGCGCTGAAAATCACTTATTGCGCTACTACCGACAAGCCTACGGTGGTGAATCTCTCGCACCACGGCTTCTTCAACCTGAAGGGTGAGTGTGGAGGCACCATCAACGATCATCTGCTCACCATAAATGCCGACTCGATTACCCCGGTGGATAGCGTGCTTATCCCCACCGGCTCACTCATGGCAGTGGACGGCACTCCCTTCGACTTCCGCACCGCCACCGCCATTGGCGACCGCGTGAACAGTGGGCATGAGCAGCTTGCCTGTGGCAACGGCTACGACCACAACTGGGTGCTATCGCGCAAGAGCAAGGATGAGGTGGAGCTTGCCGCAACGGTGTATGAGCCCGCGTCGGGCCGCGTGATGGAGGTGCTGACCGACCAGCCCGGCCTGCAATTCTATGGCGGAAACTTCTTCGATGGCAACGGGACCGGCAAGTGCGGACTCAAGTTCAACTACCGCGAGGCTCTTGCGCTGGAAACGCAGAAGTTTCCCGACGGGCCCAACCAGCCGCAGTTTCCCTCGGTGCGCCTCAATCCCGGTGAGACCTACAACCATGTGTGCATCTATAAATTCTCTGTGAAATGACAAACCGAATTACCACATCCTTGCTCCTCGCTGCCTCGCTCGCACTGCCGGCGGTGGCTCAGAATGTGCCCAACCCCATTCTTCGCAATGTGGCCGACATTGGCGTGATGAAATACAACGGACGCTACTACCTTGGCGGCTGCCGCACCGACGGCAACTTCTATGTGTCGGCCGACCTGGTTAACTGGAGCGAGCCTATACATGTGATTGATATGAACAATGACTGGACCCGTGGCACAGGCGCCGGAAACAACCAGATTCATGCCAACGACATGCACTACTGGAACGGCACTTTCCACGCCTACTGGTCGGTGAACTACTGGGGACGCGACCGCCACGCAGTGCACATCACTCACGCCACTGCCAAGAATCCGCTCGGCCCCTATGATGAGCCGGTGAAGCACCGGTGGATGGACAACCGCATCGACCCTTGCGTGTTTCGCGACGCCGACGGCAGCCTCTACATGTACATGGTGCGATTCACCGACGGCAACGCCATCTGGTGCCGCCCCATGAGCGAGTATGGCACATTCTCGGGCGACCCGGTGCTGATGTTCTCGTCGCAGCCGGGCACATGGGAGACTATGGACAACCGCGTGGCCGAAGGGCCATGGGTGATACGCTACCGCGACCAATACTATATGATGTACAACGCCAACCACACCGGCTCGCAGTGGGGAAACTACCAGCTTGGCGTGGCACAGGCTTCATCGCCCATGGCGTTCAATACCGGCAACAAATACAGCCACCCGGTGCTTGGCAGCAACCAGACTGCCCTTGAGGAGAGCTACACCGACTTGCTGCGCTACTCCTCCACCGAGGGCTACACGCCTCTCTTCTGCTACACCACAACAGCCCCTGCGGCCGGGTGGAGCGGCGCGGGCTTCGACTGCTCGTCCTGGAAGCGCGGAGAGAGCGGCTTCGGGTCGCAGCGCATCGAAGGCTCCACGGTGCGCCACCTTGGCACTGAGTGGAAGGAAAAACAGCTGTGGCTGCGCAAGGAGTTTGCGGCAGCGGCCACTGTGGGCAACCTTGCCTTGCGCGTGGCACACGAGGGTAACACCCGCATCATGCTCAATGGCACAGTGATATATGAGAAAGAAGGCACCGACTATTGCATTGTGAATCTCACCGCCGGGCAGCGAAAGGCACTTGTGGAGGGCAAGAATGTGCTGGCAGTGGAAACCGCCGCAGGCCGCCACAGGGGCTACATCGACGTGGCACTATTCGACATGCGCGGCGACCGTGCCGACGACGACATTCTCTATACTCCCGGCCAGCCCAATATTGTGCGCGGCGTGAACGGACTGGAGTGGTGGCTTGTGTATATGGCCAACATCAACCACGGGCACCGCGACCAATATGTGGACCGTGTG
>JAQXTJ010000172.1 GCA_029219425.1 Bacteroidales bacterium
ATAAACGTCCCAAGCGCCAAAAACGATGTCGTTGAGCGAAGGCATTGATACGATTTCGTTGTAGTGCAAGTATTTCTTGTCGGCTCCGCGACCAACACGAATCTTGTCGTACTGAGTCATTGAACCAACAGGTTTAGCCAATCCTTTGCGGACCATTAATACACCAGTCATGAAAGTGGTGCTCACAGCTCCAAGACCTACTACCAAAACACCAAGTTTTCCTTCGGCCTTCTGAACGTTAATATTTGCCATAATTTTTATAAATTAATAAGTTTTATTCGTTTCTTGTTTTTAATAATTCAGCCTCTCTAATGAGGCATTTCTGAAATCGGGTGTAAAAGTACGGCCTATTTTTGAGAGAAAAAAATTTTTTGCCAACTTTTCGCCATGTTGATTAGTTAAATTTCGAAAAATATAGGGCTATATGCACAATGGATGTAAAAATAGTCCTGTTTTGGTATATTTTGCGTTAAAGGATTATAATGCTACGTCAAGTATTTCGGAGAGATTTTTGATGATATTTGGGTGCATCTGGGCATCTTCGTCGGCAGTCCAGCCTTTGCCCTTAATCCACGCCACATGGCAACCAATTGACTCGGCGGGCACAATGTCTTTCTTATAGCTGTCGCCAATCACGAGCACCTCCTGTGGCTTAAGGCCGAGAGCATCGACGCCGAGTTGGAAGATTCTGGGGTCGGGCTTCCGCACGCCCACCACAGCGCTTTCGATGATGCTGCTGAAGTAGTGACGCAGATTGAAGTCGGCAAGCACACTTTCCACGTTGCCATAGAAATTGCTCACGAGCACCATAGGGAAACGGGCATGCAGAGCTTCGAGCACGGGACGTGCATCCTCCACCGAGCTTCGTGCTGCCTGATAGCAGAACATTGCAATCTGGGATGCAAGTGGCCGGACGCAGTCCTCGTGGATGAGACGCTGCGTTGCAAGGTAGCCCAGCTCGATGCGCATTTTAATTAGAAGAAGGTCGTGGAAATTGTGGTGAGGCAGAATGTGCCTTACCTTTGCCAGCTCGCGCTCGGCGTGTACATAACATTCGCGAAACTGCTCTTTGGAGACCTGAACACCGGCATCGCAATATCCATCCCAAATCACTTCACTCCAGTGAACGCCACGGCTGTCGATTGTACCGCCGTAGTCGAAAATCACACCTTTCAGATTATTAATATGCTCCATTATCGAGTTTTTTAATGAATTTGCGACAAATGCGCTCGTGGCGCAGAATCATGTAAACAAGCATGAGATTGAGCACCGTGAGCTCGAAGGCGAAATAGAGCCATGGCATGCGCACGATAATCGACACGAAGAGTGCAATTACGCGGGTGTTGAACGAGAGCATGTTGGTGTATTTCATGAGAGGCTTGCTCTTTAGGCGGAAGTCGTTGCGGAATTTCTCCGGGACGTTGTCGTCGCCAAACAAAGCCTTGAGCTTCCGTCGCAACTTCTGCATTGAAGGGGTCATCACCTCCTGGTTGGCGGTGTAGTTGCGGTAGAACATCATAGTGATCTTTTTCCAGAAGTGACCTTTCCAGGATACCTGGGCATAGTCTTTGTCGAGCTGCTCCACGCTGTCGAGCTCGCTGCCTTCCTTGCCTTTAAGGAAATAGAGGTGGAACTGGCGATAGTAGTCGGCCATAGCCGCCTGCTTTGCATGGCATCCGCCAGCGAGGATAGCCATCACCCATATCCATCCGCTCCAGTGCTGCATGAAGAAATCGCTTGTTTCGTTCACACGGAAGCAGATTGCGAAGTAGATAGCCACAAACCAGAAGTCGCCGCTAAGTCCATCGAGAATCCGGCCAAGGCGGGAATATTGCTTGGTCATGCGGGCGAGCTGTCCGTCGGCACTGTCGAATGAGTTAGCCCATACGAGCAGGAACATACCCACATAGTTGAGCCACAGGTCGTGAGGCTTGCCAAAGTAGAACATTATTCCACCAGCTACACCAAGGAAGATAGAAGCTATGGTGATGGCATTGGGCGTGATGCCCACCTTGGCGCAAAGAAGCGCCCACATATAGCCAATTGGGCGATAAAACATTAAGTCGAGAGTCTCTTCTGTGTCCATCGACTTAAGCGATGACTTGTATTGTTGCTTGATTTCAGAAAACTTACTCATTATAAAATAAATATATAACGAAAAAATAAACCAATGTTGTTATTTTATACCTAAATGTTCGCGCGATAGAGCGAAAGTGAGTGATGAGCCAGGCACATCTCAAGAGTTGGGGCATCTAAGCGATAGATGCTATTGAGAAATTTTGTGGAGAGCAAGTAGCCACAAGGCTATTTATGGGACTTAATGAGGCTAATAACGCTCTTTGCAATGTGAGGAGCTGCTTCGTTGCGGCAGGGAGCGAAGCTGGGCCAGTCGTTGAAGTCGATGATGCGCATCTCGCCATCGGGCGACACTATGCAATCGCCGCCGTAGATAACCACGTTCAGTTCCTCGGCAGCACGCTGACAGATGTCTTTCATTTCCTTGACATTGAATTTAATGCCTTGCGACTTTCCGTTGATGGCTTCGTGCCCGTATTTGCTGTGACCTTGGTCGAAAGGATAGAACCAGAAGAAGAAAGGAGTGCCACACACGCCATAAAATTTCACCAGGTCGCCCGGGAGGTGCACATTGATAACGGCGCGCTTAATTCCACGCAGGAAATACTCCTGTAGCACCTCCTGCGCCTCCTCGGGGTGTCGCACATAGCTCACATCCTCCTTGTGCATAGCGTGGAAGTCGCCACGCTTAATCCAGCAGCTCTGGAATCCACTTTTCTTGAGCAGAGGCTTAATAGCCTCGTTGGTATCGACAATGAGGCTGTCGGGGTAGGGGATATTGTTTCCGAGAAGTATTCGGGTCATGCGCTCGCGTGTGCAGTTTTCGATACCATAACCCGAGTTAATCACCAGACAACCCCGGTCCTCGAGTTGCTGGAGCTTTGCGATTGACGACTGTTCGCGGCACATGTTGAGAATCACGCGCTCCTTTATGTCGTTGAGCTTGAACTGCTCCTCGCTATAGATGTTCACCACATAGCCGCGCTTGCGCAGTTGCTCGGCAGCGGCATTGAATATAGCGGCATCGTTGCCAATGTGGTTGGGCGAATAGGCACCGGCTCGCATAATGCCGGCAATTTCTATCTCTGCCATTCTTTTAGTAACTAAATATAGATGTTTAAGAAAAAATAAAATACAGTGAAAGAGAGACTATTCTCCGCGCAGGAATCGCTCTGCCACCTCAATGTCGCCGGCATGGTCCACATCCACGATTTTCTCGATGGGGAAAGCCTTGAGCGACAGGCCGGCGTCGATGAGTGCACGCTGGAAATTGCGCATGCGCGACACACCACGGCTCATGCAGTCGTTGAGAACGTCGATAGCCTTGTCGTTGAGAGCATACACGCCACCCGAGATGAACTTAGCTCCCTCGTAGGCGGCATCGCGGAAGGCGCGGATTGTCATGGAGTCGTCCACATCGACATATAGAGGCTTCTCGTCCTCGATGAATGGAGTCACAGCCATCATTCCATCGCTGGAAGAATCGGCCTCGAAGGCTGCAATATACTTTGCAAAGTCGTCTTCGCGGAAGATTGTATCTACGGTTGTGAGGCAGAACTTTCCTTTCTGCATCACGCGACTAAGTTCGAAGAAGCTGTGCATGGAGCTGGGAGTGGATTTCACCACCACATTGAATGGCACTCCGGGGTTAATGGAGTCTAAATAGGCTTTCACCTCCGTCATCTCATTGTTCACGATAACGCTGATACTCTCGGCATTGCACCGAGTGAAAATGCTGATGAGGCGGCCAATCATTGGTTCTCCATTAAGTTCCACAAGGGGTTTAGGCTTTTTTACCCCTTCCTGGGCGAGACGGGAGCCTTCGCCGGCAGCAATTATGGCATAATTCATAACTTAATATATAGAATAGTAAAGAGATTAGATTGTTTCTGAAAAATTAATTTGCTGTAGTTGCGTCGTCAACCTTAGTGAGATCGATTACCTCCTTGTCGTTGCTCTTGTCGAAATACTGTCGGCGCAGTGGGTTGCGGCGAATCTCAGCCTCGTTGCGACGACAGCGGAAGATGTCGATGGCGCGGTAGATTGCCTCGCGGAACGACTCCTCACTTGCAAGGTTCTTGCCGGCAATGTCGTAGCCTGTGCCGTGGTCGGGCGAAGTGCGCACATAGGGAAGTCCGGCAGTGAAATTCACTCCACTTTCCATAGCAAGAGTCTTGAAGGGAGCGAGTCCCTGATCGTGATACATTGCAAGCACGCCATCGAATTTCCTGAAGTGGCCGTTGCCGAAGAAGCCATCGGCAGCGTATGGGCCAAAGCAGGTGATTTTTTGCGAGTAAGCCTCTTCGATGGCCGGTGCAATTATTTCTTTCTCCTCGGTGCCGAGCAGCCCGTTGTCGCCCGAATGAGGATTGAGTGCTAGCACGGCAATGCGTGGGCGCTCAATTCCAAAGTCGCGCTTGAGCGAGGCGTTGAAAATTTTTATTTTCTCCAGAATCGACTCCTTAGTGATAGCCTCGGGGATTTTGGCAAGAGGCAGATGAGTGGTCACGAGAGCCACCTTAATGAAGTCGTTGAAAAGAATCATGAGAGACTTCTTGCCGTAGCCAAGCGCAGCTTCGAGATACTCGGTGTGTCCCGGGAAGTGGAAATTGTCGCTTTGAATGTTGTTTTTGTTGATGGGGGCAGTGACGAGCACATCAATGAGGCCGTCCTTCAGGTCGGCAACGGCACGCTCCAGAGAGTTGAACGCCGCGACACCGGCAGCCTCGCTTGGCACCCCCAGCTCAATTTTCACCTCTCCATCTGTGATTTCGACCAAATTGTTCACTCCATCGCGAATTTTCTCGGCACTGTCGATACTGTTGAATTGCACCTGTGGCATGTCGAGAGCCTTGCGGTGGTAGGTAGCCGACTTGGATGAGCCATACACCACAGGGGTGCACAACTCGCACATCAAGCCATCGGCAAGCGTCTTGAGAATCACTTCATATCCAATTCCGTTGGTGTCCCCTTGGGTAATGCCAACGCGTATTTTTTTGTCTTCAGCCATTAGTTCGGTTTGGTTAGAAAAACATAGCGCACGCAGGCGCAAAATTTATTGTTAACGAAATATTCCGCTAAGTTAATATTTTTTTTATTAACAGCCAAGAACAGCAAGCAAGAGAGTGCCTAAAAATCGCCAACACAGTTGAAATAATGCTGTCGGCAATGAATTTGTGACAATAACCGGAGGAAACAGAGCGAAATTTTTAGTAATTTTGGCGACACAAAACAAGATGATGAATGGAGAAAGAAAATGTGAGATTCTCGGGTCTGAAACCCGTACACTTTGTGCTTCCGGTGCTTATTGGTGCCGGAGTGGTGGCATGGATGTGGGCCGATGAGTTTGGAAATTTCAGCCTCACGGCGGTGCCTCTCACTCCACGCACGCTGGTGAGCCTTGCGGTGGTGATAGCCATGGTGGTGCTGCGCGAGGTGGGCATGACGTGGCGTTACCGAGCTATCACCGATGGCGATCTCTCGTGGCGAAAGGCACTGAAGGTGTGCCTCATGTGCGAGTTCACCTCTGCGGTAACGCCGAGCGCGGTGGGCGGAAGCAGCGTGGCAATGGTGTTCATGAACATGCAGGGCATCAACTTTGGCCGCGCCACCACGCTGATGATAGTGACGCTGTTCCTCGATGAGCTGTTCTTTGTGCTGTCGTGCCCCATAGTGGCGACACTCACGCCGCTTGGCAGCCTCTTCGGCAACGCACTAAGCTCACAGTTCTCGGTAGGCATACAGTGGGTTTTCTGGGGGATATATGCTGTGATAGCACTGTGGACCGCGCTTCTCTTTGTGGGCATAGTGATAAAGCCAATGATGATAAAGAGGCTGCTGGTGGGCATTTTTGCACTGCCACTACTCAGGCGGTGGAAAGCGCAGGTGGAGCAGATGACCGACAATATGGTGGCAGCCTCGCGCGACCTGCGGCACCGCACACTCGGCTGGTGGCTGAGGGCATTTGCAGGCACGGTGCTGCTGTGGGTGCCTCGCTATGTGCTTGTGTGCGCACTCTTCTGGGGGCTGCTGCCGGGCAGCGACCTATGGCTCGTGTTTGCGCGTCAGGCCGTGGTGTGGCTTGTGCTTATGGTGTGTCCCACACCTGGAGGGAGTGGGCTTGGGGAGTGGCTCTTCACGCAGTATTATGCCGACATGATTCCTACTGCCACTCTTGCCATGGTAATAATGCTCGTGTGGCGCATAGCGAGCTATTATGCCTATCTTGTGGCGGGCCTCGTGCTCGTGCCCCTGTGGCTCGGCAAGAAAAAGCAGTGATTTTTTGGGCATTTTAGCAGGAATATGTGCAAATTATGCGTAAATTTGCAATCATAAAAATGGACAATTTATTGATTATGGCATTTGAATTGATAATTTTGCTGTCGCTGCTGGCGGTGACGTTGGTGCTTGTGGTTGTCATCTGGTTTTTTGGCAATGCGGTGAGCAAGAACGGGCCTATGCGCGAGATGGCTCTGCAAAAGGAACAGGGCCTTTGTGATGGATACATTGGCGTCCCCACCGATGTGGAGCAGTTTCTTGGCAAGCAGGGAACCGCACTCACTGTGCTACGTCCGGCAGGAAAGATTGATATTGGCGGCACAATTCTCGACGCGGTGTCGGTGCACGACTTCATCGACGCTGGCGAGGCAATTGTGGTTACTAAATATGAGAACACCCAACTCTATGTGATGCGGGTGAAACAATGATAACACATTAATTATGAAGAACAAACTGAGATATATTGGAATTATCCCTGTGCGATTTGCCTCGACACGTTTCCCGGGTAAGCCACTTGCGATGATTGGCGGTATGACTATGATAGAGCGAGTGTACCGCCAAGTGAGTCGCGTGCTGCCGAGTGTGTGGGTGGCCACAGATGATGAACGCATAGCAGGGGCTGTGAGGGATTTTGGCGGCAATGCCGTGATGACGAGCACCACACACCGAAGCGGCACCGACCGCTGTCAGGAGGCCTACGCTACCATTGGCGGCGGCGAGGACGTGATAATCAACATACAAGGCGACGAGCCATTCATTCAGGAGTCGCAGATTCGTGCAGTGATGGAGTGCTTCGACGATGAGAACACTCAGATTGCCACTCTGGTGCGCCCCTTCGACGCCACATGCGGCTTTGAGGCGCTTTCGGACTGCAACACGCCCAAAGTGGTGGTGGACAACTCGATGAATGCGCTCTACTTCTCGCGCTCGGTGATACCATTCGTGCGCAATGCCGAGGCAGGGGAGTGGGCGTCGCGACACCAATACTACACGCATGTGGGAATGTATGCCTACCGTGCGGCGGTGCTTGGCGAGATAACGCAGTTGCCGCAGTCGAGCCTTGAGCTTGCCGAGTCGCTCGAACAACTGCGCTGGTTGCAAAATGGCTACCGCATAAAGGTGGGCATCACCAATTGTGAGACTATAGGCATTGACACGCCTGCCGACCTTGAGAAAGCTGTGCAACTCTTGGAAGGCGAGAAGTGACATTCCCATACTTGACTAATGATGGAATTGGACTACACACAACAACCACCTATGACAAGCTTTGGCTCCATGCGGCTCGATGTGCCAGCTCCCCTGGTGCTGCCAAATGGAGTGAAGATATATGTGATTGACGGTGGCGCGCAGGAGATAAACCGCATAGAAATTGCATTTGGAGGTGGTACATTCGATGAGCAGAAACCCATGGTGTCCACACTCGTGGCTGCAATGACGGTGCATGGCAGCGCTCGCCACTCCTCGCAGGAGATAGCTGAGCAGCTCGACTTCTATGGCTCATGGTTTGGCTCGCGCAGCCTCGACCACCACACGGTAATCACGCTGCACTCGCTCAACCGTTGTCTCGGCAATGTGCTGCCGATGATAGCCGATGCAGTGATGCACCCTGCATTTCCCGAGAATGAGTTTCAGCTTGTGAGGGCAAAGATGCGCGGTGCCTACCAGACGGCACGCAACAAGGTGAAGTATATCTCGAATGTGCATGCGCAGCGGCTCTTCTTCGGAGAGGAGCATCCGTTGGCGCGAGATGTGCAGGACTATCACTTCGACGATATAAACACAAGTGACTTGCGCGAGTTTCACAACCGCTACTACCAGCCACAGAATTGCACAATAGTGCTTGCAGGCCGTATCGACGACTCCGTGCTGCGCCTTGTGACCGACACTTTCGGCAGCTTGCCACACGGCGGCGAGGTGTCCACACCCCACACTCACGCCATCAGGCGCAGCGCCACGCGCTATGCCACAGTGCATCATCCCGGGGCTGTGCAGGCCGGAATAACCATGCTTATGCTGGCGCCCGGCCGCAGCCATACGGACTACATAAAGCTGCGCGTGCTGGTGATGGCGCTGGGCGGCTACTTTGGCAGCAGGCTCATGAGCAACATTCGCGAGGACAAGGGCTACACCTATGGCATCACAGCCAGCTTGCTCGGACGCGCCACGGTTGCCAATATCTCGATTTCGACCGAGTGCGACAATGCCTATGTGGCCCCGCTCATAGCAGAGGTGCGCAAAGAGATAGACCGCCTGAGCCGTGAGCCAATTCCCGATGAAGAACTCGACATGGTGAAACAGTTCATAATCAGCGACCTTGCAAAGACACTCGACACACCGTTCGCCATAGCCTCCTACTTGGACACGACACTCTTTTTCGGTGTGGACAACGACTACTTCAACCGTCAGGTGCAGGAGGTGGCCGCCGCTACACCTGCCGAGCTGATGCAGCTTGCGCGGAAATACCTGCAAGCCGATGACGCCACAATTGTGGTGGCCGGCGACGACGCATCGACCGCCTCATAGTCCTGATAGCATTTTTTTCACTATTGAAATTGCTATTTTTACTTAGAATTTGTTGCAGGAATAGCAAATTTTTACGAAATTTGCAGCAACAACCAAAAAATGATTAAACACATATATAAATTTATATAGACTTATGACAAAAAAGAGCGCATTACAGAAAGCTCGCGCTGCTTATCAGCCCAAGTTGCCCTCAGCACTTTGGGGAGCAGTGAAAGCTGTAGAAGGCGAGCCCACACAGTCGGTAGCCGATCAGGAAGAGATTAAGAAATTGTTCCCCAACACTTACGGCCTTCCCGAACTCGTGTTTGAGAAATCGACAAAGACAGGCAAGGCACTACCCATCAATGTGGGTGTGATTCTCTCGGGTGGACAGGCTCCCGGCGGACACAACGTGATTAGCGGACTTTTCGATGGCGTAAAGGCTATCAACAAGGACAGCCGCCTTTTTGGCTTCCTGATGGGTCCCGGTGGACTCGTTGACCACAACTATATGGAGCTCACGGCAGAGATTATCGACCAATACCGCAACACCGGTGGATTCGACATCATCGGTTCGGGCCGCACCAAGCTCGAGGAGCCGGAGCAGTTTGAGAAAGGTCTGGAGATTCTCAAGGAACTCGACATAAAGGCACTCGTGATTATAGGTGGCGATGACTCCAACACCAACGCCTGTGTGCTTGCCGAATACTACAAGGCAAAGAATGCCGGCGTGCAGGTGATAGGCTGCCCCAAGACAATCGACGGTGACTTGAAGAACGGCCTTATCGAGACCTCATTTGGCTTCGACACCGCTACAAAGGTGTATTCGGAGGTAATCGGCAACATTCAGCGCGACTGCAACTCTGCAAAGAAATACTGGCACTTCATTAAGCTCATGGGCCGCTCGGCTTCGCACATCGC
>JAQXTJ010000173.1 GCA_029219425.1 Bacteroidales bacterium
TCGCCAATGGAAATGTCGAATTTCTTGCGGCGGAGCTCGGCATCAATCTCCTTGTATTTGCGTATATAGTTGCGCACGGTGGCGCTGATCATCTCGTTGGTGTGGGCATCGGCTGTCCACTTGCTCAGGTTCACAGTCTCATAGTCGATGTTGTTGAGGATGTCGTTGCTGAACTTCATTCCCTTTGCCACCACTTCGGCGCCAAGGAAGTCGTTCACGCCCTGCGACACCTGGTCGGCAGTGAGTGTGAGCAGCTTCGAGAGCAGTATCTTCTTCAGGGCAAGCTTTCGCTCATCATATTTTGCATCGAGGTCGAGCAGGTCCTGGTTGGCTCCCTTGCCACGCTTCTTCTTCATGGCACGCTCAAAGAGGTTGGTGCCGATAATCACACCCTTGAGCGATGGCGAAGCCTTGAGCGACGCATCCTTCACATCACCGGCCTTGTCGCCGAAGATTGCGCGGAGCAGCTTCTCCTCGGGAGTGGGATCGCTCTCTCCCTTTGGAGTAATCTTACCGATAAGTATGTCGCCCGGCACAACGTGTGCTCCCACGCGGATAATTCCACGCTCGTCGAGGTCCTTGGTGGCGTCCTCGCTCACGTTTGGAATATCGCTGGTGAGTTCCTCCATTCCGCGCTTGGTCTCGCGCACTTCGAGGGTGTACTCATCCACATGCACAGAGGTGAGGATGTCCTCGCGCACCATGCGCTCATTGAGCACGATAGCGTCCTCATAGTTATATCCCTTCCAGGGCATGTAGGCCACCTTCAGGTTGCGGCCAATGGCAAGCTCGCCATTCTCGGTGGAGTAGCCCTCGGTGAGAATGTCGCCCTTCTCCACGCGCTGTCCCTTGTCGCAGATGGGGCGCAGGTCGATTGTAGTGCTCTGGTTGGTCTTGCGGAACTTGGGCAGACGGTATTCCTTCAGAGAGTCCTCGAAGCTCACAAACTCCTCGTCGGCGGTGCGGTCGTAGCGCACGCGGATAACATCGGCATCCACATACTCAACCACGCCGGCGCCCTCGGCCTGAATCTGGGTGCGCGAGTCGTAGGCAAGCTGTGCCTCAATTCCGGTGCCCACAATGGGAGCCTCGCTGCGGAGTAACGGCACGGCCTGGCGCATCATGTTCGATCCCATGAGTGCGCGGTTGGCGTCGTCGTGCTCAAGGAACGGAATCATTGCAGCTGCAATCGACGCGATCTGCACCGGCGAAACGTCCATGAGCTGAACCTCTGCGGGCGGCACCACTGGGAAGTCGGCGTCAAGACGTGCCTTCACCTTGGTGCGGATAAATGTGCCGTCGTCGTTGAGCGGAGCATTACCCTGGGCTATGATTTTTCCCTCCTCCTGCTCGGCTGAGAGATACACCACCTCATCGTTGTTGAGGTTCACGCGAGAGTTCTCCACCACACGGTAGGGAGTCTCCACGAAACCGAGGTCGTTGATCTTGGCATACACGCAGAGCGAGGAGATAAGTCCAATGTTGGGGCCTTCAGGTGTCTCAATCGGACACAGACGGCCATAGTGAGTGTAGTGCACGTCGCGCACCTCAAATCCGGCACGCTCGCGCGAAAGTCCGCCGGGACCAAGAGCCGACATACGGCGCTTGTGGGTAATCTCGGCAAGAGGGTTGGTCTGGTCCATGAACTGCGACAGGGCATTGGTGCCGAAGAACGTGTTGATCACCGACGAGATTGTCTTTGCATTGATAAGGTCGATCGGAGTGAACACCTCGTTGTCGCGCACGTTCATGCGCTCGCGGATAGTGCGCGACATGCGCGCAAGTCCCACGCCAAACTGGTTGTATAATTGTTCGCCCACTGTGCGCACACGACGGTTGCTCAGGTGGTCGATATCATCCACATCTGTCTTAGAGTTGATGAGGCCAATGAGATACTTGATGATGGCAATGATATCCTCCTTTGTGAGCACCTTCACCTCCATTGGGGTGGCAAGGTTGAGCTTCTTGTTGATGCGGAAACGTCCCACATCACCAAGATCATAGCGCTTGTCGGAGAAGAAGAGGTTGGTGATTACCTCTCGTGCACTTGCATCATCAGGTGGCTCCGCGTTGCGGAGCTGTCGGTAGATGAAATGGATGGCCTCTTTCTCAGAGTTTGTTGGGTCTTTCTGGAGGGTGTTGAAGATGATGGCATAATCATTAGTGTTGGCATCCTCCTTGTGGAGCAGGATGTTCTGCACACCCGAGTCGAGTATCTCCTGGATATTCTCCTCTTCAATCACCGTCTCGCGATCGAGCAGCACCTCGTTGCGCTCAATCGAAACTACCTCGCCGGTATCTTCATCGGCAAAGTCTTCCACCCACGTCTTCAGCACGCGGGCTGCCAGCTTGCGGCCTACGGCCTTCTTCAAGTTGGTCTTGTTCACTTTCAGTTCCTCTGCCAAGCCGAAAATCTCGATGATGTCCTTATCGCCCTCGAGGCCTATTGCACGCAGCAGCGTGGTCACGGGCAACTTCTTCTTGCGGTCGATGTAGGCATACATCACATTGTTGATGTCGGTGGCAAACTCAATCCACGAGCCACGGACTGGGATAATACGGGCAGAATATAGCTTGGTGCCATTGGCGTGTGTGCTCTGTCCGAAGAACACACCGGGTGAGCGGTGCAATTGCGACACCACCACGCGCTCCGCGCCGTTGATGACAAACGTACCCTTGTCGGTCATATACGGAATCGGTCCAAGATATACATCCTGAACTACAGTGGCAAAATCCTCATGATCGGGGTCGGTACAATAAAGCTTCATTTTGGCCTTCAGCGGCACCGAATAGGTGAGTCCGCGCTCAAGGCACTCTTCTATGGTGTAGCGGGGTGGATCGATATAATAATCGAGGAATTCAAGGACAAAGTTGTTGCGAGTGTCCGCAATGGGAAAATTCTCAGCAAACACTTTATAGAGTCCCTCGTTTTTTCTTTTTTCAGTTGGAGTATCTAATTGCAGAAAATCTCTGAATGACTTTAATTGCACCTCTAAAAAATCGGGATAAGGAAGAGGATTTTTTACAGATGCGAAATTAACGCGATTGGGTTTAGTAACTGACATTGAAAAAAAATTCTATTAAAGTGAACTCAAATTTTAATTATAACACAAAAAGGTTAAGAATCGTCTTGTGAGAAGATTCTTAACCTAATCACCTGAGAATCAGGCAATATTATTTAAGTTCAACTTCAGCTCCAGCCTCTTCCAACTGCTTCTTCATGCCCTCAGCATCGGCCTTGGCAAGACCTTCCTTAACTGTGCTGGGTGCACCGTCAACGAGCTCCTTAGCTTCCTTCAAGCCAAGACCGGTGAGCTCCTTAACAAGCTTAACTACTGCAAGCTTGCTTGCACCTGCGCTCTTCAATACTACATCAAACGAAGTCTTCTCCTCCTCAGCGGGAGCGCCAGCAGCAGGACCAGCAGCAACAGCAACAGCTGCAGCAGCAGGCTCAATGCCATACTCGTCCTTCAGGATCTGAGCAAGTTCGTTCACTTCCTTTACGGTAAGGTTCACTAATTGTTCTGCAAAAGCTTTCAAATCTGCCATCTTTATAATGATTTAATTGTTTGTTTTTAATTTTATTAATCCTCTTTTTTTGATAATGTTTCAAGGATACCGTGTATCTTG
>JAQXTJ010000174.1 GCA_029219425.1 Bacteroidales bacterium
ATACGTTCAGACCGAGTTCGACTACTACACTGGCGAGCTGAAAGTGGTGAGCGAGACTCCGTATAGCAACGGTCCTCGTGCCAAAGTGAAATGCTACGGCGCCGACGACGTTCGCGAAGGCGTTTCAGTGATGTGGAAAGAGGGCGTTGACGTGTCAATCACAGGTAACTCTACCAACCCGACCCGTTTCCAGCACCCGGTAGCCGGCACATACAAGAAGGAGCGCGTGCTTGCAGGCAAGCCCTACTTCTCGGTGGCATCGGGAGGTGGCACAGGCCGCACACTGCACCCCGACAACATGGCAGCCGGACCTGCATCTTACGGTATGACCGACACACTTGGCCGTATGCACTCTGATGCACAGTTTGCCGGCTCTTCGTCGGTGCCCGCACACGTTGAGATGATGGGCTTCCTTGGCATTGGCAACAACCCGATGGTAGGCTGTACGGTAGCCGTGGCCGTTGACGTTGCAACTGCACTCAGCAAGTAATTTCGTGAAAAAAAGGAATTAACGGAATAACACAAGAGAACTCCTATAGCCAGCGAGTTATGGGAGTTTTCTGTTTTAGGTCAAGAGCCAAGGGGTACGAGGCGAGGTAAATGGCTAAGGGAGGAGTGCAGTTGAGGGGTTGCGGAGAGGTGGTAATGAAGGGTGTGGAGGCCGAGGGTGTTTGAAGGGGATTTTGATGAGAGGGGCAGGGATAGGAAAGATTTTTTTGAGGCTGTTTGAGGAGCGGCTGTATGGAACTGAAATTTATATACACATAAAAATAGATACACTGATAATTTTTTTGTATTATGAGACACAGAATACTAATTGCTTTAACCATTGCTGTTTTTGGTGCAATGGGGACTGTGGCGCAGGAAGTTGATACCGAAGTTGATGCCGAGGAGGTGCCGGCATCGCGCATCTCGGTGGGCGCATCAGCAGGGCTCAGAGCAAATTTTATGCGCTACTCAGAGCTCAACAAGAGCATTTATCCTCACAATAGGGCTACACTCGGCACATCGATAGGAGTTTTTGGAGAAATAGAGTGGGGCAAGGAATTGCATTGGGGATTGCGCCCGGAGCTGAATTTCACACGAAGAGGCGGCAAGCTCACCGATGTGAGGAATGATATGTTAAGTGCCGGACTCAACGATTACACATATTCGGCTGCCGTGACTTATTTCGACCTGCGAGTGCCGGTGCTGTTGTACTTTGGCAAAGTATGTAGCACATGGCGCCCATATATTTATGCCGGGCCGGCACTGGGCTTTGCATCGGCAGGTCGTTTCAAGGTTGTGGGCAACGATGCCGGCAAGGAAGCGAGCTATAAAGTGAATGCCACGGGCGACAACGTTGCGAAAGCACGTCTTGGGCTTGAATTTGGCGTGGGTGTGAAATATAACTTCAATATCACTGAGAAAATGAAAGCCTATGTAGGCGTGGAGATGGCTTACGACTGGGGGCTTACCGACACTTACAGCGGAGCTGAGAAGAATGGCAATGCGCAGGTGAACAATGACTATTTCGGGAACAACTACTCGGTGCGCGGTTCGCGCAAGTTCTCGGGCATGGAGGTGCGTTTCACCTTCGGGCTACCGCTGAAGGGCTTTGGCAAGCAGCGAAAATCGCCCAAGCCGGAGCTTGTGGAGGAAGATCGCATGCCGGTGAGAGTAGAGACCAATGCCACCGAGCGCACGACGAATGCTTTTGCCGGAACCAATTGCTTCTCGCTCGATGAAATTATAGAGATGATGGCGCAAGGCAGTTCGGTTGAGGGAAAAACAATATGCTCGGTTGATGATATAAACTTCGACTTCAACAGCAGTGAGATACGCGAGGATTCCTACAGCTACCTTGATAAGCTCGCGGCTACTTTGGTGAGGATGAATGCCTCGGTTGAGGTGAAGGGACACACCGACAATGTGGGCACTGATGAGGTGAACATGCGCATATCGCGTGACCGCGCAAGGGCGGTGATGGAGTATCTAATGGAGCAGGGGGTGGATGCTTCGAAGATTTGCTACAGCTACTATGGCGCGAGCCGTCCGTTGGTGTCGAATGAGACGGTTGAGGGACGCAGGATAAATCGCCGTGTGGAGGTGGAGATACTTAGATAAGAGACTTGCCGGAGGCAAGAAGCCAAGGGGCGAGATATTCGGGAAATGGGGAATTAATTATTAACAAAGGAAATTACTATGAAGATGAAGAAAATATGTGCAATGTGGGCTGTGGGTGCACTTGCTCTCACGGCGTGCGTGAGCGATGGAGGCGAGACGATTCCTTTGGAATATGACGTCGCGAAAGGCGATGTGGCGCCAATTGATGGAATCCCGAGCGATGCACTTGCAGGAAAAGCTCCGGTGGTTACACCCACAGTGACCTTGCCCGATGTGGCTTGGGAGTTGAAGACCGGGCCTAATGGCGTGAAAATTGCAGAGATTGCTATGCCGGGAGTGCAGTATCCCGATGGCGAACACTGGCTCTCGTATCTTTCGGGCACCGGAGGTGCTGCGGCCAACAAGCAGTCGGTGTGGGTGACAGTGGATGGCGACTCGAAGGGCTGCCAGGTGCTCAACGACGTGAGCGGAGAGGTGAACAAGGAGATCGCGGTGGATGTTGTGTTTGTGGTGAATAACTCCAATAACATGAATGAGGCCGGCGACATGATATATGGCACACTTGATGAGTGGGTTGAGACACTTGAGCGCGACAATCTTTCGATGGCTTACTACTGCGTGGGCTACGGAGGTGGCGACAAGAGCAAAGGCGTTGATGGAGCTTGTGGACGCTCCACGGCTGAGGAGCTAAAAGCTTACTTGAGCCGTGATGAGGCAATGGGCACGGCACGCACCAAGGGCTTTGCCGGCAACACGGTGCTTGAGGCGCTGGCAATATCGAAATATCAGAATTGCGAGGGCGAGTGCGGTGTGGAGGCAATGAAATTTGCCAACGAGGGCTTTGTATTCCGCAAGAATGCCTGTCGCGTGTATCTCAACGTAACCGATGAGCCCAACCAGTCCGGAGGCGACTCGCAGTGGTCGGTGGAGAGTGTGCGCACTCAGGAGAAATGGCCGGCCGGCAGAGGCACCATTCACACTCTCTTTAGTGGCAACAAGGCATTTCAGCATCAAGCGAATAAATATGAACATCCGTGGCTGATGAGTAGTTACACCGGCGGTTTTATAACCTACACCGACAGCAAGCTCACTGGCGTGACGCTCACAAAGTTGCCGCTCACAGGGTCGTTGCAGCGCATGGTGGTGATACGCATCGCCAAGGTGGAGAAATATATGGATGGCAAGGCACACGATGTGAAAGTCACGATGAAGACCGGCGACAATCAAATACAGGCAGAAAAGACCTACAAGATAAACTTTGGCACTGCCGAATAACGATATTTGAAAAACAAAAAGAAGCGGGAAGATGCGCATTTAGAGGTGCGCCTTCCCGCTTCTTTTTGTTGAGATGTGATAGAGGTTACTATAGGTGGGTGTTGAGGTATTTAATCACCTCGGGGATAACAATAGAGTCGTAATCGGTGGAGCCGCCCATTATAGAGCCGAAGCTGCCCAGGTTATCGGCGTTGAAGCCGTGGTTGGCGCCTTCGACGGTGAAGAGGGTTGCATCGGGGTATTTTTCAACAGCCTGCTCGGAATAGGAAATTTTCACAATCATATCCTCGGAGCCGTGGAGAATGAGCACCTTGTGGGCGAAAGAACCGATATTGGCATACACGTCGTAGCCGCGCATGGCGTTGCAGAAGGCTTCGCTGTAGGCCATTCCGAAGCCACCCAAATTGCCGAGGCCACCACCCAGACTGCCACCGAGGTTGCCAAGGTCGCCAAACTGGTCCATCATAGCCACAAGGTCGGGGATGTTGAAAGCGGGGTAGAATAGAATCAGTCCGGCAATGCCAAGCGAGGCATCTTCGGCTGTCAGAGCCGACACCAGTCCGCCAAGGCTTGAGCCGAGCAGGCATATTTTTTCGGAATCCACACCATTCATTTTCTTGAGGTGTGAAATGACGAGCTTGAGGTCGTCCATCTCGGTGAAAGGAGTCATCTCATCGGTGGTTCGGCCAGTGCTGCGGCTTTCGTTGCAGGCGCCGCAGAAGTCGAAAGCGTAAGCGCAGAAGCCGGCTTGGGCGATAGCACGGGCATAGACATTCATTGCATCGGCGGTGAGCGATGCGCTGTGAGATAGGATGACGGTGGGAAGCTTCTTAGCAGGACTCTCGTAGCCGGGGCGGTACATTTTGCCGTAGATTGAAACTCCGTTGCCGTGACACTTTTCTTCCCAAATCAAGACATCGGCAGGCAAGTTGGGCTCGTTGGGGTCTTCGGCAGAGCCGCCGGGGAGGAACTCGATGTGGTCGATGTCGGCCATGCGATATGTGACAGGGTCGCCCGACTTAGGGTAAACGACGACCGACTGGGCGCAGACGGAAGCGACTGCCAGGAGCGACAGTGTGATAGAAGCAAAGCGTTTCATAATTATTTGCGGATTAGGAATTTGAGAGTGGATAAATTGGTTTTTAAGATGTAGGTGCCGGCTTCGAGATTTGAGGCTGAGAACGAGCCTTCAGAGTCGGCGTGAGAGCTGGCGATGAGCAAGCCGTTTGCCGCACAGAGCATGACGGGCGAATGGGGCTTGAGGCCTGAGACTGAGATGTCTTGGCCGGCGATTCGCAGCGAGGCGGTTGTTTTGGTTAGTGACTCTACAGCCGCAGGATCGGTGCTGAAGTCGAAACGAGCAACCTCGGTGACCGGCAGAGAAACCTCACTTGAACCGGCTGTGATAGTGAAATCCGACTCGGAGAACTGCACATCAACACGCTTGGACAGATCGAATCGCATGGTGCTTCCCGAGGCAGTGGTGACGACCACCGAGCGGTAACTGTCGGCGGCGTGAATCGGTGCTAAATTTCCCCACAAAGTGCATAAGCACAAAAGGATGGATAAACGTAGTTTCATTTTGTTTGGATATTATAAAACAATCTTTGGTGCAAAAGTAATTAAAAAACAGTTGTTGGTGGAGGTTAAAAATGATTAAATGTTGAAAAAAGAGAAGCTCCCGGAGGTGTTGGAGGGCATGGAAAGGCTTGCTGGCGCTTGACGAAGACGAGGTGTAAGCGATTGCGAAGTGGCAGTTTTTGGCAAGTGGTATGACAGTGTGTGAGTGGGGTGGGAGGGGGTGTGAAATTTTTTTGCAGAAAAGAGGGGAATTATTTGGCAGTTAGCGAATTAGTTAGTATCTTTGCACAGTTTTAAGGGCGATATTATACCCGATTCCGGGCATAATCGGTTGATTATGAGCGGGAAAGGGGTAAAATATTGTGGACTGTAAGACAGGAAATTAACAAGAAGTAATAATATTAATCAAAAGCAAAAAAAGAACAAAGATGCCTACAATTCAACAATTGGTAAGAAAAGGCCGAGTAGCTTTGGAAGACAAGAGTAAGTCGCCTGCTTTGGATTCGTGCCCGCAGCGTCGTGGCGTGTGCGTGCGTGTTTACACCACTACTCCAAAGAAGCCTAACTCTGCAATGCGTAAGGTTGCTCGTGTGAGACTGACAAACGGCAAGGAAGTAAACTCTTACATTCCCGGAGAGGGACACAATCTGCAGGAGCACTCAATCGTGATGGTGCGCGGCGGACGTGTTAAGGACCTTCCCGGTGTACGTTATCACATTGTACGTGGAACGCTTGATACAGCCGGTGTAGCAGGTCGCACACAGCGTCGCTCGAAGTATGGTGCTAAGCGTCCGAAAGCAGGAGCAAAGAAGTAATAAGACTGAACTGCTGCTAAAGGGAAGCTGACGGAGCCAACCGAAGCTACAAAGAAAGAAACCTGCTGCGCGGGTAAAGGCGCAGAAAGGGCGGCCGCAAAGAGAGGGGCGAGAGCCTCGGGCTGCCGAAACGGAAAAATTGAAAGAGAATAATAAGTTAAAAACTTAGTTTTTGATTTTATTGGAATTGAATATTACGGTTGAGTAAACGTGCGCAAGAGAACGGCGTTGAAGATGTAATTAACAACAACCAAGCGAACAAAAACGAAAAATTTTTGTAAATTAACAATGAGAAAGGCAAAGCCAAAAAAGAGGGTAGTGTTACCCGATCCAGTATTCGGTGATGTAAGAGTTTCGAAATTCGTGAATCACCTGATGTATGATGGTAAGAAGAACACATCGTACACCATTTTCTATACAGCCTTGGAGAACGTAAAGAATAAGCTTCCTAACGAGGAGAAGACCGCCCTCGAGATTTGGAAGAAAGCATTGGAGAACGTGACTCCGCAAGTAGAGGTAAAATCACGTCGCGTGGGTGGTGCCACATTCCAGGTTCCTACTGAGATCCGCCCCGACCGCAAAGAGTCGATATCAATGAAAAATCTCATCCTTTATGCACGCAAGCGTGGTGGCAAGACAATGGCCGATAAGCTCGCAGCCGAGATTGTAGATGCCTACAATGAGCAGGGTGGAGCATTCAAGCGCAAGGAGGATATGCACCGCATGGCCGAGGCTAACCGTGCATTCGCACACTTCAGATTCTAATTGATAACTCACAAAGACATTTAAGAATGGCTACAATAGACGCAAAACTTAAATTTACGCGTAACATCGGTATCATGGCTCACATTGATGCCGGTAAGACCACTACTTCGGAGCGCATCCTGTTCTACACCGGACTGACTCACAAGATTGGTGAGGTGCACGATGGTGCAGCAACAATGGACTGGATGGAGCAGGAGCAGGAGCGTGGTATTACAATCACCTCGGCTGCAACCACCACATTCTGGAAATACAACGACGAGAAGTATAAGATCAACCTCATTGACACCCCTGGACACGTGGATTTCACCGTTGAGGTAGAGCGTTCGCTCCGCGTGCTCGATGGCGCTGTGGCAGCATTCTGTGCCGTAGGTGGTGTTGAGCCCCAGTCGGAAACAGTGTGGCGCCAGGCCGACAAGTACAATGTGCCACGTATCGGATATGTGAACAAGATGGACCGCTCGGGTGCCAACTTCTTCGAGGTAGTTCGCCAGATGAAGGAAGTGCTCGGCGCTAATCCCTGCCCTATCGTAGTGCCTATCGGCGCTGAGGAAACTTTCAAG
>JAQXTJ010000175.1 GCA_029219425.1 Bacteroidales bacterium
CTCCACGGCACGCGGAATGAAGCACGAGCGAATCCACTCAATAAACTCACGTTCGTGGCTGTCGGCCACATGATAAGTAGTATTATAAACAACCATCAATCCAATATCCAATAACTCCTAACTCCTAACTCCTAACTAAAAGAACTATCTTTCCTCAAATCCCACCACCATCCTGGTGCTGTTGCCACGCCAGGGAAGCGTAGCCTCATACTCCTTAAACGACAAAGCCACGCGGCGACCCGTCTTCTGCAAGCGCATCAAGTCGCGTGCCACACTGTCATTGTCGATAGAGAAAGTAAACTCACGAGTGATGTCGGGTACAGAGTCGTAGAGCATACCCACGGTGAGCAGCTTGCCCTCAAACGTCTTGAAGATGCGACCCTCGCAACGCACCTCATCCACATAGCCCACCTGCTCCTGCTCACTCACCACAGGCACCCAGAAGTACATCCACACCCACAGCACCGCACCCACCACAAAGAGCACGCCCACCACAGCCGCAACAATGCGAAGCCAGTTGTACTTCATGTTGATAGTCACCTTCTCAAGCTCGCGGAGCTCCTTCTCATCGGCACTCTCCACGGCAGCCTTCTTCTTATCTTCTGGAGCAAACTCCTCATCGAAATAATCATTCTCCTCACTCATATCCAATAAAAAAATATCAATATCTTATGTAACATTTTCTTCACTACAAACGTGCCGGCATGGCAGTGCAGCCGGAAGCCACTGCCAATCAGAGCTGCATGCCATCGCCCGAAGCGCGCACCACCGTCTTGCCACTCCTTATGCGGCTGCGGTCGATTGTCATCGACACGTATGCATACAGGCCCAGCACTATGAGCAGCAGCGTCTGCACACCCCACACAAGCATGGCAAAGGCCGAGGCATTGCTGTCGAAGCTCTGCGTGTCAAACACGCCCACCCCATAGAGCGACAAGCCAAAGATTATCGCAATGTGCCACGAGCCAAGCCCCCCATTAGTGGGCACACCCATGCCAATGCTGCTAAGCACAAAGAGCACAAGCACGGGCACCACGCCAAGCGGAGCCGTAAACGAGAAAGCAAAAGTGGCAATATAGAGCTGCAAATAGTAGCAACCCCACACCAGCAGCGTGTAGAGCAGAAACCACCACTTACCCTCCATCTTCGTTATCGACGAGAAGCCATTCCAGAGATTCAGCACCATAGTCTTCACCTTCAGTATCACAGCATTCTCTGTCTTCATAGTGAAAAGGCGCACAAGCACCAATATGCCCGCCACCGCAGCAGTCCACAGCCACGGCGAAGTCACCATTTGCCACAAGCCATCCTTTATCTGCGGATAGGTGGCCAGAAACTGCATGAAAGCATCCTGCGCAATGAAGAAGGTGAACACCGTGAGCGCAAGCACCGTCACCGTGTCGCTCAGGCGGTCGGCCACCATCGAGCCAAGCACCGTCGTGAACGATGCCCTCTGACGCTGAGCGATATATCCCGTGCGCCACACCTCGCCAAGTCGCGGAAACAGCAAATTCACCGCGTAGGTGCCGAATATCGAGTTGACAAGGGCACTCAGAGGAGCGTCAACCCCTATCGCACGCAGTTGCAGGCGCCACCGCATAGCACGGAAAATGTGGCTGAACACACTCACCACAATCACTGGCAAGAACCACCAGTAGTTCACATCGCTTGCTATCACACCCTTCATCTCCTCCACATCCACATTTGTGTAGAGAAACCAGAAAAGCCCCACACCGATTATCACCGGCACAAGAAACTTCAGGACATTGCTAAAAATCTTCTTCACTGGAAAACTGGTCTTTTTTTTACTAATATCAACAATTCAAGATGCAAAATTACACATAATCCACGAAAATTCCTCCCCCACCTCAAAAAAAATTCACACCCCAATCGCCAATCACCGCATCGCCCGAGAGCTTTCCCTCCACCTCCACCCGCATGGTGCGAAGGCGCGGCGACAGCAGGCGTAGCCTGATGGGACGCGACACCTCACCATCCACACGCAGGCGGCACAGCACCATGCCATGGCACGAGCGGCCACGCTCGCCACGAACCACTATGCTGCCTTGCATAAGGTCGGCAGTGATGCCAACCGTCACCTCCACAGGCCTGAACCCTCGCCCGGGCGTGGGCGTGAAAGGCTCTGTGAGCAGCCTCACCGGCGCAAGCACCGGCTCCTCCACCGACGCATCGCAAAGCCCTCCATCGGCAGAGGCCACATACACACCCACTCCCGGCAGCGGGAACATAGAGGCATAATTGCCCGTCAGAGTGTGGACAAGCCACTTATCGGCGGCGGCAGCAACCACCGTGCCATCGCGGCGCAGAAGCCACACCTCTCCGCTGCGCTCCACATATCCCACCTGAGCCACATCGCCCACACCTCGGGCAACAACCGACACCTTGTACCGGTCGATTGCGCACAGCTCACCCATGTCGTCGGCAAACACCAGAGTGCCGGCAGTGTTCACCGCACAAGTGCCCGGGACGATGCGGCGGCGCGATATTATCACGCCCGGCGAATAACCTCCCGAGGCCGCACGATAGGGCAAGGCGTAAACGCCACTCGTGGCAAAGGCATACACTGGCGTGCCGATGGAATTGTTGGTGTGATGCAAGTCGGCAGCAAGTGCCACTATCCGGCTGTCGCACACCTGGTGCAGCGCATGGCTCACAAGCGCATTCATCTCGCGGCTTTCCACCACAAGCCCGGCACACTCCCCGGCAAGAGGCTGCACATCGGGCAGCATGAGCGAGGCCGAGCCGGTCAACTCAAGCTCACGCTCATCAAGCTGAGGCGTGAAGCTGCAAGCAATGCTTCCAGAGTTGCTCAGAGTGGCAGTGCACACTCTCTCGGCGCCACCCTCGAGCACACGCACCTCCACCGAGGTTGCCCTCGGGTCGGGATAACTGAGCAGTGCATTCACCGCCACAGGCCTTCCCTTGCCGCTGCCCCGCCACAGCGTCAGCCTCTCGCCACCGGGCGTGGCAATGCGAGCCACCACGGCAGCCTCATAGGTGGTGTCGGCCAGTGTGTCCACCCTTAGCACCGCCGAGGCGCCCCAAGCCGACACCGGCACCATAGCGTCGCAGGCAGCAAACAGCCGCCTGTTGTGCTGCACCACGGCCACAGTGCTGCGGCACTCCGGCATCTGCCGCTCACACGCCGCCACCACACCGGCAGCCACACTCCCACGCGCCGGGCGGAGCACAGCCCTGCCTTCACGCAGCGAGGCAAAATCGGTGATGGTGTAGCACACTCGCCAGCGAGCCGCGCCAAGCAGCTGCCGCATCAGCTCCTCACCGCCAAGGCTGCCAAGCTTCAGCATCAGCAGAGCCTGCTGGCCCGAGGTGGACGACGACGACGACGTCTCACAACGGTATTCCACCTGACGATCGCGCAGCAGCGGAGTCACCTCATCGGCCACAAGCACATCCACGCCGGCAATCAGGCTGTCCCACTCTGTCCCGAAGCACTCCTCCACCTCCACTCCGAGCCTGAAGGTGGAAGCCGTGATGCCAAAGGCCTCAGTGCCGGTGTATGCCACGCCATCATTCGTCACCGCCGTGCGATATTCGCCCCTGAATGGCAATCCACTGCCTATCACCACCGGGGCGCTCACCGCAAGGTAGCTGCCATCGGTGAGGCGCACGGCATACCGTGCAATATATGGATACACCTTGCTCGCACTTGCCGTGGCCACACCCTCGAGCCTCTCCACAGCCTCGAGCACAGCATCGGTGAGCCTGCCCACATCTTCGGGCAGCAGCGGATTGCGCCACCTGCTGTAGCCCCCGGCAAATTGCACCTGCACCACCTGTGCCGTGGCCACCGACTCATCGGTGGCTGTCAGCCTAAGCACGGGCATCGCCCTGCGGCGGTCGAGCACCCTATACCCCCCGCCATCGTAGTGCAGTGCCACATCTCCGCCCGTGCAGCCCACCAGCACGGTGCGGCCAAGTGCCCCCGCACACCTCACCTCGCCACCGGCATAGCCCAAAACCGTGTCGCGCGGCACCACCGTGCCTCCCGAAAGCACTGTGGAGTGCCACACGACAGCATTGCCCCTGCACCCTATCACCTGCAAGCCATCGGCAGTGTCGTGCGCCACAAGAAGCCGCTCCCCGTCGGCAACATGCCCCACCCGAGCCGGCTTTCCCACCGGGCACAAAATGCGCCCCACATTCCTCAAGTTCTCCATAATCTCGCAGCTTCCCACGGGAGCATCCTCGGCACACTCGTAGTTTCCTCGTCCCGCAGCAAAAAAGTTGAATCTCTTTTCCATAGTATCTCATCATTTGTTTATGCCATGAATGAAGCATGACAGGCATCCTGCACACCCGCATTCTCCGCTTCTTTCTCCTCCGGCAAAGGTAAATTGCAGCCGACGCCATTTTCACCACAAAAAGTAACAAACCAGCCATCCATGCCCAAGAGCTATGTTGTTCAGCATAGATTTAGAGCACTTCAAGCAATTGTCTTTCAGTTTATTATCAAATCGGAAGCAAAAAACGACATTATCCCGAAAATTATTCCGAAAAAATTTGTTTTTCTCAATCACAATGTCTATTTTTGGCATAACGAATTAAGCATTCGTCGCAAATTCGCCGATTATGTTCTAATTCTGAAATATATATGTTTTTATAGATTGTAGATTTAAGAAAAAAAGCCGCTGCTGAGAAGGAGGGCACTGAAAAAGTCCTTCAATAAGACATCGGTCTGAATTAATCGGCACATATCAAGAGAAAATCTTGGATATGTGCCGATTTTTTTGTACTTTTATAGGTATAAAACAGGCCGATATGCTACCACTTCAACAGACA
>JAQXTJ010000176.1 GCA_029219425.1 Bacteroidales bacterium
CGCAGAAGATTATCCTGTGGAATAATCAAATCGTAGAGTTCGCTGTAGTCACTGAACTGAATTGTCTGTTGAAGTGGTAGCATATCGGCCTGTTTTATACCTATAAAAGTACAAAAAAATCGGCACATATCCAAGATTTTATCTTGATATGTGCCGATTAATTCAGACCGATGTCTTATTGAAGGACTTTTTCAGTGCCCTCAAAAATTCAGGGCGTTTGTTACTTCTGGGTGAGATTAATTTCGTCAACCACTTGTAAATGAGCATATTGTACTCTAAAGTGATTTTGAGCGGCAGACGGGACTCGAACCCGCGACCCTCGGCTTGGGAAGCCAATGCTCTACCAACTGAGCCACTGCCGCGTCATAATTATTTTTTTCTCCTGCAAATTTAAGCGTTATTTTGCCAATTTCAAAGCTAATGTGCAATTTTTTTCGCTGCTCTTATTATTTTTCACCCTGTTTCACGGCCTGCGGCCACGGTAGATGGCAGTGACGCTGTCGCGGCCATCGGCAAGCGTCACATGCTTCACCGTGACGGTGTCGCCTATGTTACTGCCAAAGAACTTTGCACGGTTCTCCACATCGGCGTAGTCAAACTCCAGCGAGTCGCCACTCTCATCAAGCACTATTATTGTGTTCATAGTGCGGTCGAGTGTCACTCCAATAGTGGTGCTTTCCTTTCCCACCTGATGCGGCTTCACAAGGTCGTGAGGGGTCACGGTTGCCGAGCAGGAGTCGCCGGCCCCTATTGTGTCCGATGTGTCGCTGTTGTTGCTGCTGTTGTTGCAAGAGATAAGTGTGGCGCATAGCAGCGCGGCATAGAGTGCTTTCATATTCTTCAATTTTTTTGCCGGCAAAGTTAACCATAAATTGCTAATCTTTCATTCAAAATTGCCAAAAAATGCTTAATTATACCGGTTTTTTGTTTCAATAAATTCATTATATTTGCACCACAAATTAAATATATGCGATTATGAAAAAGAATATTCTCATCACCATTGCCATTGTGGCTGCCGTTCTTTTGCTTGCCCTCACCGGCGGCAGCTTCTATATGCTCAATTACTCTCTTGGGTATGCCCACAAGCCCGGCGACTCGCGAGCCGATACCGACAGTGCCTACGCCGAACTCTACCGCCGGGCACCCGATATGCGCCCATGGTGCGACAGCCTGTTGCGCCTGCGACTGCTGCGCGACACTTTCGTCACCATGCCCTCGGGCGAGCGTCATCATGCCATCTACCTGCGCTGCGACTCTGCCCGAGGCCGCTCGGCGGTGGTGGTGCATGGCTACACCGATAATTGCCTGAAGTTTCTCTATCTGGGCCGAATGTATCACCGCGACCTGGGCTACAATATCCTCATGCCCGACCTCCACGCCCACGGCAAGAGCGAGGGCGAGGAGATACAGATGGGATGGAAAGACCGCTTCGACGTGATTCGCTGGACCGAGGTGGCCGAGCATCTGTTTCGCGACTCGGAGGCTCCCTCGCGCGTGGTGGTTCACGGCGTGTCGATGGGTGCTGCCACCACCATGTGTGTGTCGGGCGAGTCGCTGCCGGCCTATGTGCAGGCTTTTGTGGAGGATTGTGGCTACACCAGCGTGTGGGACGAGTTCAGCGGCGAGCTTCGCGCGCAGTTCTCGCTGCCGCCTTTCCCGCTGCTCTTTTGCGCCAGTGCTCTGTGCAAGTTGCGCTATGGCTGGAGCTTTGGCGAGGCTGCTCCCATAAAGCAGGTGGCGAAGTGTCAGCGACCCATGCTATTCATTCATGGCGATGCCGACACCTATGTGCCTTTTGCCATGATGAAGCCCCTCTACGACGCCAAGCCACAGCCTAAAGCAATGTGGGTGGCACCAGGCTCAAAGCATGCAGATGCCTACCTCGACCACCGCGCCACTTACACAGCACAGGTACGCCAATTCCTCGATGCTATCCCCCGCTAATCGCTGCATTGCAAATAACCAAGAATTTCATGCACAATGCTGCCTCTCCCTGCTCGTCCGGGCAATTTCATTGCCCGGCCTCACCTCCCCAAAAAAAAGCGTGCCTCCCGGGGAAGCACGCTTTTCTTTATTTAGCTTTGAACTTTACTATTTCGCAAATTTCGCCACACGGTTGCCTGCCTTGGCAAAGTAGATTCCGGCAGGAAGATTTGCCACGCTGAGCTCGCAGTTGCCGCTTGCAACCTTCACGCCCGATGCGGCATACACCTCAATTTCTCCCTCGGCCCGTATCACACCGTCACACACGCTGACAGCATCCTGCGCCATAGCAGCATCCTTCACGCCCGAGAGATTGGTCACTTTGAGAGTGAGGGTGGATCCTGCGCCCACTGCAAGTGTGGCAGCCTCCTTGGCTGCACCATTGAGGCTTATCTCCACTGCGTAGCCCGAAGCCACCTTGATGGTGAGCGGATTCATAATGCTTTCACAGAGCACGGCATTGTCGCCATTCTCAAGTGCAACGGTTGCTCCGGAGCCGTCGGTCACGGTCACATTGGCTGCATCATTCACGTTGACAACGAATTGTGCTGTCTCGCCATGGGCTACGACGCTGATAAACTCAAACCACTCATCGGCATCCTTGTACCATGCCTTGCTGCCGCTCGGCACATACACCACGCAGTTGTCCTTGTCCATACCGTCGAATGCCTGATAATAGGCCTTTGTGGCTGTGCCTTCCACATTGATGCGGCGAAGACCGGTGCAGCCGCCAAATGCCTTCTGTCCCACCTGCTTCACGCCGGAGGGGATGGTGATTTCGCGGAGTCCGCTGCAATTCTGGAACACTGCATCGCGAAGATAAAGCACGCTCTCGGGTATCACAAATGAGGTGAGTCCTGAGCAGCCGTCGAAGGCGTGAGCACAGATTGCGCTGGTATTGGCATCGGCGCGGAGCGAATTGACATCTACGAGTGTAGATGGCAGCACAAACTCCTCCACCTGATAGCAGCCCTCAAATGCATAGTCGCCTATTGTGGTCACTCCCTCGGGAATCACCACTTTGCCCTTCAGGTTGTAGCACTCCGAGAACGATGAGTAGATTTTCTTGATCGATGTGGGAAGAATCACCTCCTCGAGTGTGGTCTTGGTGAATACGAGCTCGGGCAGTGCGTCCTGACGTGCTGCCATCTTGATTGGCGAGTCGCCGCCAATGGTTGCCTCGTTGTAGGCATAGTAGTCGGCCTCAACAGGCACGCGCAAGCCATAATCGTTGTAGGTGCCTTGATACACAAGCGTAGCACCCGACATGTCGAGGCGCTTTAGCACGCCAGCAGTGTATTCCTGATTGAAGTTGCGGCCTGCCATCTGGCGGATAAAATCGAGGTCGCTGCCACCAAGCGGTCCGCTCACGGTGAGGTCCTTCACGAGATACTTGTTGTCCTCGCCCACCTTCGAGGCGAGCTGACCCGGCTCAGTGAGCACCACTACCATTACGTCCACTTCTGTTTCGCCGGCAGCTTCCTCCTCAATGTTGGCAAAAGCACCCCAGTAGGTGTCGGCCTTATACGCATTGGTTGCACCCTCGGGCACATAGAGGGTGCAGGTGGCGGTGTTCACGCCCTCGAGCACACCATAGCCTGTGGTGGGAGGTACGGTACCCTTGCAGTGAAGCTCGGTGAGCGCAGTGCCCTTGAGGCACCAGAAGCCCAGTGAAGACACCGACTCGGGCAGGGTGAGCACCGTGAGGCTGCCGCAATTCTGGAACGCATTGCCACCAATGGAAACCACAGTGCCGGGAATTTTCACATTTGCAAGGTTGCTGCATCCATTCATCATACCATCGGCAATGGCAGTGATACCCGGCAGCTCAATCGAGGCCAGTGCTGCGCAGCCCTGGAAAGCATTGGAGCCAATGGTAGTCACTCCCTCGGGAAGCTCAATCGAGGCCAGTGCTGCGCAGCCCGAGAAAGCCTCGCTGTCGATAGTGGCCACACCAGCCGGCACCACAAGCGACTCAATGGCGCAGCCACTGAGCGCGCTCGTGCCTATCTTCACCACTCCTGCCGGAAGCTGGAGCGACTTAAGGTTGAGGTCGCGGAACATATTGTTGCCCACAACATTGTCCTCGGTGGTGTTGCTCTTAGGATAAGTCTTGAAGTAATAGCCATCACTGCTGTTGGCCACAATCTGCGCTTCCGAGAGGTCGAGAGCGGTCAGCTGGCCGGTGGTTGGTTCGTTGTAGTCGTTGCGGCCCGCCATGTTGCGCAGGAGCTTAATGTCGGAGTTGCTCACCGGTCCCACAACCTTCAGTTCTGCAATCTCATTTGCGCCGTCGCCAAGAGCGACAGCAAGCGTGCCGGCAGCATCGAGAGTCACAGTAGTGGCACTGCCCGCAAAGCAGCAAACCACAATAGCCAGAGCAGCTGCCTTGCTGCGTGAAATAATAGTTTCAAATTTCATAATTTGTAGTCGTTATTGTTTATGTATGTTTTATTTTGTTTTTATCAACAAAGAAATTCTCCCAAAGCCCAAAGCCCAAGGCTCAAGGCTTCACAACCACCTTGTGCACAGTGTTGGCCACCTTCACCACATACACGCCCTGTGCCACACCAATGGTGGTGCACCGGTCGGTGGCGATGCAGCCAAGCACCTCCATGCCCGAGGCTGCAAACACGCCTATGCAGCTGCCTTCCTGGCATCTCACCTCAATTGTTCCACGACCGCCAGTCACGCCAATTGCACTGCACTCGGCAAGCTCAGCTCCACCCTCGCCCACAGAGGCAGCGTTGGAGAACGCGGATTCGCCAAGCGAATACACAGCCGTAGCATTATAGTAGGCACCGTCGATGGGCGAATTGTCGGTGTAGCTGCACTCTGCTATCAACTCGGCATTGAGCTTCACTCCATTGCGATAGATGTTGTAGCCGAGCAGCGTCGGCGCCGACACGGCCTTAGCCTGGAATGTGGCATCGTCGATGAGCAGGGCAAAACCATTCTCCACACTGGCTGTGTGGCGAATTGCAAAATAGGTGGTCCCGGCCGGCACTGTAAATTCCACCTTGGTCCATGCTGCCGGAGCAGTGCCGCCAAGCTCGGCAATGGCTGTGAAGCTGGCTCGGTTGATTGCCGACTCGGCTGTGCTGGTGAGCACCTCATAGCTGTCGGTGTAGCCCGAAACGCCCTTCACATAGAACGATATCGTCTGCTCCTTGCCACTGAGCATAGGCGATATGAGCCAGTCGTTGGTGGTGCCTGCCTCGGCGATGAATGAGATAAGACACTGGTCGCCGCTCAGGGCTTTCCAGTCCGACTCATAGCCGCTGTCGTAGTCAGCTCCGATAGCAGGGGCATTAAACACGATAAAAGCATGTGCGGCTCCTCTGTTGGGCCATGTGGCTGCAAAGTAGGCAGTGCCCTGACCATCCACGTCGGCAAGGGTCCAGTCGCCAATATTGCTTATGGTGAATGCCTCATAGTTCTCAAAGTCGTCGGTCTCGGCAACTGTCTCGGTGGGGTCGGCTGCATTCCATGCCAGCTCCACGCTGCCATCGGCGGCAGTCGCAGTGAGTCCCGTAGGTGCAGGCAGGTGTGGATGCTTCACCTCCACCACTTCGCGCTGCGTGGTGTTGTTGGTGAGGTTCTCATCGGTGTTGCTCTCAACCACGGCATAGTATTCCACGCTGTCGCCAACGGTGCTGTCGAGTGTCTGCAAGAACAGGTAGTCGCGCGAACTGCCGGCAAGCAATGTCACGCCACGGTTCTCGGCCACCTTGGTGCCGTCGCGGTAGAGTGCCACGGCAAATGAGCCTGTGCCAAATGCCTTTGTGCCCACATTGCTCACTTTCACTGTGATGGTAGCCTCGGTGCCCACCACCATGCGCTTGGGAACGCTGATGGATGTTGCCTCAAGGTTATAGTCGAGCACGTCGGTTACCGAGATGTTGTCGATGTGGGTGCTGGCAAGTCCGTCGTGGGCAATAGCCCGGAAAGCGAGCTGAATGTAGCCGCTCTCTGTCTTCAGGCTGCTCAGTGGCACTGTCACCTTCTTCCACTCGCTGCTTCCGCTGTAGTCGGTCATCTTAATGTCCTCTATCGCATTGAATTCATAGCCATTGGTAGTTGCCTCCACTATCAGCTCGTTCTGCGAGCCGTTGGGATAGAAGAAGTAGAATTGCAGCTCGGGGTTGACGGCCTTCGACACGTCGATTTTGCCCGAATATAGATATGCCTCATCGCCGGCATACATGGGCACGAAGGTGAGCAGTCCGCCGTCGTTGTCCTGTGGTATGGTAGATGGCATTGTGCCGAAGGCGAGCACTTCCCATGTGCCCGAGTTCTCAAGGTCGTCGTCAATGATACCCCAGGTGTCGTATCCCACCGACGCATCGGCAAACGACTCCTTGAAGGGCAGATTGTAGGGTGTGCCAAACACTATGATATTCGATGCCGTGCCATAGCCGATGCCCTTGTCGTTCACTGCAAACACGATATACTTCTGCGCATACTGTCCCTCGCCCACCACGGGATCGAAGGTATAGCTGGTGCCATTCACATTCATTGCTATCACCGTGTTCTCGTCGTTGCCAAAGAGGATGTGATAGGTGAGCTTACTTGAATCCACATAGCCGCCATTCATGCCTGCCGCCGGTGCATCCCATGTGAGCACTGCCTTGCCATTCACTTCTTTCAGAAGCACGTTGCACGGCTCGCCCGGCTTGTCGGGACCCACGAAAACGGTTGCCGACACCTCAATAGCGTCGCCGGCGTCGTTGCTGGCATACACGGAGTAGGTGTTGTTGCCAAGGTCGCACGCCTCATCCAGATATGTAATCTTGGCACCACCTGCCTCATTCTTGAATGTCTTGATGATTGCATTGCCACGGCGCAGGGTGATGCGCGGCACGGTGGTGAGCGGCTCTCCACTCAGCGTGACGGCCGGTGCGGTGAATGTCACTGTTGCCGATTTTGCACCCAGCTCGCCGGCAGTCACAGTGAGGTCGGCAACTGAGGCGGGTGAGTTGAGCGATGCAGCCTCCTCCACGGCGATGTCGTCGAGATAGAGCTTAAACATCTGCGCATCGCTCACCGACTGGAAGCCCAGGAAGTAGTCGGCATCCTCGTCAACATTGAAGATAGCCTCTGTGGTGCGGCTGTCAATGTAGTTCACCACAGTCACGCCCACAATCTCCTGTGTCATCGCCTCCACGGTGCGTGCCTTGCCCACTGCCACCCTTATCTTCTCGGGCCAGCCGCTCGATGCCGAGCGGGTGCTCATCTTCATGCGGTAGAGATAATTTTTCGAGAGGTGGATGGGAGGCGTGATAAGCCAGTCGTTCATGCTCTCCTTGGTGCTGTAGGCACACGATGCCGAGCCTCCGCCATCGAGCTTCCACGTCACGCCATCGGCATTGGCATCAATCACGGTGAAGAGCTCAAAATTGGAAGCTCTCTCAAAGGTCTCGCTGTAGGGCACGGTGAATGCGTCGCCCACGAGCAACTTGCCGGTGGTGGCTGATGCGCCCTCGCTGTTGCCCGACAGGGCTACTACGTCGTACCAGTAGGCCGATAGCGACATCGAGGCCGGAGTGTCGGTGAAGGTGGTGGTTGTGAGGCGGTCGGCAATCACTCGGGCCTCGGGATAACGGATTATCTTGTAGTTGAGCTGCGAGGCGTCGAGGTAGCCGTCGTGCTGTCCGCGTGTGGGAGCATCCCATGTGATGGTGATTGACCCACCTTCCACTGTGGCTGCAAGGTTCTCAGGAGCAGCCGGGGTGTCGCGTCCAATCCACTTGCGCACTGTCTCGGCAGGTCCGTCGCCTGCTGCGTTGCGGGCACGCACTGCCACCTTAAATTCGCCCACTGTGGTATTGCCTATGCGCTCGCTCACCGTGGTTCCTGCCTCGGCGTTATCCACGATGCGCTCCACGTCGTTGAGGCTTATGATATAGTCGAGCTCGCCGCTGAGTGGCTCGCCCGAATATGTGGTGGAGGGCATGGTGAAGGTCACCGTCATTGTGCCAGTGGTCGATGTGTCGTAATCCACTGCAAGATTCTCCACTGCTGCCGGCGCACTTGCCGCAGCGGCGGCGCCATAGATGAACAGTCCGCCAAACTCCTCCTGCCCCATGAAGCGACCCACGAGTGTGGCTGCTCCGGTGGTGGTGTCGATAGTGTAGAGCGCATCGGTGGTGTCGTTCATCGCAGCCCAGTAGAGAGTGTTGGTCTTAGGGTCGAATGTGGCGCTCTGTGTGTATTTTGGAGTTATTCCTGTGTGGCCTATGATGGTCTGGTCGCCGGAGCTCTTGTCGAGCTTGATGAGGCGGCCGGTGCCATCCACGGCATATATCACGCCCTCATTGCTCGCCGCCACGCAGAAGAGGGGCGTGCCAAGTGCGCTGATGGGCATCACACTGCCATCGTCGGTGCTCATGATGCCAAACACATATCCGTCCTGTGTGTCGTTGATGAAGCAACCATACACTTTCTTGGTCACCGGATCGTAGGTGAGGTCGGTGGCCACACTCGAGAGCTGCACGCGGTTGGAGCGTACCTTGGTCCATGTCTCTGTGTCGTAAACGTAGTAGTAGGCAAAGATTCCTCCCATACCGGTGTCGAAGAAATTCACAAAGCAATACTTGTCATCCACAAGCACGCCGCCGCCATTGGCATTGAGCGAGGAATTTTCCACCACTGCCGTCACAGGGCTGGCTGTGGTCGATGGAAACGAGTAGATTCCGTAGGGAATGTCGTCGCCATAGCCTCCTCCGCCTAAAAGGCTTCCATAGATTGTGCAGCCTCCGGCTGTGGTGGTTAGTGCTGCCGACTCATGATACTTCAGCCCCATGGGCCTTCCCGTCACCATAAAGCGGTTCGACTTCATGCCGGGATGAATGCGCCCGAATTGTGCCGCAATCTCGCCTGCCTCGGTTTCGGCGGCACGGGTGTGCCGCTCCATTATGGGCAAAGCAAAGATTGTGACAGGCAAAAGCAATGATATCATTGCTATTGCCGCTCTCCTGATTGATTGATAGAATTTCATTAAGATCGTTGTGTTGGTTTAATTATTGTAGTTGTTAATTAATTGCATAAACATGCACAATCCATCAATTCACATAATAATGTTGCAGACTGGCATAATCCTATCTTATTTTTCGATATATACATAACATTTGATTCTTAATAACTCTACAAAAATACTCAACAAAACGAAATTTGCAAAAATTAATATCCTAATTTTCGCATACTAAATTTTCATTTTGTCGGATATAGTGGTTAATACCTCGCATAAATGTCATATTTTTGCTCGCAACGACAATATTTTGCTCGTAAATTACACGCCACAGCTCACACACTCCACTCTGCCTGTACCTGGCCTCCCTGCGCCCCAATTTCACATAATTATTCAAATTCATACCCTCCAATGCTATTCCTTCGCCACAACACCGACAAGGAATCATTGCCCTGAAATATCATAATTCGGTTCGATTATATTTTCATATTGAGGGTGTATCAAAATTGGAAAATAACCACTTCTGTAGGGACGCACCCCGGTGCGTCCGCCCACAGTCGCTTTAGTTATCGCTTACTTATGAGGCTGTTACGCGGACTCACCGGGGTGCGTTCCAGCATTAAGACATCATCAAACCGAATTTTGATACACCCAGCGCAAAACAATCACTCCCGAAACAAAAAAAGCAAGAGGCAGTGTCGCTATGGTGGGGCGACACTGCCTCTTGTGTTGGTGTAGTGTGAGATTCAATTACCGTGTCAGCGCACACGGAGCACTTTACCGGCTTGAATGGTGGAATTTTTCTTGAGACCATTGAGGCGGCACAGTGCTGCCACAGTGGTTCCGTGCCGTGCTGCAATCTTGCCGAGGTTGTCGCCGCGGCGCACCTTGTAGGTTGCCTTGGAGCCTCCCTGCTTGTAGCTGTTGCTGCGCGACGCGCTGGCGCGGCGTGCACTGCTGCGGCTTGGCGTATAGCCGGGTGCGTTCTCGTAGGTCGTCTTAGTGAAGGTGTATTCGTCGGCGCGGACAGTCTGGTTCTCAAAGTCGAAAATTGCACTTGGATTGATTGCGTATCCCATAAAGCGAGTCTCGAAATGAAGATGCGGGCCAAAGCTGCGTCCGGTGTTTCCACTGAGCGCAATGGGGTCGCCGGCCTTCACCATGTCGTCGGGCTTCACAAGGAACTTGGTGAGGTGGCCATACACGGTCTCGAGTCCGTTGGTGTGGCGCAAAATCACATAGTAGCCATATCCACGGCGCTCATACTTGGTGAGGCGCACCTTGCCATCGAAAGCTGCATAGATGGTGTCGCCTATCGCCGAGCGTAAATCCACACCCTTGTGCATGCGGCGGAATCGCGGACGGTAGCCATAGGGCGACGTGAGGATGCCGGGGCAAGGCAGGTGGAAATTGCTGACGTCGATGGTGGCCACATCGGGCACCACGGCATTTTTGTAGGAGTTCACCAAGCCGCTTTCCCAGCCTTCGGTGTAAATATCGGGCTCAGGCTCGCACTCCTCATAGAGTTGGCTGGCATATTGCTCAGTTTCCTCCAGGCGTATCTGCTCGCCTATGTTGCTCTGGCGGGCAAGAAGCTGGTCGTGACGGCTTGAGTAATTGCTCACCGACTGCAAGTTTTGCGCCACGGCAGTGCCGCTTGCCAGCAGTGCGGCAAGTGATAGTGTCAATCCAAGTCTTTTTGAAAAATTCATTTTTGTCTCAGTCGTTTTTTTTATTTATGCTTGCGTGGTGTGTGGTTTCTCAAAGCAGAGAAGAGAGGCTCACACCTCGTCCGAAGCATAGAGGTAGTTGAATCCTGTAGGAGTGTAATCGAAAATCTCCTCAGGCTTGAAGAAGCGTGCGAGCTCTATCTTTCCGTTCTCAACCGAGTCGGATGCGTGCACTATGTTCTCCTGTCCGCTCATGCTGTAGTCGCCACGAATTGTGCCGGGATTGGCATTGCGTCCGTTTGTCACACCCGTCATATTACGAACCACCTGAACCGCATCTTTGCCACGCACACACATCACCACTACCGGTGTAGCCATCATCGATGCCTTGATGCGTGGGAAGAAAGGACGCTCCACAAGATGAGCATAGTGTTCATCGAGCAGCGCATCATTGAGCTTTATCATCTTCATTCCTGCGATTATCAAGCCTTTACGCTCAAATCTTGTAATTATCTCACCTGCGATTCCACGGCCAATAGCCGATGGTTTCAATATGACTAATGTTTCTTCCACTGTTAAATAGTATTTACGGTTACACTTCCGTTTTCAAAATTACTGCTTTTTTCTCTCATAACGAAATATTTATGCAATTTTTTTCTTCTGCATCGAGATTCAGCAGCCCGATTTACAAACACAAACATCTAACATACAGTAAGATACAAAGCAAATATGTTTTACAGCATATTTTCAGGCCATCCAAACGCCCCATACCGTCTGTTTCACACTTTATGTGTTAAAATTTTGCCTCATTAACACATCAGTTGCAACTTGGCACCTTCGTGTGATTATCCATGTCTTTTCTTGAGAACTTCAGCTTATCAGGCTCCAATTGATTTGGCGACGGTAGAGAAACTGAAGATGCCGCCGCAGCATCTGGTTGGGTAGCTGGGTGAGCTGAGGGTCGGTGTCGAGAATTTGTGCGGCTATCTCGCGTGCCTGCTGCATCTCATCGGCGTCGCGGGTCACATTGGCGATGCGCAGGTCGAAGGCGATGCCACTTTGCTGCGTGCCCTCCATGTCGCCCGGGCCGCGCAGCTTCAGGTCTTCCTCGGCCACCACAAAGCCATCGGTGGTCTGCGTCATCACCTCAAGGCGGTGGCGCGTTTCGCGCGAGATTCCGAAGTTCGACATCAGTATGCAATAGGCTTGATCGGCGCCACGCCCCACACGGCCGCGTAGCTGGTGGAGCTGCGAGAGGCCAAAGCGCTCGGCATTCTCTATGAGCATCACCGAGGCGTTGGGCACATTCACACCCACCTCAATCACAGTGGTTGCCACCATAATCTGCGCCTTGCCTTCGGCAAAAATCTTCATCTGGTAGTCCTTCTCCTCGGGCTTCATCTTGCCATGCACCATGCACACGCGGTATTGCGGAAACACCTCGCGCACAATATCATATCCTTCCTCAAGATTGCGCAAGTCGAGCTTCTCGCTCTCCTGAATAAGCGGATACACCACATACACCTGACGCCCCTGCTTGAGTTGCTCGCCAACGAAGCGATACACTGCGGTGCGGTGCGTGTCGTAGCGCAACACTGTCTGTATGGGCTTGCGGCCCGGCGGCAACTCATCAATCACCGACACGTCGAGGTCGCCATACACCGTCATGGCCAAAGTGCGCGGAATGGGAGTGGCGGTCATCACCAGCACATGCGGCGGAGTGGAATTCTTGCGCCACATCTTGGCACGCTGTGCCACTCCAAAGCGGTGCTGCTCATCAATCACCGCCATGCCAAGGTTCTCGAACACCACTGTTTCCTCTATGAGCGCGTGAGTGCCTATTAGAATCTTCACATCGCCGCTGAGCAGACCGGCATGTATGGTGTCGCGCTCTCGCTTTTTGGTGGAACCAGTGAGCAGCTCCACACGCACGCCTATCTTCGCCGCCATCTCGCCGATGGTCTGGTAGTGCTGGCCTGCGAGAATCTCGGTTGGCGCCATCAGGCAGGCCTGAAAGCCATTATCCACAGCCAGCAGCATCGTCATGAGCGCCACAAGTGTCTTTCCGCTGCCCACGTCGCCTTGCAGCAGGCGGTTCATCTGGCGCCCGCTACCCATGTCGGCGCGTATCTCCCTTATCACACGCTTCTGCGCACCTGTGAGCGGAAAAGGCAGCACCTCATTGTAGAAGCGGTTGAAGCACTCTCCCACCCTGGTGAACCGGAAACCTGCGATGCTCATGCTGCGGTTTCGGGCATACTTGAGGATGTTGAGCTGCAAATAGAACAGTTCCTCAAACTTAAGCCGGAACTGAGCCTGCTGCAACCTATCCACCGACTCGGGAATGTGGATATTAACCAGCGCATCGCGAATGGGCATGAGGTTCATACGGCCGGTGACATACTGTGGCAACGTTTCCTCCACGCCACCAAGGCCTGCTATAAGGGTTGCAACCATCTGCTGAAGGTTGCGCGAGGTGAACGAACGGTTGCGCAGAGCCTCGGGAATGGTATAGATGCCCCTGAATCCCTGCTGTGGCGCATCGGGGCGGAAGACGTCAACCTCGGGATGCGAGATACTGTAGCGGCGGTTGAACTCTGTGGGCTTGCCAAAAATAACATAATCGGTGCCGGTGTGATAGCTCTCCTGTATCTGCTTCACGCGGTTGAACCAAACCACCTCGATGGTGCCTGTGCCATCGGTGAAAAGCGCGTTGAGCCGCTTTCTCGCTCCCTCTCCATTCACGGTGAAAGAGATGAAACGCCCCTTGAGCTGAATATAGGGCATATCGCCCTCAATGTCGCGGATGTGGTAAATCTTGCTCTTATCCACATAGCGATAAGGGAAATAATAGAGCAGGTCGTAATAGGAACGTATGCCGAGCTGCTTCGAGAGCAGCTCGGCACGCGTGGGTCCCACGCCATGCAGGTATTTTATGTCGGTCTTAGCAAGTCGTTGCATTCTTCAGTATGTTCTCGGCGATGGCAATGTCGCCGGGATGCGTTATTTTAATATTGTCGTGATTGCCTTCGATGAGATGCACAGTGTGGCCTGCGGCCTCCATCACCGAGGCATCGTCGGTGAACATGGGCGACAGCTCCGCATCATAGGCCGAGAGCAGTGCGTCGAGCGCGAAAGTCTGCGGTGTCTGCACCGCCACCAGCTCGTCGCGCCGCATGGCACGCGAAGTGCCGTCGGGCTCAATGTGCCTTATGGAGTCGGTCACAGCCACCACGGGCACTGCGCTGCCATAGCTTGCCGCATCGCAGTAGGCCCGGTCGATTACTTGCTGCGACACGAGAGGGCGCACACCATCGTGAACGGCGACCACGCTGCCGGCTGTGTCGTTGCCGGCAAGCGAAGCCACCACACGGAGTCCGTTTTTCACCGACTCGAAGCGGCTGCTGCCTCCACTCGTCACCGTGCACTCCACCTCGAAGTGGTGCTTTGCACATAGTTCCTGCCAAAGTTCCATCTGCGTTGCCGGAAGCACAAGCACTACCTGAGCCTCACACCGCGCAAACTTGCGCACAGTGTGCATGAGCACCGGCAGCCCGGCAAGGAGCAGAAACTGCTTTGGCATTGCCGAGCCAAAGCGCGTTCCCGCACCTCCTGCCACTATTATTGCATAGCGTTTCATACCCTTGCAACTGTGTTTCAGAATACCGGGGCAGCAGCTCTCACGGCCGGCTTGTCGCCATTCACGCGAGGCCAGCCATCCTTGCCCCATGTTACCTGCTGGAGCATGAGCGGACGAGCGGCATTGTCGATGCCCTTATTGTGGCAGTGATAGAGAATCCAGTCGTTGCCATCCTTGTCGGTGAATATCTCGCCATTGTGGCCGGGGCCGTAGAAGTAGTCACCTTCGTCGGAACGTATCACTGTCTCGGCATTGCCCTCGGTCATCTTCATGCCGTTGCGATCCACAAACTCGCCATCGAGCGACTTGCTTCGACCCACACGGGTGGTGTAGGTCCAGTCGCTGTAGCGGCCGCTGCTACAGAAGAGATACCAGTAGCCCTCGTGGTGGTGCAGGTAGCAACCCTCAAACACCTTGTCGCGATTGGGATTGGTGCTGCCGTGCACTCCTGCCACATGCTCATATTTTGCACCCTCGGCAAGAGCCGAGCCGGTGGAATTAAGCTCTATGCGGTGAATGCCACCCATGCTGCCAAAGAAGAGCCACACTTTGCCTGTAGCCTCATCGGTGACAACCTCTGGATCGATGGTGTCGTCGATTTTAGTGTCAACTCCGCGGGTAATCACACCCACATACTCAAATCGCTGTGGTGCCACCTCCTTCAGTGCCACAATGCTCGCATCATGAAGTCCGAAATAAAGCGTGAGATAGGCCATGCGCTGTCCGTTCACCATAACCACATCGGGTGCCCACACATGCTCTCCCCACTGGCGGCACTTTGCAAACTCGGCGTCATCGATGGGCTTTATTCCACTGTCCTCCCAATCCACCAGGTTGGTGCTTCGGAGCAGCGTGCCCGGCTGCGGCCCCATGGTGTGCATGCAATAGAACTTGCCATCCTCGGCTCTCCATATTGTGGGGTCGGCACAGTCGAGTGCATACACAGGGTTCTTATACTCTGCCTTCACATTGTTTTCACTTTCGTTATTTATGGTTTCGGTGCTCTTCGAACCGGAGCAGCTCACACAAAGCCAGCAAGTGGCAAAAATTGCAATGGTTTTAAGTTTCATAATGCTATCATAATGGTTATAAGTATTTCATAAAAAAAGCAAATCTTCAACCACACTACCACATAGCGATTGAAGATTCGGAGATGGGTTGCAGCGTCGTAAAATATTCGTCTCACACTTTCCTTCCACGGCGTGGTGCGATGAAAGCCAAGCGTCACAGCACTGCATGTGTCAATGTGCAAGCAGAGGCAAGGCGCAAACGGGCTTTGCCAAAGCAAGGCCCGTGCTGACACAGCCTCAGTTTCATTCTATTTCTTTATCTCATAGCCGGGTATTCCCACCAGTTTCATGTCGAAAACAAGTGTTGAATAGGGCTTTATTGTGCTGCTGCCTGTGGAGCCGTAGCCCTGCTGATAAGGGATTATCACCTCGCAACTGTCGCCTATGTGCATATTAAGCAGCGCGATAGTCCAGCCCTCGACCACTGCCGATGGCTTGGTGCGATATACGCTGTCGGCCGGCTGGGTGCGGAGGAAGGATGAGTCGAAAGCCACTCCATCAATGTCGTGACCGCGATACTTCACATCCACCGTCGAGGTGAGGAGAGGCTTCAGGTTGCGCTGGGTGAGCATAGTGTCGTTGTAGTAGCGAATGAGTATGTAACCCTGGCTGTTCCACGACGTTGGCACCACCTTGGTATATACGGCATTATCCTGAGCGTCCTTCTCGGCAGCCTTGTCGTTGATATACTGGATGTTGCTCTCACGCCAGTCCTTATATTCCGTCCAGTAGTTGGTATTGTCGGTGTTGCACGACATGCCCAGAATCACAGCCACGGCGGCAAAAAGCAAAAATGGTAATCTCTTCATCTATTATTGTCTATGAGTTAAAAAAAGTGTTTTGGAGGCAATCAGGCCTCGTTCCTCTCACATCTTCAAGCCAGCGACTTGAGTAGCTTGTTGAGGCTCACCTCATTGTCGATGATGCCGGCGAGGTCGCTGATAGCCACACGCTCCTGCTCCATCGAGTCGCGGTGACGTATGGTCACTGTGTTGTCCTCGAGCGTCTGGTGATCCACAGTGATGCAGAACGGTGTGCCTATTGCATCCTGGCGACGATAGCGCTTACCGATAGAATCCTTCTCGTCGTACTGGCAAGCGTAGTCGAACTTGAGCATGTTCATAATCTCGCGGGCCTTGTCGGGGAGTCCATCCTTCTTCACGAGCGGAAGCACGGCGCACTTCACCGGAGCAAGCTGCTTGGGCAGATGGAGCACCACGCGGGTCTCGCCATTATCCAGCTTCTGCTCCTCGTAGCTCGAGCAAAGCACAGAGAGGAACATGCGGTCAACGCCAATCGAAGTCTCGATAACGTATGGCGTATATGACTGGTTCAGCTCGGGATCGAAATACTGTATCTTCTTGCCCGAGAATTTCTCGTGCTGGCTAAGGTCGAAATTGGTGCGCGAGTGGATTCCCTCCACTTCCTTGAAGCCAAACGGCATCTCAAACTCAATGTCGGTGGCGGCGTTGGCATAGTGGGCGAGCTTGTCGTGGTCGTGATAGCGATATTTGTGGTCGCCCATGCCCAGAGCCTTGTGCCACTTGAGGCGCGTCTCCTTCCACTGCTGGAACCACTTCAGTTCCTCACCCGGGCGAACGAAGAATTGCATTTCCATCTGCTCAAACTCACGCATGCGGAAGATGAACTGGCGTGCCACAATCTCGTTGCGGAATGCCTTGCCAATCTGTGCGATTCCAAAGGGGATGCGCATGCGGCCGGTCTTCTGCACATTCAGGTAGTTCACGAAGATTCCCTGTGCGGTTTCGGGGCGCAGATACACCGTCATTGCACCATCGGCGGTGCTGCCCATCTCCGTCTTAAACATGAGGTTGAACTGGCGCACGTCGGTCCAGTTCTTGGTGCCCGAGATGGGGCAAACGATGCCGTAGTCCACGATAATCTGCTTCAGTTCCACCAGGTCGTTGTCGTTCATAGCCTTGGCAAAGCGCTCATGAAGCTCATCGCGCTTGCGCTGGTGCTCGAGCACGCGGGGATTGGTGGTGCGGTAAAGTTCGGCGTCGAAGCTCTCTCCAAATTTCTTGGCGGCCTTTGCCACCTCTTTTTCTATCTTATCGTCGAATTTTGCAATTTCGTCCTCAATGAGCACATCGGCGCGATAACGCTTCTTCGAGTCGCGGTTGTCAATCAATGGGTCGTTGAAAGCATCCACATGTCCCGAAGCCTTCCAGATGGTTGGGTGCATAAAGATGGCCGAGTCGATGCCCACGATATTGTCGTGAAGCAGGGTCATAGCCTCCCACCAATAGCGCTTGATGTTGTTCTTCAGCTCTACGCCCATCTGGCCGTAGTCATACACTGCTGCCAGTCCGTCGTAAATCTCACTCGATTGAAACACAAAGCCATATTCCTTGGCATGTGAAACGATTTTCTTGAAAGTGTCTTCTTGTTGTGCCATTTGTGATATATAAATGTATTTTTTGTTTTAGTCAACCATTGTGCGTGGCGCATAAAGGGCTTTTTCTGCCACATTTGCGCTTGCAACGTGCAAAGTTAATGAAAATGCCCCACACAATCAAAAATTAATCGCTCAATTCTAATAACTTAACACTCCAAAGCCTATTTTCTGCCATCTTGTGCCGGCAAATAAACCCATTTTCACCTCTCTGCCGCAGAAAAACGGCACTGTTGGTGATTTCGCGGAAATTGTGTAAATTTGCACCACAACAAGTAATAACCATACTATTTTTTGCAACCGTGAAAGAGAAGGAAATCCTGTCGAACATCAAGGCAAAGCTGGGTATAGAATCCCTCAACGAAATGCAGCTCGAAATGACCCGCAGCATCAATGAGCGCGGCGACCTGGTGCTGCTCTCGCCCACAGGCTCGGGCAAGACTCTCGCATTCATCATACCACTGCTCAAGGAGCTGCACGAGCCCGGCGGCAGGCTACAGGCGGTGATTATCGCACCCTCGCGCGAGCTGGTGATTCAGATATTCGGCATCGTGCGCAACATAGCCACGGGGCACAAAGTGTCGTGCTGCTATGGCGGACATAGCGTGGCCGATGAGCGGCAGTCGCTCGCCGTGGTGCCCTCAATCATTGTGAGCACTCCAGGCCGTCTGCTCGACCACGTCAACCGTGGCCACATCGACATCACCGGCACGCGCCTGCTCGTGCTCGACGAGTTCGACAAGTCGCTTGAGCTTGGCTTTCACGACGAGATGAAGCGAGTGCTGCGCCACATGCCCAATCTATCGCGCCGCTACCTCACCTCGGCCACTATGATTGATGAGTTTCCCGATTTTCTGCGCCTCCACCGCGAGCGTATCATCAATTTTCTTGCCGAGAAGCGCGAGCTCGACAGCCGCCTCACGGTGCAGTGCGTGCGCTCCGACGCCAAGGACAAGCTCGAGGCTGCCCTCTCGCTGCTGCGCTCCATTGAGCCGGGCCGCACTATCGTCTTCGCCAACCATCGCGAGTCGGCCGAGCGCATTCACGGTTTCTTAACAGGACATGGCGTTTCGGCAGGACTGTATCATGGCGGACTCGACCAGCAGGAACGCGAAATGGCTGTCACGCTATTCGACAACGGCACCAACCTTGTGCTCGTCACCACCGACCTCGGCTCCCGCGGGCTTGATATTGCCGACGTGACAAGCATCATTCACTACCACCTGCCCGGCTCGCGCGAAATCTACACCCACCGCAACGGCCGCACTGCCCGCGTGAGTGCCAATGGCAATGTGTATGTGCTGCTTGGACCCACGGAGAAGGTGCCCGAATATATCACATTCGACAACGATTTCATTCTGAGTCGTGCAACAGAGCAGCCGGCAAGGCTGCAATCGGACGTTGCCTCAATCTACTTCAATGCCGGTAAAAAAGAGAAAATATCGCGCGGCGACATAGTGGGATTCATTGCCAACAACGGCGGCATCACAGCTCAGGAAATTGGCCAAATATCGCTCCACGACCACTATGCCATAGTAGCCGTGCCTCGAGCCGGCTGCAATGCGGTGGTAGCGCGCCTCGCACCCTTGAAAATCAAGAACAAGCGCGTGCGCATCACCCCGCTGGGCTAATTAATCCATCACGTCAGGCTACGGATAACCCTGCACGGGTTGCCGGCAGCGAGCGAGTCGGAGGGGATGTCGTGTGTGACCACACTTCCGGCGCCAATCACCGTGCGGTCGCCAATCGTCACGCCGGGACACACCGTCACATTGCCGCCAAGCCAGCAGTCCTCACCGATTCTTATGGGGAAGGCACTCTCAAGCGTCTTGCGTCGCTGAAGGTAGTCGATGGGATGCTGAGGCGTGTAGAGAGAGCAGTTGGGCCCAATAAGCGTGCGGCTGCCAATGGTGATGTCGGCAGCATCGAGAAAAGTTCCATTGTAGTTCACAAACACGCCCTCGCCCAGATGCAGGCCATTGCCATGGTCGCAGTGGAATGGCGGCAGAATCGTCACCGAGCGCGGAACGCCGGGAATCATGTTTTCGAGAGCCTCGCGGTAATCCTCGTGGTCGATGCCAGAGCGGTTGAATCGTTCGCAGGCCAAGCGCGACCGCGTGAGGCTGCGGTCGATTTCAAGGTCGGTCCAGTCATACACAATGCCACTGCGCATCTTTTTCCATTCCGTCATCTCCTCCATAATCAGCAATCATCAACACAATCATTAAAATACTAAAAAACACCCCACTAAAAACTCCTAACTCCTAACTCCTAACTCCTAACTAAAAACGCCCCTCTCCTTGCCTGATAATCTCAGGCTCATCGGCAGTGCAATCCACCACCGTTGAAGGTTCAGTGCCGCCCGTGCCGCCATCAATCACTACCTCCACTTCATCCTCATATCGCTCTGCTATTAGCTCAGGCTCAACGGCGTAGTCGTAGTCATCCACAGGCACCGAGGTGGTCATTATCGGGTTGCCAAGAGCAGCCACAAGAGCCAGCGCTATGGGATTGTCGGGTATTCTCACCCCCACCGTCTTTCGCCCCTTGAAAGCCTTGGGCAACTTCGAGAGTGCTGGCAGAATGAACGTGAACGGCCCGGGCAGATTCTCCTTGAGCAAGCGGAAATTAGCGTTCTCCAAGCGAGTATACTTTGCCACCTCACTCAAGTTCTCGCAGATTATTGAGAGATTTGTGCGGTCGGAGCGTATGCCTTTCAACTTGCAAATGCGCTCAATTGCATTGTTGTTGAGCGCATCGCAGCCAAGGGCATAGAGCGTGTCGGTGGGATAAATTACTATCCCTCCACGCCGCATCACATCGGCGGCAAGCTCCATGTAGCGCTCATTAGGGTTATCGGGAAAAACTTTAAGCAGTTTCATGTGTATTTGTTATGTTATGGTCAAACGATGTCGGTTTCCACCTCGGTGGCAGCAGTGTAGCGGCGCAGCAGGCTCACACTCCACTCCATTGCCTCTTCGAGCGGCATTTCGGGACCAAAGGCATTGATGTTCATTTGCAGGGTAGTGGTGTCGAGCGTAATCTTGGTGCGCTCCTCATCGCTGGTAGGAGTGGCTATGCCGCCCACAGCATCGCGATACACCGGCAGCCCCTCAATGTTGAGCACACCGCGCCCAATTCCCTCGTAGTGCTCACAAGCCACTCCCACACCCATAGCCATAGTGTCGCCCACAATGCGGTCGGCATCAAGTCCGCTGATGGCATAACCGCTCTTCAGCGAAACGAGGTTGATGATATCCACAAGCGCATTGATGCGATATAGGCCGAGTCCCCTGATTACGCGGCGACACAGAGCCTCGCTTGCCACACGGTAGCGGTTGGGGTCCTTGCCCAGAGCCTTATAGAGAGCACGGGTCTGCGCCACTGCCGGCCGCTTGTTCACCTCAAGCAACTCATATTGAGCGGCAATTGCGGCACACTCAGCCTCAATCTCAGCCCACAGCCCGTCGCCGGTGGCACAATTCTGCACCTTGGCACGAATCAGGCCAATTCTCATCTCAGGACACACGGTCCTTATTCTGTCGTCTATGATAATTTTTGGCAGCATATCCTCACCGAAAAATATTTCCCACAAAATTAATGCAATTCATAGAAATTAGCTAACTTTACACAAAAATTATTTTTTCTACCGAATATGAAGATTGGAATTATTGTAGCGATGAGCAAGGAGCTCGCCCTGCTCACGCCTATGCTTGAGAATAAAGACCGTGCGGTTGTCGATGGCTATGAGTTCATCACCGGCCGCATTGGCAGCCACGACATTGTGGCAATGGAGTGTGGCATTGGCAAAGTGAATGCCGCAATGGGCACCTACGCCATGCTGGGCAATTTCTCCCCCGACCTGGTGCTGAGCACCGGTGTGGCAGGCGGCGCCGATACAAACGCCTGCGTGATGGACGTGGTGGTGGCCGACCGCATAGCCTACCATGATGTGTGGTGCGGACCCGGCACCATTCCCGGCCAAGCTGCCGGCATGCCACAGTTCTTCACCTCAAGCCCCACCCTTTCGGCGCTGCTGCCCGAGAGCGACACAGTGAAGCACGGCCTGCTGTGCTCGGGCGACACGTTTATCGACAAGATTGAGCAGGTGCAGGAGATTAAGCGAAAGTTCCCCGACGCGCTTGCGGTGGATATGGAGTCGGCAGCCATTGCACATGTGTGCTTCCGCAAGGGCGTGGACTACTTCTGTATGCGCATCATCAGCGACTCACCCGGCGCGGGGCACAACAATGCCGTGCAGTACGACAACTTCTGGGCAGCCGCTCCCGAGCACACTTTTGCCCTTGTGAAACGACTTCTTCTCACACTTTAACAGCATAAATGAAATATGGAAAAAATTGCAAGTTTCACCATCAATCACATCAAGCTGCTGCGAGGCATCTATGTGTCGCGCAAGGACGTGCTGCCAAGCGGCGACGTAGTGACCACATTCGACATACGCATGAAAGAGCCCAACCGAGAGCCGGCAGTGGGGCAGGCTGCATTGCACACCATTGAGCATCTCGCCGCCACCTTCCTGCGCAACCACCCGGTGTGGAAAAGCCGCATAATCTACTGGGGGCCTATGGGTTGCTGCACAGGCAACTACCTGCTGCTTGAGGGCGACCTCCAGTCGGCCGACATAGTGCCGCTCATGCAAGAAACATTCCGTTTCATTGCCGACTATGAGGGTGAGATACCAGGAGCCAACGCCCACGACTGCGGCAACTATATGCTCAACAACCTGCCAATGGCCAAGTGGGAAGCCCGCAAATTCCTCATCGAAGTGCTCAACGCCCTCACCCCGGCCAATCTCACCTACCCGGCCGATTAACTTTGGCACGCTTTTTGTTGTGGCTATAGGGGAGAATTATTAACTACATTTTTTTTACAGAGAAACTATGATTTGGATAATTTTTATAGGTATCGCAGTGGTCAGCTACATTGTGCAGGCCAACCTGAAGAACAAGTTCAACCGCTACTCGCAGGAGCCGCTCTCGGGCAATCTCACCGGCCGTGATGTGGCTGTGAAGATGCTTCACGACAATGGCATCTACGATGTGCAGGTCACGAGCACTCCCGGAATGCTCACCGACCACTACAACCCCGCCAACAAGACGGTGAACCTCAGCGAAGGAGTGTTCAACTCGGCCAGCGTGGCAGCGGCAGCCGTTGCGGCCCACGAGTGTGGGCACGCGGTGCAGCATGCCAAGGCCTATTCCATGCTCCAGCTTCGCTCCAGCCTTGTGCCAATAGTAAATTTCTCGTCGCAAATTATGTCGTGGGTGCTGCTCGCCGGAATCCTGCTTGTGCAGACCATGCCCCAGATTCTGCTTGTGGGCATCGTGCTCTTTGCCACCACCACGCTTTTCAGCTTCGTCACACTCCCGGTTGAGATCGACGCAAGCCGCCGCGCCTTGCAGTGGCTCAACAGCTCGGGAATCACCTTCGGAGTGACCCACAGCCACGCTCAAGACGCGCTGCGCTCGGCTGCCTACACCTATGTGGTGGCGGCTCTTGGCTCGCTCGCCACCCTCATCTACTATGTGATGATTTTCCTCGGCAGCCGCCGCGACTAATTTTTGTGTGCTTCATGCACGCGAATCCCAAAAAAATGCGTAATTTTGCACCACAGAATTACGCATTTTATTTTTCACACACTTTTTTCCCAACGAATAATGGCACAGAAACCAAGCATACCCAAGGGCACACGCGATTTCTCCCCCGAGGAGATGGCGAAGCGCAACTATATTTTCGACACCATTAAGGACGTTTTCCTCCTCTATGGCTACCAGCAAATCGAAACTCCCTCGATGGAGAATCTCTCCACTCTCATGGGAAAATATGGCGAGGAGGGCGACAAGCTCCTCTTCAAAGTGCTCAACAGCGGCGACTTCCTGAGTAAAGCCACCGATGAGCAGCTCGCGCAGCGCGACTGCCTGCACCTCACCTCGCGCATTTGCGAGAAGGGACTTCGCTACGACCTCACAGTGCCTTTCGCCCGCTATGTGGTGCAGCACCGCAATGAGCTCCAGTTTCCATTCAAGCGTTATCAGATTCAGCCCGTGTGGCGTGCCGACCGTCCGCAGAAGGGACGCTACCGCGAGTTCTATCAGTGCGACGCCGATGTGGTGGGCAGCGACTCCCTGCTCAATGAGGTGGAACTTATCACGCTCATCGACGAGGTGTTCCGCCGCTTTGGCATACGAATTGTGATTAAGCTCAACAACCGCAAGATTCTTAGCGGAATCGCCGAGATTATCGGCGCTCCCGAGAAGATTGTGGACATCACAGTGGCAATCGACAAAATCGACAAAATAGGCATTGAGAATGTGAATTGTGAGCTGTGCGAGAAAGGACTCTGCCAGGAGGCTATCGACACCTTGCAGCCGCTCCTCCAGCTCTCGGGCGCCAACGAGGAGAAACTTGCAGCACTGGAGAAGCTGCTCGCATGCTCCGAGACAGGAATGAAGGGCATAGAGGAACTTCGCTTCGTTATCGACAATGTGAACCGCCTTGGCCTCAACTCCACCCTGGAGCTCGACGTGTCGCTCGCTCGCGGACTCAACTACTACACAGGCTCAATTCTTGAGGTGAAGGCCTGCGATGTGGCAATTGGCAGCATCACCGGCGGCGGCCGCTACGACAACCTCACCGGCGTGTTTGGCGTGGACGGACTGTCGGGCGTGGGCATCAGCTTCGGCGCCGACCGCATCTTCGATGTACTAAATGCCCTCGACCTCTATCCTGCCGGCACTTGCGCCACAACCAAGGTGATGTTCACCAACTTTGGCACTGCCGAGGCCGAGGCATCGCTCAAGCACATCATGGCATTGCGCCGTGAGGGTATTTCGGCCGAGATTTACCCCGACAACGCCAAGATGAAGAAGCAGATGGGCTATGCCGACAGCAAGCACATTCCCTTTGTGGCCATCGTGGGCGAAACCGAACTCGCCGAGGGAACAATTACGCTCAAGAACATGATTGATGGCTCGCAGGAGAAGCTCACCATTGACGACGTAATCTCCCGACTGAAATGAAGGAACTTCACCTGCGCAAATTCTTAAAGACTTGGATGCTGCCCATCTCCATGATGGGCGGCATTGTTTTTCACGACTGGATAGGATACCTTGAGTTTCTCACACCCTATCTCATCTTCATCATGCTCACCATCACCTACACACGCGTGAAGCCCGGTGAGTTCCGCATCACGCGCTTCCAGTGGCGCTTGCTCCTTGTGCAGATGCTGGGGTGCTGGCTGGCCTATCTCGCCCTGCTGCCGGTGAGCGAGCCGGTGGCTACGGCGGCGTTCCTGTGCATCTTCATGCCCACCGCCACTGCCGCACCTGTGGTGACGGGAATGCTTGGCGGCAGCGTAACCAAGCTTGCCACCTATTCCTTGCTCAGCAACCTCACCGTGGCTGTCACAGCCCCTGTGTTCCTCTCCATCGTGAACGACTCAGGCCGCAACATTCCTTTTGCAGAATCTTTCACCACCATTTGTGCCCAGGTAATTCCGCTGCTCATTCTCCCGCTTGTGGTGGCTCTGCTGCTGCGCTACTCTGCGCCGCGCCTGCACCACGCCATTGCAGGGCACCAGTCAATTTCATTCTGGATGTGGGCTGTGGCCCTATTCATCGTGATGGGTCGCGCAGTGAGCTTCATGATTAAGCAGCCTCTGAGTGAGCTGCCCGTGATGCTGGGCATGGCAATTGCCGCACTTGTGGTGTGCTGCCTGCAATTCATCTCAGGCCGCAAAGTGGGAGCACGCCTTGGCGACCGCATAGCGGGCGCCCAGGGACTGGGACAGAAAAACACAATCCTGGGCATCTGGATGGCTCTCACCTACCTGCACCCTCTGGTGTCGGTGGGCCCGGCTGCCTACATCGTGTGGCAGAACATCATCAACAGCACCCAGATCTATCTCCACACCCGCAAGCAACTGTGAGCACCGTTTTTCAGCTGCATTATTCAGCAATTTCAAAAAAATTTCACTAAATTTGCATTCGGTTTAACGAGTCTGTTTGGCTAACAATAGTTTTTTTTACACTGATGGACAGCATTTTTGAAACACTAATGGATCTGCCTCTCTTTCAGGGCGTGAGCCGCGAAAAACTCTCGGAGCTGATTGAGAAAACTCCTTTCCACTTCCTCAAATTCACCGACGGGCAGACGATTGCCTCGGCGGGCGACACCTGCACCCACATACGCTTCATTATCTCGGGAGAGGCTGTAATAGAAACTCCGGCCCGGTCGCTCCGCGTGACGGTGAGCGAAACGCTCACGGCACCAGCCGTGATAGGCCCCGAATACCTCTTCGGACTCAACACTTGCTATCCATTCAGCGTGACGGCCAAGGGCACCTGTGGTGTGCTGCAAATCACAAAAGCCGACTATATCAACATTCTGCACAGCGACAAGGTGTTCCTCTTCAATGTTCTCAACATTCTCTCCCGCAATGCACAGCACGGCACAGCCAACCTTCTTGCTGTTTCATCGGGCTCCATTGCCGAGCGACTCGCATTTGTGGTGCTCTCGCTCACCCACCACGGAGCCACCGACATCCACATCTTCTACAAGCAGAAAGACCTTTGCACCCTCATCA
>JAQXTJ010000177.1 GCA_029219425.1 Bacteroidales bacterium
CACGGCACCGGCCACGGCGTGGGACACTTCCTTGGCGTGCACGAGGGACCGCAGAACATCCGACTCAACGAGAATCCTGCAACCCTGCAGCCAGGCATGATCACCAGCAACGAGCCGGGAATCTACAAGGCAGGCCGCTACGGCATACGCACCGAGAACCTGGTGCTGTGTGTGCCGGGCGTGCAGAGCGAGGAGTTTGGCGACTTCCTGAAGTTTGAGACACTCACTCTTTTCCCCTACGATGCCCGCCTCATCGACCTCACCATGCTCACAGCGCAGGAGATAGCCCAGGTGAACGCCTACCACGCCACAGTGCGTGAGCGCCTCACCCCCTACCTCAACGCCGATGAGGCCGCCTGGCTCGCCGACAAGACGCAGCCCCTCGTCTGAGCGTCAATCGGAGCGTTTATCTAACAAACTCCTAACTAATAACTCCTAACTAAAAGAAAATGGCTTTGATAAAATCAGTGCGGGGATTTACCCCGAAATTTGGCAAGGACTGCTTTCTTGCCGACAATGCAACAATAATCGGCGATGTGACTATGGGCGACGAGTGCAGCATCTGGTTTGGGACCGTGCTGCGCGGCGACGTGAACACCATCACCATTGGCAACCGTGTGAACATACAGGATGGCTCGGTGCTGCACACACTCTATGAGAAATCGACAATTGAGATTGGCAACGATGTGTCGATTGGCCACAACGTGACCATTCACGGCGCGAAGGTGCGCGACTTTGCCCTCATTGGCATGGGCAGCGTGCTCCTGGATCACGCCGAGGTCGGCGAAGGCGCAATAGTAGCCGCCGGAAGCGTGGTTACAGGAAAAACCAAGATTGGCCCCAACGAGCTGTGGGCAGGCGCCCCGGCGAAGTTCATAAAGATGGTAGATCCCTCCCAGGCCAAGGAAATCAACATAAAGATAGCCAAGAACTACCTCATGTACTCCAAATGGTACACCGAAGAGGAAGAGTAATCTTCACACCAAATTGGAAAAATACCGGGAATAGCACACATCACTATCCCCGGCATTTTTTATAAGGGCTGGCAACAGACGGAGCAAAAAACGCCTGACAGCAACCAAAGGAAAAATCGACCAACAAAGAAAAAAATATATTTTTTTATGCCTGATATGGAAAAAACAGGATTGCGGGGATATAGCCGCGCATTTTGGGTGAGCAACTCGGTGGAGATGCTCGAGAGAATGGCCTACTATGCCATTTTCATTGTGATAACGCTTTATTTGACCAACACACTGGGCTTCAACGACTTTGAGGCAAGTATGATTTCGGGATTGTTCTCGGGCGGACTCTACTTGCTGCCGATGTTCACCGGGGCATACGCCGACAAGATTGGTTTCCGCCGGTCGCTGATAGTGGCTTTCACGCTGCTCACAGTGGGCTATCTTGGGCTTGCCACGCTGCCCACGCTGCTGCAAAGCGCGGGACTGGTGCAATATGGGGCTACGACGCAATTCACCGGGCTTCAGGACTCGGGGCTGCGGTGGCTCATTGCGCCTGTGATGGTGGTGATAATGGTGGGAGGGTCGTTCATTAAATCGACAATCTCGGGTTCGGTGGCCAAGGAAACCACAAGCGAGAACCGCGCACGCGGCTACTCGATATTCTACATGGTGGTGAACATTGGCGCCTTCACCGGCAAGACCATCATCGACCCGCTGCGACAGGCCATAGGCGAGGAGGCCTACATAGCCATAAACTACTTCTCGGCGGCAATGACGCTCATTGCGCTTCTCGCCGTGCTTCTGCTCTACCACTCGGCCAACTCTACAGGCGAAGGCAAGAGCATGCGCGAGATAGGCGAGGGATTTGTGCGCGTGCTCACCAACAAGCGACTGCTGGCACTCATACTGATAGTGACAGGCTTCTGGATAGTGCAGCAACAGCTCTATGCCACGATGCCCAAGTATGTGATACGCATGGCAGGCGAGGCGGCACGGCCTGGATGGATAGCCAATGTGAACCCGCTTGTGGTGGTGCTTGGCGTGGGGCTGGTGACCCGGCTCATGGCTAAGCGCAGCGCCATCACGTCGATAACGATAGGCATGTTTCTCATTCCGCTCTCGGCACTGCTCATGGCGTGTGGCAACGTGATGGACTCGGAGATAATCGGCGGAATGTCGAACATCACGCTGATGATGATAGTGGGCATAGTGTTTCAGGCACTGGCCGAGTGCTTCATCTCACCGCGCTACCTGGAGTATTTCTCATTGCAGGCGCCCAAGGGAGAAGAAGGTCTGTATTTAGGATTCAGTCATCTTGACTCATTCCTATCGTCGATACTTGGATTTGGGATTTCGGGACTTTTGCTCACAAAATACTGCCCCGACCCGTCGCTCTTTGAGACGCGCGAGGCGTGGGAGGCAGCGAGCGTGAACGCACACTACATCTGGTACTACTTTGCGGCGATAGGACTGGTTTCGGCTCTGCTGTTGCTGGCCTTTGCTCTTGTCACCCGCAAGAAGAAAAGTGTGAGGTGAGGAGGCTGGCAGCGGTGAGAGCGCTGTCGGCAGTGCCGAGGGCCCGGGCTATGCAGTCGTAGCCACGCAGCATCTCGCTGCGGGCCGGCGACTCCGGCAGGAGGTTGCGGAGCCAGGCGGCTACATTCTCCTCGGAGCAGTGGTGCATGAGCAGCTCGGGCACCACGGGAGCGTCGGCGATGAGATTTGGGAGCGACACATAATCTACTTTCAGCAACATCCGGTAGAAATTATAGAGCAGGCGGCTGCCACCCATGCGGTAGCACACCACCTGTGGAGTGCCGATGATGGCAGTCTCGAGGGTTGCGGTGCCCGAGGTGACGAGAGCCACGCGGGCATGGCTCACAATCTCCATTGTGCGGCCGGCAACGAGGGGATAGCCGGTGTTGCATCCTGCCGAGGCAAGCACATCGCGATAGAGCGAGGCATCGACGCTGGGCGCGGCGGCAATCACCGGCTGCACTCCACCCACGGCCTCGCAGGCGCGAATCATCACCGGGAGGTTGTCGGCAATCTCCTTGCGGCGCGAGCCGGGCACCACAGCCACAATGGGCTGAGAGCCGGAGATGCCGGCGAGCTTGCAGAAGTCCTCGCGCGAAGCAAAGCCACGGCGTGCCTCGGCAATCTCGGCCACGGTGGGGTTGCCCACATATTTCACCTCATAGCCATGACGCTGCGAGAAGAAGCGCGGCTCGAAGGGAAGAATGCTGTAGAGCTGGGTAATGAACTGCTTGATTTGCTTCACACGGTGCTCCTTCCACGCCCACACCTTTGGCGATATGTAATAGAACGACTTTATGCCACGGCCGTGGGCATAGCGAGCCACCTTGAGGTTGAACGATGGATAGTCGATGAGCACCAGCGCATCGGGCTTCCACTCGTCGATGCAGCGGCGTGCGGCGCGCATGAAGCCGAGAATCTCGCGCAGGTGGCGTGCCACCTCAACGAATCCCATATAGGCCATGTCGCGATAGTGCACCATGGGAGCAGAGCCGGCAGCCTCGGCCATGAGGTCGCCGCCAAAAAAACGGAACTCGGCCCCGGCGTCGCACCGTCGCAGGGCACTGATGAGGCGTGCGGCGTGAATGTCGCCCGATGCCTCACCGGCAATAAGGAAATACTTCATAGAACCCAGAGTGATTGAGCGGCGGCACCCGTTGCGGAGGGCGGCCGCGCGGTTACAGAGTGCAAAAGTAAGCATAAAATAGCTCAAAACCAAAAAAGGGGAAGTTTTGTGGAGAATGAAACTTGGGGGATTGGGGAAAATGTAGTAATTTTGCAAAAAGAAAAGTGACGCACTACGATGATTGAAACAGGCTTGTATCTCATACCCGTACCACTTAGCGACGTGGCAACCGACAGCGTGCTGCCGGCCGGCAACACCGCCATTGTACGCGAAATCAAGCACTTCATAGTGGAGAACGTGCGGTCGGCCCGGCGCTTCCTGAAGAAGTGCGACCGCGACATCGACATCGACACACTCACTTTCTACACCCTTAATGGTCACACCCGCGCCGAGGAGATTGCCGGATATCTCGAGCCGCTCAAGGCCGGGCACGCCATGGGAGTAATCTCGGAAGCCGGCTGCCCTGCGATAGCCGATCCCGGAGCCGACGTGGTGGCGATAGCTCAGCGCGAAGGGCTGCGAGTGGTACCGCTGGTGGGTCCGTCGAGCATCATCATGTCGCTTATGGGCTCGGGGTTCAACGGCCAGAGCTTTGCCTTCTGTGGCTACCTGCCCATCGACGCCGGAGAGCGTGCCCGCAAGCTGAAGGATATGGAGCAGAGCATACGCCGGCTCGACCAGACACAAATATTCATCGAGACCCCCTACCGCAACAACCGCCTCATATCCGAGCTCGTGCACACGCTGCCAAAGCAGATGCGCCTGTGCGTGGCGAGCGACATTACCGGGAAGAATGAGAAAATACTCACGCGCACCATTGAGCAATGGGGCAAGATGAAATATGACTACGACAAGATTCCAACAATATTTTTATTGCACAAATAAACATTTACACACACTCTCGCAATGCCCGACAAGAAACGATATAGCCAACAAAGCAACAACAAGCAACAGACGATACTTTTCGACTGCGAGGAAACGCCGATGCAAGCCGAAGAAAGCACCCATACAGCCACAATAGAAGAACTCAACATACAGAACCAACGCGCACTGCGCCACATAAGCGACGCTGCACAAGCTGTGCAGACGATGCGCTTCATAAGCTTTGGCAGCGGCAGCAGCGGCAACTGCGCCTATGTGGGCACCGACACGCAGGGCGTGCTCATCGACGCCGGCGTGGATGGCGCAAAGGTGTTCAAGGCCCTTGCCGACAATGGCATCACACCAAGCATGGTGAAGGGAGTGATACTCACCCACGACCACGGCGACCACGTGCGCTATGCCTACTCGATAGCCCGCAACAACAAGCACATACACATCTACTGCACGCCACGGGTGCTCAATGGCATCTTCCGCCGCCACAGCATATCGCGGAGGCTGAAGGATGTGCATGAGGCGATATTCAAGGAGATACCGTTCACGCTGGCAGGGATGCAATTCACGGCATTTGAGGTGAGCCACGATGGCACCGACAATGCCGGCTTCTTTGTGGAATATGGAGCGCAGCGGTTTGCCATCGCCACCGACCTGGGCTGCATCACCCCACGCGCCCACTACTACATGACGCAGGCCGACTATCTGATGATAGAGGCAAACTACGACGCGGCAATGCTCGACTCCGGCCGCTATCCCGAATACCTGAAGAACCGCATTCGCGCCGAGAACGGCCACCTCGACAACAAGGTGACAGCCGATTTTGTGGCCACGGAGTGCGATGAGAGGCTGCGATATGTGTTTCTGTGCCACTTGAGCAACGACAACAACACGCCCGAAATAGCACGCCATGAGGTGTGTGCGGCACTTGAGGCCAAAGGCCGCCGCACCACAGATGGTGAGGGACTGCCCGATGCCGACAGCGACGCCGTGACAGTGGTGGCATTGCCGCGCTTCGACACCTCGCGCCGCTACTTGCTGAAGAAGAGAGTGGAGTGATGATAGTGACGATAAAAACGAAGAAGGGTGTGACTCAACGTGGTCACACCCTTCTTCGTTTTTATGGGAAATGCGGTTAGCGCACGAGAACCTTAGCGACGGTGTCCCGGAGCTTCACGATGTAGATGCCGGCCGGAACGCTGATGCGTGCATCGGCGGCAGCAACAGGAGCGCTGAAGAGCGTGCAACCCGACGGGGCTATCACTGTGACATCTGCGCCATTTGCTCCACTGATGACAATCTCGCCCTTGCCACCGGCAACCTTGGCGGCGGTGGAGGCCGGTGAGCATACGCCCGACTCGGTATCAAACTCTACCATAACGGGGCCGGAGGCACGCGACTCGCCATTGTTATAGACGGCGCTCACCTGATAAGCGTAGGTGCCGCTCACAGAGGGGACATCGGTGGCTGAGAGAGAGGTGACAAGCTCGGTGTTCACCTTTGCGCCATTGCGGAAGATGTTGTAGCCAAGCAGCTCGGTGTCGGCCGGGAGCAGTCCGGCTGCCTCGAAGGAGAAGTCGTCGAGCATGAGAGCGTAGCTGTCGGAGGCATTGTGGTGAATTGCGAAGTGCTTTGCACCTGCAGGAAGTGTGAAGCTGAACTCAGTCCACTCCTCGGGCACAATGCCATTGGCAGGATAATTGGTCACACTTTCCACTACCACCATCGACTCGATGCTTGTGCCCGAAGTGGAATAGAGCACCTCAAACGTCTCGGGGAACGCAGTGGAGAAGCTGCGGCCGAAGAACGAGACCACTTGCTCAGCACCCGAGAGCTCAGGAGAGATGAGCCAGTTGTCGTTGAGCGAGTTGCAGCTGAAACCCATGAGGAAGCGGCTGCCGCTGTGAGGCGGACAGTCGGGGAGATAGCCCGAGGGCACACCGGCGAGCACTGGGTCGAAGAGCTGGAATGCCATAGGCTGAGTGCGGTAGGGGTTGTTGGAGTCGGAGAGGAAAGTGTAGGTCTTCATGCCATCGCCATCGAAGAGCTTCCATCCGCCGAAGTCGCTGATAGTGAGAGGCTCGTAGCTATCGTTCTCGAAGTCTTCCACACGGGCAAAGCTGCCTGTGAGGCCATCGAGCGAAGGCGCGGTCCAAGAGAGCGCCACCTCGCCGGCAGCCGAAGATGCAGTGACATCGAGAGGAGCAGGATGCTCGGAGAAAGCCACCGAGGCAATAGTGGAGGCAACATTGTTGGCAGCCTCACAGTCGGCATCCCACTTCACGGTGGCGGTGAGGGCATAGCTCTCAGGCGAAGCCACGCTTGTGGGGGCGGAGACCATAGCGGTTACAACCGAGAGAGGAGCGATTTCGGGCAACTGCGCTGTTGCCACCAAGCCATTGGCATCGGAAAGCTCGAGCACTGCACCTGTTGCGGCATTGGAGCCGAGATTCTCGACTGAGGCCGAGAGCTGAATCATGCTGCCGGCAGCCACCTTGGCCGGAGCCGAGAGAGCTGCGAGACGCAGGTCGGAATCGACGAGGTCGCGAATGCGAATGTTGTCGATGGGCACACTCCAAGTGGTCTCGGCAGTGTTGTGAACAGAGCGCACACGAAGCTCGAAGCGCACATAGGGAGCCGACTTGTAGGCGGAGAGGTCGGTGCGGCAGAGCGTCCAATCGGAGGTGGGATTCTCCTTGAGGTCGATTGAATTCACCACCTCAAAAGGCGAGCTGCCGGCAGCCACCAACACATCAATAACACTGCCCTTACCCTGATGGAAGAACTCCAGCACAGGATTGGCAGCCGCCGACACATCGGCCTTCACCGAGCATATTCCGAAAGAGGCATTGGCCTCCATGGGCATGATGAAGAAGAAGCCATTGTCGGCATCGTGAGAGTTGAGATATTGCGGAGCTGTAGATTCATCACCGGCAAGCTCAAGCACATTGTCGCCAAAGATTTGATACAGGAAGGCGTTGTAGTCGTTTTCGGGGTCGAGCGCCCAGCTCTTGCTTGAGGAGCAATTGGCGAAGCTCTCGACAAAAGGCAAGGCATCGGGCGGGCCCACCACCACGATGTTGCTCTCGGCGGCCTCGGAGTAGAAATACTCGGCTGTTCCGGCAGTGACCTGATAGGCAGCAAAATCCTGAGCGGCGAGCGAAGAATAGTCGAGAGTGACCGAAGTGGCCGAAGTCTCGGCGATAGCCGGGTCGTAGATAGAGCCGAAAGCGTCGAATACATAATATGTGACGCTCTCCACATCGACGTATCCGCCATTTTCACCCACCTCAGTCACGGCATCCCACGAGAGAGTGACCTGCTTGCAGTCGTCGGAGAGCACGGCCTTGAGATTGGCAGGAGGCAGAGGATTATCGTTTCCGGCGAAGAACAAAGCCGACTTGGCAGTGCGACCCGGAGTATCCTTCACGAAAGCCACGGCCTCAACCACATTGTAGGTGTTTTTCACAGGCACGTCGATAACCTTCACATCGCCCGGATTCACACCGGTGATGGTGAGCACCTTGGAGTAGTTGACCGACACCTGCACCGAGTCGATAGCAGCAAGAGAAGCCCCGGTGAGAGTGGTGGTGGGAGCCGTGTAGGTGACAGAAGCTTTCAGCTCGCCCTTGGGAGCGACCTGCACGGCGACAGAGCCGGCAGCCGGAGGATCGACACGCTCAGAGGGGTCGTCGATGGAGAAATTGGTGAGCTTCAAGTTGCCCGACTTCGCAGCCTCGGAGAGTGCGTGAAAGCCGAAGTAGTAGTAGCCATCGGTCTCAACCGAAAAAGTGTTGACGATATCCACGAGCGTCTTGCCCTGTGTGGCAGTGGCAAGCTCCACCACGGGAGTTGTCATAGCCTCCACCGACTGGCTCTCGCCCATGGCGATTGAGAGACATTCCTCGGTTCCCGAGGAGAGCACCGACGACATTTGCACCGAAAGCTCATAGGTCTTGCCGGGGACAAGATGCACAGCGGGAGAAATCATCCAGTCGTCCATGGAACCGGATGCAGGCTTCATGCACACGCTGTAGCCGGTGAAACCACCCACTTTCCAGGTTTTGGTGTCGGCATTAGAGTCGAAAGCCACATAACCGGCGATAATATCGGGCTCACCCTTACCGAGTGAGTGGACGAAAGGCACCTCATAGAAAGTGGCAGGAGCCTCGGCAGAACGAGGAGCAAGCTGCGGCGCAGCAAACGACGGGCGCACAAAGCGCTCGGCATGACAGATTTGCTTCATTGGCAGGCCGGTGACGCGCTTAGGCAGAGCCTGTGCAAACACCACACTTGCAGCAAGCGAAGCAAAGCATAATAGTAAGTGTTTCTTCATAATAAGTGAATTTCTATGTTAAATTAATAGTAAAAGTATTGTTGAGGTTGCAAAAGTATAATCTTTAGATGAGACAAGGGACAAGTAAGATGTTAAGAATAGTGAAAAATATGAGATTAGTAGAGGTTTATATGGAAGAAAGGTGGAAATAGGGGAGAAAAAAGGCAAAAAAGTGGAGAGATGAAAAAATAGTGGTAAAAAGCGTGAAAGTGTTGATAGTTTCAAGAAAATTTGCTATCTTAGCAAAGAAATTGAGGGGTTTCCCGGAGATTTTGCACAAAGAGGAATAAACAGAACGACAAACTACTATTTAGATATGAACAACAGGTATTGTGTGATAATGTGTGGCGGAGTAGGAAGCCGGTTCTGGCCCTATAGCCGCGCAGAGCGACCCAAGCAGTTTATCGACTTTTTCGGCACCGGACGCTCACTGTTGCAGATGAGCTACGACCGAATAAAGGGCATAGTGCCCGATGAGAATATACTTGTGGTGACAAATGAGCATTATGCTCCGCAGGTGATGGAACATTTGCCGGGACTGAAACGAGAGCAACTATTGCTCGAGCCAGCCCGCCGCAACACGGCACCCTGCATAGCATGGGCAGCATGGCACATCAAAGCGCGTAACCCCAACGCCACAATAATGGTGGCACCAAGCGACCACCTTATATTGAAAGAAGAAGAATTCAGAAGCAACATTACAGCAGGCTTCGACTTTGTGGAGAAGCACGACGCACTGCTCACCCTCGGCATAAAGCCCAACCGTCCTGAGACGGGCTACGGCTACATACAGGTGGGCAACGAAAGCGACACACCGGGCATACTCAAGGTGAAGACCTTCACCGAGAAGCCCAACCTGGAGCTTGCAAAGGTGTTTATCGCAACGGGAGAATTCTACTGGAACTCGGGCATGTTTCTGTGGTCGGCCAACAGCATAATATCCGCACTACGCAATCACGCACCCGGCATAGCCGAGCAATTCGACTCGATAGCCAATGCCTTTGGCACAGAGCATGAAAATGATGCGATAAGAAGCAACTTTGAGTCGTGCCAGAACATATCAATCGACTTTGCAGTGATGGAAAAAGCTCCAAATGTGTATGTGCAGTGCGTGAACTTCGGGTGGAACGACCTTGGCACATGGAGCGTGCTTCACGACTACTCGCCGAAGAACCGCGACGGCAACGTGACACAGAACTGCAAGGCCCTGCTCTACGACTGCAAGGACAACATGATAGCCGTGAAGCGCGACAAATTGGTGGTGGCATCGGGATTGAAGGACTACATAGTGGCCGATGCCGATGATGTGCTTCTCATCTGCCCCAAGTGTGAGGAGCAGCGCATAAGGCAGTATGTGAACGACGTGAAGGCCTCGTTTGGGGATAAATATCTGTAAATTTTTGAGGAATTACAGCAATCCCGAAAAGACTTTTATGAGCAATAAAAATTAGGGCTGACTGTCATTTCCTGCGTTACAATTCATGAGATAGGCTTAAAGCTCCTTCCTTTTCTAATATGTCTGGAGGGGGTTTCCTCAATACGCTTACAAAAAAAGATACAAAATGTGCAAAAGAATTCGGCTTTTAACGATATACGTTAGAAACAATATTTCTATTCAATAATATCTTTATATGAAAAGCTTACTGCCTATTCGACAGGGCTTACGACTCAATCAAAAGAACCCTACAGGATACGGAGGGCACTGAAAAAGTCCTTCAATAAGACATCGGTCTGAATTAATCGGCACATATCAAGAGAAAATCTTGGATATGTGCCGATTTTTTTGTACTTTTATAGGTATAAAACAGGCCGATATGCTACCACTTCAACAGACA
>JAQXTJ010000178.1 GCA_029219425.1 Bacteroidales bacterium
GCAGAGCGAGAACACATCAAATGTGACATTGGGACGCGCCTCATAGATTATGCCAATCACGCCAAATGGCACGCTCACCTTCGAGATAGTCATGCCGTTGGGCTGTGTCCACTTGGCGAGCACCTTGCCCAGTGGCGAGGGAAGCTGCGCCACGCGGCGCATGTCGGCGGCAATGTCGGCGATGCGCTGCTCGGTGAGCATAAGGCGGTCATATTTTGGGTTCGTTGGCTCCATTCGTGCCAAGTCCTGCTTGTTTGCCTCAAGAATTTCTGTAGTGTGAGCCACGGCGGCATCGGCCACGCGGCACAGCACGGCGTTGATTTTCTCCTCGTCGATAAGATTGAGCCTGCGCGAAGCCCGGCGCACGCTGCCAAACAATTCACTTAAATTTCCCATAATTTACATAATAGATAACAGGTGCAAAAGCAGCTTTGGCTGTCGCACCCCCAAAAAAACAGGCTATTCAATATAAAGATAATCGTAGTGTATCAGCGGCTTGCCGCCCTGCTTGCCGGCCAGGGCTGCTGCCTGGGTGCTGTCGCACGCTATGCGCCCCACGGCAAATGCCAGTCCGTTGGGCGACACGATGCGCACGATGTCGTCCTTCTCAAATTCGCCCACCACCTTGGTCACGCCCACCGGCAGGAGGCTCGAAGCCTGTGCCGAGGTGAGAGCCTCCATGGCACCCTCGTTCACATGGATTTCGCCCTTGGCGAAGCCCTCGCTGTGGGCAATCCACTTCTTCACGCTCGATGTGGGGTGCTGTGAGGGGTGGAATGTGGTGAAAGGCACTTCGTGGCTGCCCGAGGCAATGGTGAGCAGTATGTTGTCGCGCCGGCCGTTGGCAATCACCACGGTGATGCCCTCGTCGGCCACCTTCTGCGAGATGCGGTATTTTGTGCCCATGCCGCCGCGGCCACAGCTCGACTTCTTCGTCTGTATGAACCGGTCGGCTTGCAGCTCGCTCTCGGGATGTATGTCGGTGATTACGCGCGAGCCGGGCAGCTGCGGGTCGCCGTCAAAGACCCCGTCGATATTGCTCAGAATGATGAGCGCATTGGCACTCATCATCGTGGCAATGAGGCCCGACAGCTCATCGTTGTCGGTAAACATCAGCTCCGTCACCGATATAGTGTCGTTCTCGTTCACAATGGGAATCACTCCATTCTCGAGCATCACCTCCATGCAGTGCTTCTGGTTGAGGTAGTGCTGGCGAGTGGCAAAATTCTCCTTGGTGGTGAGCACCTGTCCGCACACTATCCCGTGGTCGCGGAAGAGCTCATAGTAGCGGTTGATGAGCTTCGCCTGCCCCACGGCCGAGAAAAGCTGCCGCGCCGACACCGCGTCGAGATGCCGGCCGCCCAGGGTGCGCTTCATCTCGCTGCGGCCCGATGCCACAGCGCCCGAGGTGACCATTATCACCTCCACGCCCGAGCGGTGCAGGGCAGCAAGCTGGTCCACGAGCGCCGACATGCGCGTTATGTCGAGCGTCCCGTCGGCACGCGTGAGCACGTTGCTGCCTATCTTCACTGCAATTCGCTTGAATCCTTCCATAGTTTGGGAAGATATTAGATATTAGAGAATAGATATTAGAGAGTAGATATCAGATATTAGATATCAGTGAGCAGAGTCTGGATTCTCTCCGCTCTCCACTCTCCGCTCTCCGCTCTCCACTTTATTCTGTGATTAGCATTGCATCGCCGTAGGCACCGAAGCGATATTTCTCCTTCACTGCCACATTGTAGGCGTGCATCACCTTCTCATAGTCGCCAAAGGCGCACACCATCATCAGCATTATTGAGTAGGGCATGTGGAAGTTGCTCACCAGCGAGTCACACACGGTGAAGTCGTAGGGAGGGAATATAAACTTGTTGGTCCAGCCCGAGAATGCCTTGATGTGGCCGTTCATGCCCACCGTGCTCTCCACCGCACGCAGCGTGGAAGTGCCTATGGCACACACGCGCTTCTCGCGGTCCTTGGCAGTGTTCACCAGCTTCACCAGCTCCTCGCTCACCTCCATCTGCTCCGAGTCCATGCGGTGCTTGGTGAGGTCCTCCACGTCGATTTCGCGGTAGTTGCCCAGGCCTGAGTGCATGGTGAGGAAGCCGGCATCGATGCCGCGTATCTCCATGCGCTTCATCAGCTCGCGGCTGAAGTGGAAGCCGGCAGCCGGTGCCACCACAGCGCCCTCATTCTTGGCGAAGATGCACTGGTAGCGCTCGGCATCCTCGGCATTTGGCTCGCGCTTTATGTAGAGTGGAATAGGTGTCTCACCAAGGGCGAAGAGGTTGGCCTTGAACTCATCGTGCGGCCCGTCGTAGAGGAATCGCAGCGTGCGGCCGCGTGAGGTGGTGTTGTCGATCACCTCGGCCACCATCGAGTCGTCGAGCCCAAAATACAGTTTGTTGCCAATGCGAATCTTGCGGGCAGGCTCCACGAGCACGTCCCAGAGCTTGTTCTCCTCATTGAGCTCTCGCAGCAAGAACACCTCAATCTTTGCGCCGGTTTTCTCCTTGTTGCCATATAGGCGGGCGGGACACACCTTGGTGTCGTTGAAGATGAAGCAGTCGCCATCGTCGAAGTATTCAATGATTTCCTTGAATATGCGGTGCTCTATCTCACCGGTTTTGCGGTGAAGTACGAGCAGGCGCGACTCATCGCGCACGGGAGCCGGCTCCTTAGCGATAAGCTCCTCGGGCAACTTAAATCTGAACTCTGATAGTTTCATATACTAAGATTCTTTAACCTAATAAATATTTTTTACCTCTGTTGTAGTCTTATTTGTCGTCGGCAGGGTAGGCTTGGCCTTAGAAAAAATAGATTCCGTAGTCAGCCATTCTGCAACATTGCGAGCGCTTCCTCCGGGCTCACATAGTCGGCTTCGCCAAGAAGCCGCTTCAGCTCTTCCACGCCCATGCACTGCTCCACGCTCACCGAGCCCACCCGGGTGCGGCGCAATGCGGTGAGATGCGCCCCGCTGCCAAGTGCCTCGCCAATGTCGCGGGCGAGGGCGCGTATGTAGGTGCCCTTGCTGCACACCACGCGCACGGTGATGCTGGGCAGCTCGCAGTGCAGCAGCTCTATCTCGTCGATTACGAGCGTCTTGGCCTTCAGCTCCACCTCGCGGCCCTTGCGCGCCATCTTGTAGGCACGCTTGCCATCCACCTTGCACGCCGAGAATGCCGGCGGCACTTGCTCTATGCTCCCGGTGAACTGCACGCGCAGCACGCGCTCCACATCCTCGCGGGTGATGTGCTCCCAGGGATATGTGCCGTCGATTTCGGTCTCAAGGTCGAATGAGGGCGTGGTGGCTCCCAGCCTCACGGTGGCCACATATTCCTTCACATGGGCCTGTAGCTCATCGATGCGCTTGGTGGCGCGCCCGGTGCACACTATCAGCACTCCGGTGGCGAGGGGGTCGAGAGTGCCGGCGTGCCCCACCTTGAGCTTCTTCACGCCAAGCCGCTTCTGCATCACGCCGCGAATGTGCTTCACGGCGTAGAACGAGGTCCAGTGCAGGGGCTTATCCACGTAGAACACTTCGCCGGCAATAGGGTTGAGCATATATTGTGTGTATTGTTTATTATTGGTTAAATGCTTTTTTTTGATTTCTTCTCAAGTGCCGGCCTGCATTAGCCAAGCAAGCTATAAACCAGTGCCACGGTGCCGATTATTGCGCAATATATGCCGAAATACACGAGTTTGCCCTTCTTCACGATGCCTATCATCCACTTGCAGGCCAGGCAGCCCGAGATGAAAGCGGCGAGGAAGCCGGTCACAAGTGCCATTATCGAAATGTCGCCCGCACCGGTGGCCGCGCCCTCTATTATCTTCTTGCCGTCGAGCAATGCCTCTCCCAGAATGGGCGGAATCACCATGAGGAAAGAGAATTGAGCCAGTCGCTCCTTCTTGCAGCCAAGAAGCAGGCCGGTGGCTATGGTGCTGCCCGAGCGCGACAGGCCGGGAAGCACGGCGCAAGCCTGCGCCAAGCCTATCACAAAGGCATCCTTGAAGGTGATTTCCCTTGCCGTGCGGGGCTTCACATAGTAGGAGAATGTGAGCAACATGGCCGTGACGAGCAGCATGCCGCCAACCACGATAAGCCCTTCTCCGAAGATCGACTCCACATAGTCCTTAAAGAACACTCCTACTATGCCTATCGGAATCATCGAGAGGCATATTTTCAGGAAATATATAGTCTCATCGTTGATTTTTAGCTTCAGCAGTCCTTTCAGAAGCCAGTCGATTTCTTTCCAGAGGATGCAAAGCGTGCTCAGCACCGTGGCAATGTGCACCACAATGGTGAAAGTGAGGTTCTCCTCACCCTCGATGCCAAAAATATTCGACATTATAGCCAGGTGTCCGCTGCTGCTCACAGGCAAGAACTCCGTGAGCCCTTGCAGAAGACCCATTATCAATGCTTCAAACCATTCCATATCAATTTCAGCGTAGATTATTTTTTATTCGCTTGCTTATTTCTTCTTGAATATTATCGCCACACCCATTGCCACAAAGCCCACGAAGGCCATCGTGGGGCCAAGCACCACGCGGCGGAAGCCGAATATGTCGTTGTTAAACTCCGCCCCGTCGTTCGAGCCGCCGAGCATCAGCAGGAAGCCCGCCACTATGAGCAGTCCACACACCATCATCAGCAGGAAGTTGATTTTTGCCAGAGGAAAGTCAGTGTGCTTGATTTCTGTCTTCTTCTTCTCGCCGCCCACTTGCGGCGCAGTCCTTTTGCTTGTGTTATTGTCCATTTTCTTCAAGATTTTTCTCAGTTCTAAAACAATCGGTCGTAGTCGAGCCCGATGTATTTGTTGGCGGCCAGCATCGACGTGAGGCAGCACAGCACGGCGCCAAGTGCCACCATTCCGGCTGCCGTCGCGCCCAGAGCCTCCACAGGCACAGCCTCGCGCACAGCCTCGCCGGCAAGCGCGTCGAGGCTGAGGTAGTAGAGCAGCCCGCCGAGCAGTGCCACCGCCACCACTGCGGCAATAATGCCATTTATGGTGCAGCTCACCACTATAGGGCGGCGTATAAATCCGGGCGTTGCCCCCACCAGCTTCATGGTGTGGATGAGGAAACGCTTGGAGTAGATGGTCATGCGCACGGTGTTGTTGATGAGCGCAACCGAGATTATGAGCATCGCCAGAGCCGCCACGCCCAGCACAAGCGCCGTCTGCGTGAGGGTGCGGTTGATGGCCTCAATGTTCTCGCGGTGCGTGGTCACGCAGTCGATGGCAGGATGACGCTGCCTGAGCCTTGCGGCAATGCAGTCGATGGAGTCGAGGCTCGAGTAGCCGGCCTTCACATGCACCTCTATCTCGGCAGTGAGTGGGTTGAAGCCCAGCACCGCCATCAGGTCCTCGCCGGTCTCCTCGCGCCACACTCGCAGGGCATCGTCCTTCGACACATACTTCGTCCTCGCCACGAATGGCGCCGCCGCAATCTCCCGGCGCAACTGCGCCACTTGCTGCTCCGTGGCATCCTCGCGCATCGAGATGTCGAAGCCTGTCTGCTCCTTTATTTTCAGCGTCAGCCCGTTGGCCGCCACGCCTATCACTGCCACTATGCCAAGCAGCAGCAGCACCAGTGCCACGCTTATCACAGCTGTGACATTGGCACTGAAATATGATATTTTCTTCTTAGTGGCCGCCATATTTTCTGCAAAATTACAACCGCAAAAAGCGTTTGTCAATATCCCGGAGTGTTTTTCTGCGTATTTTATAGCTTATTAACGCCACTTTCCTCCATTCAGGCCACTCTGTTGCCAAAAAGAGAGCAAAAAACATGAGCAATGGCTGAAGCCTTTGTGGGCGGCCGCGCCATTGCTCATGTCTTGTCTTGTTGTCGTTTGTCCGTTAGGCTATTATGCCCCGTCAGGCATTCTTGCCGTGGCAATCCTTATACTTCTTTCCGCTGCCGCAGGGGCAAGGGTCGTTGCGGCCCACCTTCGGTCCCACGCGAAGTGGCTGGGTGGGGCGGTGCTGCTGGTGGCTGCCCTGCATTGCTGCCCGCTGCTCGGCAGCTCCAGGGTAGCTCTCGCGGCTCTCGGTGTACTGCTGCTGCTGTGGGCGGCGTGGCATCTCGCGCGGAGCCTGGCTCACCTGTGGCTGTGCCTGACGCTGTGGCTGCTGCTGCTCGGCGGGCTGTTGTTGTTGTTGTTGCTGCTCGGCGGGCTGCTGCTGCTGCTGCTCGGCGGGCTGCACGGGAATCTGGCCGCGCATGAGCATTGCTATTGCCTTGTTGTTCATCGTGCTGAGCATCGTCTTGAAGAGGTTGAACGACTCCAGCTTGTAGATCAAGAGAGGATCCTTTTGCTCATAGCTGGCGTTCTGCACCGACTGGCGAAGCTGGTCGAGCTCGCGCAGGTGCTCCTTCCACGACTCGTCGATCGACATAAGCAGAATTGCCTTCTGCCATGCCTTGGCAATATTCTTGCACTCGGCATTGACGCTCTCCTCCACATCCACCGTGATGCCAAACACGCGCTTGCCGTCGGTGATAGGCACGCGCACCAGTCCCTTGGCACCGTGCTGCTCCACTATGCTCTGGAACACCGGCAGTGCCACCTCGGCCATGCGCTCGCCCTTGCGGCGAAGGGCTGCCACGGCGGCGCGGTAGAGGCGGTCGGTCATCTCCTTGCGGTCGAGGCTGCGATACTCCACGTCGGTGAAGGGCATGTCGATGGCAAACACCGTGAACACTTTCATGCGGAACTCCTGGTAGTCCTCGGGTGCGCCGAAGCTCTCCACCATGTCCTCCACGCTGTCGTAGATCATGTTCATTATGTCGATGCCTATGCGCTCGCCCATCAGGGCGTGGTGGCGGCGGGTGTAGATCACGTTGCGCTGGGCGTTCATCACGTCGTCGTATTCGAGCAGGTGCTTGCGTATGCCAAAGTTGTTCTCCTCCACGCGCTTCTGCGCGTTCTCAATGGAGCGGGTCACCATGGGTGCCTCTATTCGTTCCCCGTCCTTCAGCCCGAGGCGGTCGAGCATCTTCACCACGCGCTCCGATGCGAAGAGGCGCATCACCGTGTCCTCAAACGACACGTAGAACACCGACGAGCCCGGGTCGCCCTGACGGCCGGCGCGTCCACGCAGCTGGCGATCGACGCGGCGCGACTCATGGCGCTCGGTGCCTATGATGGCAAGTCCGCCGGCCTCCTTCACCTCGGGGGTGAGCTTGATGTCGGTTCCGCGGCCTGCCATGTTGGTGGCTATGGTCACTGTGCCCTTGCGGCCTGCCAGGGCCACAATCTCGGCCTCGCGCTGGTGCAGCTTGGCATTGAGCACATTGTGAGGGATGTGGCGCATGGTGAGCATGCGGCTAAGAAGCTCCGATATCTCCACCGATGTGGTGCCCACAAGCACCGGGCGGCCTTGCTTCACCATCTCCTCAATTTCCTCTATCACGGCGTTGTATTTCTCTTTCTTGGTCTTATACACGCGGTCGTCCATGTCCACGCGGGCCACCGGCTTGTTGGTGGGGATTGTAACCACGTCGAGCTTGTAGATGTCCCAGAACTCGCCAGCCTCGGTCTCGGCCGTACCGGTCATTCCCGACAGCTTGTGATACATGCGGAAGTAGTTTTGCAGGGTGATGGTGGCAAAGGTCTGCGTGGCAGCCTCCACCTTCACTCCCTCCTTTGCCTCGATGGCCTGGTGCAAGCCGTCGCTGTAGCGGCGGCCCTCCATGATGCGGCCCGTCTGCTCATCCACAATCTTCACCTTTCCGTCTTCGGTCACCACATATTCCACATCGCGCTGGAACATGGTGTAGGCCTTGAGCAACTGGTTCACAGTGTGCACGCGCTCGGCCTTTATCGAGTAGTTCTGCATGAGGGCATCCTTCTTGGCGAGCTTCTCATCGTCGGTAATCTTCTCATTCTCCACTGCCGACAGCTCTGAGGCGATGTCGGGGAGCACGAAGAACGATGAGTCGGTGGTGGTGCCTGTGAGCACGTCGATACCCTTGTCGGTGAGCTGCACGCTGTTGTTCTTCTCGTCGATTACAAAGTAGAGAGGGTCGGTCACTATGTGCATCTCGCGGCTGTTGTCCTGCATGTAGTAGGCCTCGGTCTTGAGCATGGCGGGCTTCACGCCTTCTTGGCTCAGGAACTTTATGAGGGCACCGTTCTTGGGCAGTCCCTTGAAGGCGCGGTAGAGCAGCAGTGAGCCTTCCTTCACCTTCTCCTGGTCGCCGCTTGCCATCAGGGTCTTGGCCTGGGCAAGAAGGTCGGTCACGAGCTTGCGCTGGGCATTCACCACGCGCTCCACGTTGCTCTTGTAGTCCATGAACATCTGGTCCTCTCCCTTGGGCACGGGGCCCGAGATGATGAGCGGTGTGCGGGCGTCGTCGATGAGCACCGAATCGACCTCATCCACAATGGCATAGTTGTGCTTGCGCTGCACCAGCTCCTCGGGAGTGGTGGCCATGTTGTCGCGAAGGTAGTCGAAGCCAAACTCGTTGTTGGTTCCGAAGGTGATGTCGCAGTTATAGGCGGCGCGGCGCTGCGGTGTGTTGGGCTGGGTCTTGTCGATGCAATCCACCGAGATGCCGTGGAACATGTAGAGCGGCCCCATCCACTCCGAGTCGCGCTTGGCGAGGTAGTCGTTCACCGTCACCACATGCACGCCATTGCCGGTGAGTGCGTTGAGGAATACCGGCAGAGTGGCCACGAGGGTCTTTCCCTCACCGGTGGCCATCTCGGCGATTTTGCCCTTGTGGAGCACGATGCCGCCAATGAGCTGCACGTCGTAGTGCACCATGTCCCAGGTCACTTCGTTGCCGCCGGCTACCCAGTGATTGTGATATATGGCCTTGTCGCCGTCGATTTCCACGAAGTCCTTGCCGGCGGCGGCAAGGTCGCGGTCGAATTGAGTGGCTGTCACTTCTATGCGCTCATTCTGCGCGAAGCGGCGGGCGGTGTCCTTCACCACTGCAAACACCTCGGGCAGAACCTCATCGAGCTTCTCCTCGAGCACCTCGAGCACTTCCTTCTCGAGTTTGTCGATTTTTTCCCACACCGGCTCGCGCTCCTCATAGTCGAGCGTTTCCACGTGTTGTTTCAGCTCTGCGATTTTCTCGCGCTGCGGAGCCACGCTCTCCTTCAGGGCGTTGCGCACGGCGTCGATGCGTGCACGCAACTCATCGTTGGTAAGCTTCTCAATCTCCGGACCGAAGGCCTTTATCTTATCGACTATGGGCATAATCTTCTTGAGGTCGCGGCGCGATTTGTCGCCAAACAGCGATTTAATAAAATCAGTAAATCCCATTTAAGTATTGTAGTTTTTTTATTATTTTTCAGTGAAACAGTTGCTTTGTGCTTTGCCTGAAAGCCACACTATTACAATTTGCAAAGATACAACCTTGCAAAGAATTGTGCAAAAAAATCATTGATTTAAGTTGGCTCCGGTTGCCTAATTTGAGCCTTTATGCGCCAAAATATGGATGCAAGGCTGCTTTAATGGAGCGAAAGAGGCATCTCGCGCGCTGCATTGGGTGAGCGCACTCGCAGTATGCTCGACACCGAGGGCGCGAGTGTGGTGGCCTCGACGGGGGCCGATATGCGGCGCGGCACCACGCCGCGTGCCATGATGAAGGCCGGGGTGCTTATGGCGTTGTAGCGCACCATGCGCACCTGCTTGTGCTTGGTGCGCTCGTTCTCCACTATGCGCCAGCCGGCTGCCACTTCTATGGTCACGTCGCCTGCCACCGAGGGCACCATGCAGCGGTGCAGGCGGTGAGCCTCGGCGCCCGATGGGTTGTTGAGTATTTCCTCATAGTGGTAGGCTGCGCTCACGCCGCTCATCTGGCGCAGGAACTCGCTCGACTTGGCACGCACTGCGCTCAGGTCGAGTCCCTTGCTCTTTATGAGGTCGCGGTTAAGGTAGAAGCTGCCGTTGTAGTAGCCGCTCACCCACTCTCCGTTGCCGTGCATCGCCATGAGGTACATGTTGAGCAGCGAGATGGCGCGTGAGGGATAAAATTCGCCCGAGGGGATGCAGAGCCGCTCGTCGTAGGGCGAATTGTCGGTGTAGTAGCCGGTGGAGGCGAGCACCACCAGGGTGTTTTGCAGTCCCACGGCTGTGTCGATGCTCTGGAGCAGGCGTGCAATCTGCGCGTCGAGCTTCAGGTAGGTGTCTTGCAGTTCTATGGTGTTGCAGCCGTCGCCCGAGAAGTCGTAGGGGGCGGCCGTGAGGCCTATGCACAGCATGTCGGTGGTGCCGCGCTTGCCAAGGCGCAGCGCGGTGATGTATTCCATTGCCATTCGCGTCACCTCCTCGTTGGCGAGAGGGCTGTGCTTGAAGCGCACGAAGCGGTCGCGGTCGTTCTTGGCAAAGGTGTGTCCAAAGCGGGTGTACTGCTTGTGCGTGGCTATGTCGCAGTATTGTTCGGGTCGTAGCGACGGATGCCACACCATGGTGTCGAGGCGCGTGGCGAGAGGCTGCTTGTAGTTGCTGTCGGCCACGGGCTTGGGCACTTCCTTGTAGTAGGTGGTGGTGGCCCATTTCCCGTCGATGTCGCTAATCCAGAAGGCGCTGTTGGCTGCGTGTCCGGCCATGATTATTGCCTGCTGGGCGTCGGTGGCGATGGAGTGCACCATGCCATATTGTGTGGCGGCGCGAAGCTCATCGGCGAGTGTTGACACCTGCAAGGCTGCCGGAGAGAAGGTCTCGTTGGTGAAATTGCCTATTTTTCCGGGGTCGCTCAGCGAGTAGTCGGGCTGTCGGGTGGCGAAGCGGTAGATTTTCTCGCCGGCTATGCCGTTCACGCCCGGGAATGCTCCCGTGAAGAGCATGGCGGTGGTGTTGGCGATGTCGGGCTGCACAATGTCGAAGTGCAGGTTCTCTATGTAGGCGCCGCGGTCGATGAGGCGGTTGAAGCCCTCCTTGCCGAAGCGGTTGCGCAGCATCTCCACATAGTCGGTGCGAAGCTGATCGACCACTATGGTCACCACAAGCTGCTGCCGGCTCTCACCGGCAGGCGCCTGTTGCGCCATGGAGGTCACTGCCACCGTGAAAGCGGCCACGAGCAATATCGCCTTGCGAAGTTTTCTTTTTTTCATTCTTGTCAGGGGGTGGCCATGATAGCTGCGACAGCTATGACAGCACGTTTTTTTGCATTTGCCGATTTGTCACCACATAGCTCAGCGAGCGCACGGCGAGAGTTCCCATCAGTGGGAAGAATGCCGCGTTTGCACACTGTGGCAGCAGTGCCCATAGGGCAATGGTGAGGAAAATCACTGCAAAGTTAAGAAAATGATACCACATTACCACCTTTTTTGCCGATTTTATCCACGCCAGCGTCGCTGCTACGATGTGCAGAGGGTGCAGCCACAGCAGGTTGTAGTTGGGCGTGGTGGCCTCGTGGGTGGAAATAAGCACCAAGAATGCCACGAGCATCCCTGCAAGTGTGGCAATGGAGAAAAGCACGCAGTCGAGCCAGAGTGTGGCTTTGCGGCGGCGCACGTCGCGCACGCTCACCGCCACGGCCACGCCAAGCAGCAGCATGGCAAGTGTGAGCGGACGCAGAGGCCACGGAGTGGGAGGGAGAATGTCGCCGTTGTCGCTGCCGGGATTAATCACCTCGGTGCTTGCCACAAGAGGCACGCGCTTGCCGTCGCGCTCCACAGTTGCGCCGGCAAAGGCCGTCATGAGGCTTATCGGGGCAAACATCTGCTGGCGAGGCGTGAGCTCATAGTCGAGCCCGGGGCCAAGAGCCAGGTCGATGCCAAATTGCTGCCAGGCGTAGTTCTGGTTGTAGTGGTGCATCATGCTGCGGAAGGTGAGTCCCTGCGGCATGGCCGGATATTGCAGCGACGTGCCCACGGCTGCCTCCACTATGTCGCGAGGGCGCGTGGAGCAGTTGTCGAGCACATAGTTGTAGCGGTAGGTGCGGTTTTCGGGCCTGGCGCCGTTGAAGAGGGCGTCGCGCACGCTCCGGGCTTGCCCGGGAGAGAGATTGAGCACCTGCTCCACCACCTTGCGGCTCTCGTAGCCCATGAGCATATAGGATGCAGGGTAGCCGGCAAGCATATAGTCGGTTTCGCCCTTCACGAAGCGGTAGATGAAATTGGGCGCACGGAAGTCGAAAGTGCCATAGTTGAACACCCAGTCGTAGCCCGTGCCGCGCACGCGCAGCTGCGTGTGGCCATAAAGCTCATATATGTTCTCGCCGGGGTAGCAGGTGATGAGGCTCACCACCGGGGCATCGGCGCGGGCAGTGCTGTCGGTCTGCGCCCGTGCCGTGGCACAGGCGAGGCACGCTACCACCACGGCAAGCAGTAGTCGGATTGTCTTTGTCATGATAGCAAGGATGGTGTTATTCGGGCTTGCGGCCGAGGAAGTCAAACGTATCGACGTACACCTCCGTCACCTGACGCTTAATCTGGTTCTTGTCCTCCCATGTGCGGGTGCGCAGCTTGCCCTCTATGTAGAGCTGCGAGCCTTTGCGAATGTATCGCTCGGCAATTTCGGCATTCTTGCCCCACATCACAATGTTGTGCCACTCAGTGCGCTCAGGAACCTGGGTGCCATTTGCGGCGGTGTAGCCACGCTCGGTGGTGGCGAGAGAGAAAGAGGCAATCACCTGTCCCGGGCCGGGATAGCGCACTTCGGGGTCGCGCCCCACATTGCCAATGAGAATCACTTTGTTTACTGACATAGCTCTTTGGTTAGATATTAGATATCAGAGATTAGATATTAGAGGCAAGCTCATCTTTGCTCTCTCTTGCCTCTACACTTTATTTCCCACTTGCTTTGATTCCTTCGATTACGGCAGTGGTGAAGCCGTGGCGTTCCATGGCGTTAAGCCCACGGATAGTGAGACCGCCGGGGGTGGTCACCTTGTCGATTTCGGCTTCGGGATTGTTGCCGGTGGCTTCGAGAAGCCGGGCCGCGCCGATGAGCGTCTGGAGCATCGCCGCCTTGGCGTCGTCGGGTCGCATCCCCAGCTCCACGCCGCCCTCGGTGGCGGCGCGCACATAGCGCATCACATAGGCGATGCCACATGAGGCAATTGCCGTGCCGGCGGCCATGAGGCGCTCCTCCACCACCATCACCTTGCCCATCTGTGAGAAAATATCGCTCACGGCGGCAACCTGCTCGGGCGAGGCTCCGGATGCCGCAATGAAGGTCATGCTCTCGCCCACGGCGATGGCCGTGTTGGGGATAAGGCGGAACACGGCGGGCTGCACTCCCTGTGGGGCATACTCTGCCAAGCGGGCCAGCGGCACACCTGCCACTATCGACACCAGCAACTGCCGCGAGAAATCGGCCACAGAGGCAATTTCGTGCATCACTTCGTCGAGAAGCCAGGGCTTCACGGCCACAATCACAATGTCGGCATCGCTTGCTGCGGTGCTGTTGTCGGTGGTGGTGCTAATCAGTGGAAACTCACGGGCGAGAGCATCGAGTTCGCCGTGGTGGTTGGGGCTGCTCACGGTGATGCACTGCACGCTGCTCATGCCGCTGCGTGCAATGCCACGGGCTATCGCGCCGCCCATGTTTCCGGCACCAATAATTCCTATTTTCATAATTTCTTTATTTTTTCTTTTGGCTTTGAGCGATGGGCTTTGAGCTAATTACCTGCTTTTTACATTCAGGCTCACGGCTCACAGCTCACGGCTCACAGCTCACGGCTCATAGCTCACGGCTCACAGCTCACAGCCAGCTTCAGGCGCGTGATGAAATCTTGGGCTTGCTCCTTGGTGAGCACCAGTGGCGGCAGCAGGCGAAGCACATTAGTGCCGCTCGCGCCGGTGAATACATGCTGCTCGTGGAGCAGGCGCAGGCGTAGCACCTTGATGGGCTGCTCAAATTCCAGTCCAATCATGAGTCCGCAGCCACGCACTTCCTTTATTCCCGGCAGCTTGCGCAGCTCGCTGAGGAGGAAGTTGCCCACCTCGGCGGCGTTTTCCACCAGGTTCTCTTTCTCGAATATCTCGAGCACCGCAATTGCGGCGGCGCAGGCCAGATGGTTGCCGCCGAAGGTGGTGCCGAGCATTCCGTAGGAAGGCTTGAACATGGGGCTTATGAGCAGTCCGCCCATGGGGAAGCCGTTGGCAATGCCCTTGGCAATGGTGATGATGTCGGGGCGTATGCCCGAATGCTGGTGGGCGAAGAAGCGGCCCGAGCGGCCGTAGCCACTCTGTATCTCATCGAGCACCAGCACGGTGCCATGCTCGTCGCAGGCGGTGCGGAGCTGTTGCAGGAAATTGGCGGATGGAATCTGCACGCCGCCCACGCCCTGAATGCCCTCGATTATCACCGCAGCCACATCGCCGCCAGCCAGCTCGCGGCGCACTGCCTCGATGTCGCCAAGCGGCACGAAGGTGACCACATGGTTGTCGTTGACGGGGGCAACAATCTTGCGGTTGTCGGTGGCCTCCACGGCAAGCGAGGTGCGGCCGTGGAACGCCTTGGAGAAGGCAATCACTCGGCGGCGGCCGGTGTGAAACGAGGCGAGCTTCAGCGCATTCTCATTGGCCTCGGCGCCCGAGTTGATGAGGAAGAGCTGGTAGTCGTCGTAGCCCGAGGCGCAGCCCAGGAGGTCGGCGAGGCGTTGTTGCAGGGAGTTGTGCACCGAGTTGGAGTAGAAGCCCAGTGCAGCCACCTGCTTCGTAACCGCCTCCACATAGTGAGGGTGGCAGTGACCCACCGAAATCACGGCGTGTCCGCCGTAGAGGTCGAGATATTCAGTGCCATTGGCGTCGAAGACCGTGCAGCCTTTGCCGCGCACGATTTCCACGTCGAATAGCGGATATACGTCGAATAGTTTCATTTAGTTAGGAGTTATTAGTTGTTGGCTGCTTAGAAGGCGGAGGGCTTCAGGTTGAGTCCCACGCGCTCGTGGAGTCCGAAGAGCAGGTTCATATTGTGCACGGCCTGTCCCGAAGCTCCTTTCAGCAAGTTGTCGATGACCGACACTATGAGCAGCTTACCATCTTCCTTTATCAAGTGCAGCAGGCACTTGTTGGTGTTCACCACATCCTTCAGGTCGGGCATCTTGTCGGTCACGAAAGTGAAGTTGTGGTCGTCGTAGTATTCCTCATAGAGCCTGCGCACCATTTCGAGCTCGAGCGGACAGTCGAGATACACCGTGGCGAAGATGCCGCGCGAGAAGCAGCCTCGCACGGGGATGAAGTTAATCTTCGAGCTGAAGCTCGACTGAAGCTGCGATAGCGACTGCCCTATTTCATCGAGGTGCTGGTGGCGGAAAGGCTTGTAGATCGACACGTTGTCGTTGCGCCACGAGAAGTGGGATGTGGCACCCGGCTTCACGCCCGCGCCGGTGCTGCCGGTGATGGCATGCACATGTATGTCGCTGTTGAGAAGCAGGTTCTTGGCAAGCGGCAGCAGCGCGAGCTGAATGCAGGTGGCAAAGCAGCCGGGATTGGCAATGTGGCGGGCACCGTTCACTATGCGCTTGCGGTTGAGCTCGGGCAGGCCATACACGAAGTCGTGCGTGCCATCCTGGTGGCGGTAGTCGGTCGAGAGGTCGATTATGCGCAGCTCCCCGGGCACGATGTGCGACTCCATGAACTTGCGCGTCTCGCCGTGTGGCGTGCAGCAAAACATCACGTCTATTTCGTCCATGGGCGTGTCGGCGGAGAAGGTGAGGTCGGTCTCGCCTATGAGTCCCTGGTGCACGGCATCCACTCGGTTGCCGGCATTGCTCGAGCTGTTGATCCACTTAATGTCCACGTCGGGGTGGTTGATGAGAAGCCTTATCAACTCACCGGCGGTGTAGCCGGCTCCACCTATAATTCCTGCTTTAATCATTGTCTATTCGGTAGCTTTTCCGTTTTTTATCTGGTTGTTGTGATAAATCTTCATTTGGTTGCCGAGAATCTTGGTGAATCCCTTCACGTCGTCGGCGCTCCAGGCCTTGTTCACCTCGCCATATTCGCCGAAGTCGGTCTTCATAAGGTCGAAGTCGCTCTCCACGCCCACGAGCACATAGCGGTAGGGCTTCAGGTCGATGAGTACGCGGCCGGTCACATTCTCCTGCGAGGAGAGGAGGAAAGCCTCGATGTTGCGCATCACAGGCTCAAGATACTGAGCTTCGTGGAGGAACATACCATACCAGGTGCCCAGTTGCTCCTTCCAGTAGAGCTGCCACTTGGTGAGGGTGTGCTTCTCGAGCATCTTGTGGGCAGCGATGATGAGCAGCGGCGCGCCGGCCTCGAAGCCCACGCGGCCCTTTATGCCTATGATGGTGTCGCCAATGTGCATGTCGCGGCCAATGGCGTAGGGGTTCACGATTTCCTCAATCTTCTGTATGGCAGCCACCTTGTCGGCATATTTCACGCCATTCACGGCTGCAAGCTCGCCCTTCTCGAAGTCGATGGTGAGGCGCTCCTCTCCGGTGGCGGTCATCTGTGTGGGATAAGCCTCCTCGGGGAGAGTCTCGTTGCTGCGGAGGGTCTCCTTGCCGCCTATGCTCGTACCCCACAGGCCCTTGTTGATGGAGTATTCCATCTTCTTGAAGTCGGCCACATAGCCGTGCTCCTTCAGGTAGTTTATCTCATATTCGCGTGTCAGGGTCATGTCGCGCGTAGGGGTGATAATCTCAATCTCGGGCGCGAGAATCTGGAATGTGAGGTCGAAGCGCACCTGGTCGTTGCCGGCTCCGGTGCTGCCGTGGACCACACAGTCGGCGCCAATGCTCTTGGCATAGTTTATGATGGCGATAGCCTGAAAAATGCGCTCCGAGCTTACGGAGATAGGGTAGGTGCCATTGCGCAGCACGTTGCCCATTATCATATATCGAATGCTCTTGTTGTAGTATTCCCCGGTGATGTCGAGCGAGGCGTGAGCCTTTGCGCCAAGGGCGAGAGCACGCTCCTCGATGCGCTTCAGCTCGTCGGCGCTGAAGCCGCCGGTGTTGGCGATGGCGGTGTAAACGTCGTAACCGCAATCCTCACTAAGATATTTCACACAAAACGATGTATCCAGTCCACCGCTGAATGCCAGTACCACTTTTTTCTTTTCCATAATCTTAAAAAATATCTGTTTCCACTAAATTATAAAAACAATAGTAATAACTTCCCTCAAATATCAGCTGATATCCGATATCTGATATCTGAGAATCAGTGTTCTGCCGGGTCGTAGAGCATCGCGGTGCAGAGGCACATGCGGCGCCCGTTGCGCTGAAGTATGTCGAAGTTCACACAGCTCTCGCAGCCTCGCCAGAAAGCCTCGTCATCGGTGAGCGAGGGGAAGGTGACGGGGCGGTAGCCCAGCTCATTGTTCATCTTCATCACTGCCTCGCCTGTGGTGAGGCTGAAAATCTTGGCCTGCGGAAACATTTCGCGCGACAGCTCGAAGATGCGCTGCTTGATGCGCTTCGCAAGGCCTATGCCGCGGAAGTCGGGAGCAACGATAAGTCCCGAATTGGCCACAAAGGTCTTGTTGCTCCAGCACTCTATATAGCTGAAGCCGGCAAACTGCGTCTTGCGGTAGATGGCGAGCACCGCCTTGTGCTCTATCATCTTTTGCTTCACATACTCCGGCGAGCGCTTGGCTATGCCGGTGCCGCGCACTTTGGCCGCGCGGTTAATGGTGTCGAGAACCTCATCGACGTAGCCGATGTGCTCTTCTCCTGCCACAACAATCTCAATTTCACTTGAATCAATCATTTGCTCTTTCCTCAAAAAAATCAGTTTCGGCTGTTGCCGGTCGATGTGGAGGGCCGGCGCAACCTATTAGAAATAGATATATCACTTAGGAGAGTTCCCTATCGACTCTCTTTCACATAGTGTCTTAGCCCTGGCTGTTCATTCGCCATCGGCGGTGATGGGTAGGAAGCGTGCAAACACCTTCATGGCGTCCTCGTGGCTCACATCCTCGCGAAGCAGTGCAAACACGGTGTCGGCTCCGGCTATCGTGCCAAGTATCTCGGGCGACTTGCTCATGTCGATGTCGTAGGCAAGGCCGCTGGCATAGCCATTGCGGGTCTTTATCACCGCTGCATGGCCGGTGAACTGTATCGACACAAACCCCGTGTGCTGCCCGGCCTGGGCTGTCGATACGCCTTGTTGCAGCATCGTGTCCTGGAGGTTGTTGGTGTCGGGGATTATATACATGTAGTTGCCAAGGTCGGTGGCCACCTTGGTGGTGCGCAATTGCTTAAGGTCGCGCGAGAGAGTGGCCTGTGTCACCACATAGCCACGCGCGGCAAGCAGGCGCGAGAGTTCGTCCTGACTGCCGATGCAGTTGTTCTTTATAAGCTCAACTATTATCTGTAGCCGAAGTCGTTTGTTCTTCATTTTGTGTCCTAAATTTTTTCATCAAGATATTTGGCTGCAAAAATAGTAACAAAAAAGCATATAGAGCTACTTTTTTGTGAAAAAATGGTATTTTTATTCAAATATTTACCTTTGTTCTGTGAGAGTGTGGCTTTATGGCAAAGTTTTTCACCGATATTTTGTTGTGCCACAAAAAAAACCGTAAATTTGTGCCTGTGAAAAACCATGCCATTGCTTTGTTGCACTGGCGTGTGATGTGAAACTCCCTACCGACGAATATTAACACAACAACGAAGATGAGTAAAGTATTGATTATTGGTGCGGGTGGTGTTGGCACTGTGGTTGCCCACAAGTGCGCACAGAATCCCGATGTGTTTAATGAGATAGTGATTGCTTCGCGCACGCAGAGCAAGTGTGATGCCGTGGCACGCGCTATAGGCAAGCCTAATATTGTCACCGACCGTGTTGACGCCGACAGCGTGCCCGAGCTGGTGGCCCTCTTCCGTAAGCACAAGCCCGATATCGTTATCAATGTGGCGCTGCCCTATCAGGACCTCACAATCATGGACGCCTGTCTGGAGTGTGGCGTGAACTATCTCGACACCGCCAACTATGAGCCAAAGGACGTAGCCCACTTCGAGTACAGCTGGCAATGGGCCTATCGTGAGCGCTTCGAGAAGGCCGGCCTCACCGCTATCCTGGGATGTGGTTTCGACCCGGGCGTGTCGGGCGTATATACCGCATACGCCGCAAAGCACCACTTCAAGGAGATGCACTACCTCGACATTGTGGACTGCAATGCCGGAAACCACCACAAGGCTTTCGCCACCAACTTCAACCCCGAAATCAACATTCGCGAAATCACCCAGAATGGCCGCTACTATGAAGATGGCAAGTGGATTACCACCGGCCCGCTCGAAATCCACAAGTCGCTCACATATCCCAACATTGGCACGCGCGACAGCTACCTGCTCTACCACGAGGAGCTGGAGTCGCTGGTGCTCAACTATCCCACAATCAAGCGTGCACGCTTCTGGATGACATTCGGTCAGGAGTATCTCACTCACCTGCGTGTTATCCAGAACATTGGCATGGCTCGAATCGACGAGGTTGACTACAATGGAATGAAGATTGTGCCTTTGCAGTTCCTCAAGGCCGTGCTGCCCAATCCGCAGGATCTCGGTGAGAACTACGAGGGTGAGACAAGCATTGGCTGCCGCATCAGCGGTATAGGAAAGGACGGAAAGCCGCTCACCTACTACATCTACAACAATTGCAGCCACGAGGCTGCCTACAAGGAAACAGGAATGCAGGCCGTGAGCTACACCACCGGCGTGCCGGCAATGACCGGTGCCATGATGTTCCTCAAGGGTCTGTGGGTGAAGCCCGGAGTGCACAACGTGGAGGAGTTCGACCCCGATCCATTCCTCGACGTGCTCAACAAGCAGGGCCTGCCCTGGCACGAAATCCTTGGCGGCGACCTGGAGCTGTAAGATTTTTCGGCCGTGAGCCGTGGGCTATGAGCTATGGGCTGCGAGCCGTGAGCTATGAGCTATGAATGTAAAAAGCCGGTAATCAGCTCACAGCTCATAGCCGCTAATCAGCTCAAAGCCCAAAAAAATGGAATATGAGGAATATCACCGATATCAATAAGGTAATAGAACAATATGCTGCGTATCTCGGCGTGCAGAAGGGTCTGCAACCGAATACGCAGCTTGGTTATTGTGATGACGTGCAGAAGCTCGTGGACTTCTGCGCCGCCGATGGCGTGGCTGTGGACAGCGTCACGCCCGACCTCATGCACCGGTTTGTGGCCACGCTCCACGACATTGGCATTCATCCACGCTCCCAGGCCCGCATCATCTCGGGAGTGAAGAGTTTCTATAAATACCTGAAACTTGAGGGCTACATCGACGCGAACCCCACGCTGCTCATCGAGTCGCCACGTCTGGGGCGAAAGCTGCCCACGGTGCTCACCGTTGACGAAATCGACCGCCTCGTGTCGGCCACCGACTGCTCCAAGCCCGAGGGCATTCGCAACCGTGCTATCATCGAGACAATTTATGGCTGCGGGCTCCGCGTGAGTGAGCTGGTTGACTTGCAGATGTCGCACATCTATGCCAAGGAGGGCTTTGTGACGGTGACAGGCAAAGGCGACAAGCAGCGCATAGTGCCCATCTCGCCGGTGGCCCTCCACTGCATCGACGAGTATCTTGCCGAGGTGCGCAACGCGCTTGCGCCCAAGCCCGGCTGCGACGATGTGCTCTTCCTCAATAGGCGCGGAGGCCGGCTGTCGCGAGTCATGGTATTCTACATCGTGAAGGACCTGTGCCGCATTGCAGGCATCAACAAGACCGTCAGCCCCCACACTCTGCGCCACTCCTTCGCCACCCACTTGCTCGAGGGCGGCGCCAACCTGCGTGCCATTCAGCAGATGCTCGGCCACGAGGACATCACCACCACCGAAATCTACCTGCACATCGACCGCACCCGTCTGCGAGAGGAAATCCTACTCCATCATCCGCGCAACCGGAACCATGGATGATGCCACACGGCCGGGCAACACCCGGTGCCGGCAAAAACAAGAAGAGAGGGGGCAACTGCGCGCATTGCGCTGTCGCTCCCTCTCTCTCTTTATCTGTCGCTGGCCAACGACTGACGGCCACGGTTGCGTGGCGCGAGCCGGCGGCTATTTAGTCTTCACGCCAAAGAAGTGTGGCACGCGCTCGGGGGTGAGCATGAGCCACAGCGACGGAACAGTCCAACCCGGGGCAAAGATGGTGTTGTAGAAGCCTTTTCCGTTGTGTCCGTAGTCCCAAGTGGTGTGCTGCACCACCTCGGGATAGAAACCAACCTTGCCGATGTCGCACATGTGACCCTCATCGGGCATCAACTGGAGCATCGAGGTAGAAATCACGCGGGCGAAGTCGGCAAAGCGACGGTCGCCGGTCTGGGCGGTGAGCTTGTCGAGGATGGAGGTAAACTCGAAGATGAACACGTCGATGTGGTTGTTCTCAACCGACACGTTGCCCCATCCGCGCGACTTGAATCCGAAGTCGCCCAGGAACTGGCCCTGCGAGAAAGGAACGTCCCACAGATAGTACCACGAGAGGCAGAAGTAGGCGGCCTTTTGGCACTGCTCCCAGTAGTGGGCACGCTCGTCGCCCTTGGTGATGTAGGTCATGTAGTAGAGGGCGGTGGTGGCGGCAAGGGCTGCCTCCTTGTCCTCGCAGTTAGCGTCGAGGGTCGATGAGAAGTAGTCGGCCTTGTTGACAATCTCTTTCTCAAGGAAGGCAATTGTGCGGCGTGCGCACTCAAGGTAGCGCTTGTCCTTAAAGTATTTGTAGGCCATTGCAAGAGGCACAGTCACCGATGGCGTGCTGCCGGCCGAAGCATCAATAATCTTCTTGTCGGCATTGAATTTGCGGGGGAAGCTGCCATCGGGCTGGATGAGGCTCATGAGGTTGTCGAGCACGGTGCGCATTTTCTGCTCCATCTCGGGGTGCTTGCGGCCATGCTCTTTCTCATATTGCAGGTAGAAGAGGGTGGCAAACACGCCCTCCGACTGGCGGCGGATGCTGAGCACAGGGTTGTATTTACCCTTGGCCACGTTGCCACACTCAAGGAAGAAGCCTTGCGGCGAGAATCCATGGGTCAGGTGACTGTCGAACACAGCGTTTGCATCTGCCACAAGGTCGGGGCGGCCATTAGCCTCGCCATACTCCAAGGCGTTGAAGGCATTGAGCAGCGAGCGGCCCACGAAGCCCACCTGATAGTGTGCAAGCTTCTCGCAGAGGTCGGTGCGAATGCCCTCGCCCGAGTAGAACTTCAGGTCGTAACGGTCGTTGAAAGCCTGCTTGTAGAAGTTGGACATCGTTGCCTTGGCATATTCCACGGTGTAGCCTGTATCGACGGTTTTAGGCTGGAAGTAGTCGTAGGTGTAGTTCCACACGTTCTTCACCAGCTCGCTGTAGTCGGCTGCCTTGCCACGGTTGAGCACCCAGGTGATTGTGCGGGTGTCGCCACGGTGCAGCACGTCGAAGGTGCGCACGGCGGGGATGAGCGTGAGCTTGCGAATGTAGCGCTTGGGCGCCTCCACATAGGGGTAGCTGAACACGAGAGCGGCTGTGCCATTCACGTTGCGGAAACCGGTCGAGCCCACCGATGTGCGCCCGGGAAGAATCACGTCGCCGCTGAGGTTTTGCAGTATGCACTCAGCCGGAGCATCCACCTTGCGCAGCACGGTATAGTAGTTGCCCGCATTGTCGAGGATGCCCGTCAGCGGTGAGCTGAGGCGGTCCTCACGCACTTCCCAACTGTCGGATGTGTGAAACGACGGTGCCTCTTTGGGCGAGCGCAGGTTCTTGTGATACCAGAATCCGGGCATGTAAAATTCGCAGTCGGCGTGGCGCGTGCCACTAATCACCCACTCTTGGCTCAGGTTGAAGCAGGCATCGGCAGTGGCTGTCACTGTCATTGTCACCACGGTGCCCTGGGGTGTTTCTGTCGTCTGTCGTCTCACCTGCACCGGCAGAGCCGTGGGAGCAGTCATAGAACCATTGGCGCCGGGAGTGAGTCGATACTCCACAGCCTCATTTCCTGGCGACATAATTGCCAGCGTGGTGTTAATTTCGGGTGTCTGTGCCTGAATGTTGCTGCCGAGGAAGCCGGCCATGCACAGAACGGAAAGAATTAAGTGTTTCATACTTACGTTGAGTTTTTTTTGAAATGGTTATAAGTTTAGTTAATAATTAATTCATTTACCATCTTGAAAAACGCGCTTTTCCCACCGAGTTGCAACAAAGCAACCACACCGGCACTTCATTCACTCTTGTGATGTGTCGGCTGGGATAAAGGTTTCCGTAAGTAGTATGCATTCACTGTTAATAACTCCAATCCACCCCCGAATATTGCATCACCCCACAATTTTTTTTTCAACTTTCCATCACCACCCCACAAAGAATGGAGATTACACCCTGAACTCAGCCACAAACATATCCTCCAGTGATTGATAAATCCTTATCATCGTCGCCTTTCCTGAATTTAATTTAAGCTCTTTGAAATTCAAGTATAAATACATAAAAACCGTGATTTCTACGCTCGGCGAATAAAGAAATTTAGTCCTTTAGTGATATTCCGACTTTTTGTAGTAATTTTACGGCAAAATTGCACGCAGATATGGGAAATAGCAAGAGGCAGCTTCTTGAGGTGGTGAGTCCTCGGCTGCAATATACCGGGGTGTCGCTCGACACTCCTCACGGTTTCAGCATCGAGAGCGGCACTACCTATGTGGTTATCGGTGAGAATGGCTCGGGAAAGACTACGCTGGGACGCATCATTGAGCGTGGATGGAACATTGGAATGAACCAGATTCGCGGCGACAAGCGCCGGCTCTCCATAAAGAGCATCGAGTTCAACGACATTCACTCGCTCACGGGCTGTGCCGATTCCTACTATCAGCAGCGCTTCGAGTCGATGATGAGCGATGGCATTCCCACTGTGGGGGAACTTATCGCAGGGAAGATTGCTCCCGAGCGCTGGGAGGAGTTGTGTTCACGTCTCTCTATCACCGATATTCTTCACAAGCGCGTGAATTTCCTTTCGAGTGGGGAGCTGAGGAAATTTCTCATTATCAATATGTTTACCGAAATTCCCGATATTCTCATCGTGGATAATCCTTATATCGGGCTTGATGCCGCCTCGCGCTCGCTTTTCAACGAATTGCTGCACGACATTGCTTGCCAGGGAACGGCGGTGATTCTGCTGCTGTGCAACACGGTGGATATTCCGCCATTCACCGATTTTGTGCTGCCTATGAAGCAACTCACGGTGGGCAAGATGCTTGCTGTTGCCGATATGGGGCTTGCCGGTGTGATTGATGAGGTCACTAAGGTGTTTTCGACAAAAGGCGGCATCGACTTGCTGCCCGATGTGACGCTGCATGAGCCTATCGATTACCGCAACGCCTTCGAGCTGCGCCACTGCGAAGTGCGCTATGGCTCTACGGTGATTTTGCACGACGTGAACTGGCGGGTGGAGGCAGGCGACCGCTGGGCGCTGCTCGGCGAGAACGGTTCGGGAAAATCTACGCTGCTGAGCCTCGTCTATGCCGACAATCCACAGGGATATAGCAACGACATCACCATCTTCGACTGCCGCCGCGGTTGTGGCGAGAGCATTTGGGACATCAAGCGCCGCATTGGCTACATCTCGCCCGAGATGCACCTCTACTTCGGCAACGGCGAGGACACGCTCACCGTGGTGGCCTCGGGCCTGCACGACAATGTGGGCTGCTTCCGCCGCCTCTCGCCCGAGCAGCTTGCCCTGGCTCGGCAGTGGCTCGATGCGCTGGGCATCGGTCACACTGCCGGCCGCATGATGCGCACGCTCTCGAGTGGCGAGCAGCGCATGGCCCTGCTCGCACGCACCTTCATCAAGAATGCTCCGCTGCTCATTCTCGACGAGCCGCTACACGGACTCGACATGATGCAAAAGCGCCTTGTGGCTGGCGTGATTGCCCGAATGTTGCAAGATGAGGGTCGCACTATCATCTACGTCACTCACTACGAGGCCGAAATTCCTCCTGAAATCTCTCGCATAAAGCGGCTCGTGAAAATATAGTGGTGGGTTTGATTTCAATCTGCTTAGTAGAAAAAATAAGGGGCATACCGGCCGGTATGCCCCATTGAATACTTTTTCTAAAAAATGTCAGGTTCTATATTGTCATCGAATATTCTTGAGGATTCACTGCAAAGTTAAGCTGTTTTATCCTTTTCAGCATAATTTTTCGATATACAAATCGATTTATAAACGATGTATATATGCCCCGAATAGTGGTTTTTATAGCATTTTGTAAATAATTGTAGATAGCCATTGATGAAAATATTATTCATATTTCACATTGCCCGCGGCATCGACGGTGGCGGTGAGGGCCACGTCGGGCGAGTCGTTTTTCTTCACCCAGAATGTGATGGGCGTGGCGATGCGGTCCTGCCAGTTGATGCGGTCGTTGACAAATGTGGTGATGAAAGTGCGGAAGTCGTCGCATGCCGCATCAGCAGCATTGTCGGCATCAGCGCCATAGCTGGTAAATTCGGGATACCAGGTCTTGCTGTAGTATTTCGAGAGGAAGTTATCCACTGTTTCGCGGTCGCCTTCCACCTTGTATCCCATTCGCCACTCGCTCTTGTAGCGCGGCGGTGTAGGCAGCGGATAAAATACCGTCTGGACCGAACGTGCGGTGAAGTAGGTATCTTTAAAGTAGTATGGTGCTGATAAATTTCCACGAACTGCCTCAATGTCGTATTCAGTCATATTCTGAAGTATATAGGAACCTGATGGTTTGGATATTTTCCACACCCATGCCTGCTCTGTCCAGGTGTCATTTCTGAATATTCTGGGTACTATATCATGTTTACCTGTCCAATGAGTTTTAGGATGTTTCGACATCGTGTAGGTAAATACCGGGAAGTTTTCTATTGTCTGTTGCTCTATATACACATCGGGGATTGAACGTGAGGTTTGGTTTACGAAAGTAACGCCTCCGCTTACTCCGCCATTTCCGGCACCATTTGAAATGCCAAAACTGCCATTGATGCTATAGTTCACGCCCGAAGTAACGGTTGTTGAGCCTGGTTGCTCCTCAGGGTAGGCTTGAACGACTGAAACCCCGGTTTCAGTATATGGCGGTGTCGCCCGTCGGATAGGATTAACCGACTTCATCCCCGACATATAGAAACCATAATAAAAATAGCGCCACCAATAACCCAATCTAACATTCCATGTTTCTTCGTCTTCGTTTCCGTGTGCTCCGAGAGATGAGTTGCGAAGAAGCACTGTGATATCCACTGCATAATAGTCGACTTTGTCATCGAAACTGTATGCCGACCATGATTTGATATAGTAGGTCATGGAGCTGTGTTGTCTCATAATCTCTTTCTCGTGCTCCTTGTCATAAAGACAGATTTCATCCTCCACATCATATTGCACCATGTGCGAGTCCATTATGTCGCAAAGCGATATCTTCTCACCGCGTGAGGCGAGGAGTGAACTGCCCATCTGCTTCATTGCCGTAGCCTTGTCGGTAGTGTCGAGTGTCACTTCGTTCACCCACTCTACAAGACGGTCGGCACGGTTGCCATAGAAGTATTCGGTGTGCTTCTCGATTGATTCGGCGGCTACCTCAATGATGCTGTCGCTTGGCACTGGATTCCCGTCCTTGTCTGCCACCGATATTTTCATCGGCCGCTCCTGGGCTGTGACGTAGGTGCCGTGGCAGCTCACGGCAATCACATCCTCCGGCTCATTGCTGCCTTCGGGAGCATCGCTTTTCGATTCACCGGGATTGTAGTTGCGTATGTTGTTCACCGCGTCGCGGTTGCTGTCGCCGGGCAGGGTGTGGGCTTCCTCCATTGCATCGAATGCGCCCTGCATCTTCTGCCACAGCGTCACCACATCGACTGCCGAGGCATCTGCCACAATCAGGCATCCGCCGCGCAGGTATATGCGCGTAATCATCTCAGCATCGTGGTCGCTGAGGGAGTTAAGGGTCTCCTTGGTCATAAGCACGGCCTTTGTGCTCTCGTCGAGCGCGGATGCACGCACGGCAATGCGCCTGAGCACGGCTGCGCCCTCTTCGGCATAATTGCCCTGGAACACATAGGTGGCAGCCTGGCAATTCATTTTCATCTGGTCCTCGGTGGGCAACTCCTCGGGTTCCACCACCTCAATGTCGGGAGTCGGAGCGGGCTCCGGCTCGTCGCTCTTGCACGATGTGGCTGTGGCGGCAAGCGCCAGCAAGCACATAAGAAGAAGTTTGTTTCGTTTCATATCGTACTCTTTTTATAATTGATTTGAGCAAAATTATTATGTTTTGCTTGCAAAATTAGTCTTTTCCTCGCTGTTTTTCAATAGTCGGCAATTTACAAATCAATATATAAAAGCCCCAAAAGTGGCTATAAATGCACATTCTTTCGCTTAAATGCAAAAAAATGCCTGCGTGGCAGGGAGGACTCACGTCCCATATTGCCTCGCAGGCCTTTCTGCTTTATGACTACTAAATTTCACGTCCGGCTCACCATTGCCGGTGCGTTACAGTGCAAAAATTAATCTTTTGCGTTCTTCATGGTATCAGTGTTTTCACTGAAAAGTGTTTTTCATAGCATTATATTAAAATCTATGCAGTGCAATCACATTGAGTAACGAGCGTAGGTAGGCTTTTTCCCTTCCACGCTGCAAAGATAATTCTGCAGTTGGGCAATAATCGCGCACACCGATGATAATAATTGTTGAAAATGTGCCGAAAGCGCGATTTTTCAAGTAAATTTGCCGCCTGAAACAGTAAATTTCGGCCTATGGAGAATATCGATGAATTGCGTGAGCGCTACAGCCGGCAGACGATGCTGCCGCAAATCGGTCTTGAGGGGCAAGAGCGCCTTGCCCGGGGCAGTGTGCTTCTCATTGGCGCCGGTGGGCTTGGCTCTCCTGCCGGGCTCTATCTTGCCGCGGCTGGTGTGGGCACCATTGGCGTGGCCGATGGCGATGTGGTGAGTCGCTCCAATCTTGCACGCCAGGTGGCGCACTTCACCGGCGACCTGGGCCGCCCCAAGACCGACTCGATTGCCGCAAAAATGCGTGCAATTAATCCCAATGTTGATGTGCGCACACACCCCGTCTTTCTCGACCAAGGCTCAATCCACGATGTGATAGCCCACTATGATTTCGTAATCGACTGCACCGACTCGCTGTGCTCTAAATATATGATCAACGATGCTTGCGTGGCTCAGGGCAAGCCTTTTGCCGTGGGTGGCGTGTATCAGTTTGGCGCTCAGTTGCTCACCTGCGTGCCCGGCTCGGCATGCTACCGCTGCGTGTTCCCCGACGCCTCGCCCACCGAGGCCGACACCTCCTGCGCCATCGCCGGAGTTATGGGCACAGTGGTGGGTTTGCTTGGCTGCCTCCAGGCCACCGAGGCGGTGAAGTTTCTTGCCGGGGTGGGGGAGCTGCTCACCAATCGTCTGCTCATCGCCGACACCCTAACTATGCAATTCCACACCATAGCCACCCGGCGCGACCCCAATTGCCCCGCCTGCTCCAAGTGAGGAGCTAATGCACACTATTTCACAATCTTTAGGGCAAAAAATTTCGGTATGTCGAAAAAAAACACTATTTTTGTTTGCTTATTTCGCGAGTGCCGCAAGCATCCGCGAGTGAGCCATTGTAAATAGTTGAAAATAAGGAAAGAAAACATAATAGGAATGACTGACGAAGAATTAGAAGAACAGAATTATTCAGCCAATAACATCCAGGTGCTCGAAGGCCTGGAGGCTGTGCGCAAGCGCCCCTCGATGTATATTGGCGACACCAGCGCCAAGGGTCTCCACCACTTGGTGTATGAGGTGGTCGATAACTCCATCGACGAGGCTCTTGCCGGATTTGCAACCCACATCGAGGTGACTATCACCGACGACAACTCCATTAAGGTCGTTGACAATGGCCGTGGAATCCCCGTCGATGAGCACGAGAAGCTCCACAAGAGCGCCCTCGAGGTGGTGCTCACCGTGCTGCATGCCGGCGGTAAGTTCGACAAAGGCTCCTACAAGGTGTCGGGCGGACTCCATGGCGTGGGCGTGTCGTGCGTCAACGCACTCTCCACCTATCTGCGAGCCGAGGTGCGCCGTGGCGGGAAGATCTATATGCAGGAATACAGCTGCGGACACCCAAAAGCTCCCGTCGCCGTGATTGGCGACTGCGGTGAGGATCACGGCACGTCAATCTATTTCCACCCCGACGACTCCATTTTCTCGGTGACCGTCTATGACTACGACACTCTTGCCACACGCCTGCGCGACCTGGCTTTCCTCAATGCCGGAATCACGCTCACCCTCATCGACGAGCGCAAGCTCGATGAGGCAGGCAACCCCAAGACCGAGGTGTTTCACAGCGACACCGGCCTCGACGAGTTTGTGCGCTACATCGACTCCAACAAGGAGCACCTCATTGCCGACGTAATCCACATCAGCACCGAGCGCCAGGGTATTCCCGTGGAGGTGGCCATGACCTACAACACTTCGTTCAACGAAAATATCTACTCTTTCGTAAACAATATCAACACCATTGAGGGTGGTACTCACCTCACCGGTTTCCGCCGCGGCCTGGGCGCAACGCTTAAGAAATATGCCGAGGACTCGAAGATGCTCGAGAAGGTGAAGGTGGAGATAAGCAAGGACGACTTCCGCGAGGGTCTCACAGCCGTTATCTCGGTGAAGGTGCTCGAGCCTCAGTTTGAGGGTCAGACCAAGACCAAGCTCGGCAACAACGAGGTGATTGGCGCCGTGGAGACATCGGTGCGCGAGGCACTGGGCAACTACCTCGAGGAGCACCCCTCGCAGGCCAAGGCCATCATCGAGAAGGTGATTCTTGCTGCAACAGCACGCCACGCCGCCCAGAATGCCCGCATGAAGGTGCAGCGCAAGAGCCCACTCACCGGAGGCGGCCTCCCGGGCAAGCTCGCCGACTGCTCCTCGCGCAACGCCGAGGACAGCGAGATTTTTCTCGTCGAGGGAGACTCGGCAGGTGGCTCGGCAAAGCAGGGACGCAACCGCGAGTTCCAGGCCATCCTGCCACTGCGCGGTAAAATCCTCAATGTGGAGAAGGCCATGGAGCACAAGGTGTTCGACAGCGAGGAAATCGTCAACCTTTTCCGCGCCCTTGGCGTGACCATCGGCACCGAGGATGATCCCAAGGCCGCCAACCTCTCCAAGCTGCGCTACCACAAGATTATCATCATGACCGATGCCGATGTCGATGGAGCACACATCGCCACCCTGCTCATGACGTTCTTCTTCCGCCGCATGCGTGCCATCATCGAGAATGGCTACCTCTACATCGCCACTCCGCCGCTCTATAAGTGCGTGAAAGGAAATGTGCACGAGTATTGCTGGAACGAGCAGCAGAAGTTCCAGTTCATCGAGCGCTACGGCGGCGGTGAGGAGAAGCAAGTGAAGATTCAGCGCTACAAGGGACTTGGTGAGATGAACCCCGAGCAGCTCTGGGAAACCAACATTGATCCCGAGAGCCGCATTATCAAGCAGGTGAACATCACGGATGCCGCCGTGAGCGACCGCATCTTCTCCATGCTCATGGGCGAGGACGTGGCGCCACGCCGCGAGTTC